>SYAP01000002.1 GCA_005787565.1 Verrucomicrobiaceae bacterium | reverse complement strand
TCCTCCTTCGCTGAAGCTACGGCGGACAAGACGAAGGGCAGGCAGTCGGGACACTTTTTTGGGGGAGGGGATGAGGGTTGAAATTTTTTTGGGGGTGGGCAGGGTGGGGTATGGATTTGTTTTCGAAGCCGAAGCCGGCGGAGCCGAAGGCGTTGAGTGTGACGCAGCTGTTGCGGCGGATGAAGAATTTGTTAGAGGTGCAGTTGGGGTCGGTGTGGGTGGAGGGGGAGGTTTCGAATTTGAAGAAGCAGGGGAGCGGGCATTGGTATTTTTCGCTGAAAGATGCGGGGGCGCAGATTCAGTGCGCGATGTTTGGGGCGCGGAGCCGGACGGGGAGCGAGGCGCTGGAGGATGGGGCGAAGGTGCGGGTGTGGGCGGAGGCGAGTGTGTATGAGGCGCGGGGGCAGTTGCAGATCATTGTGCAGCGGGTGGAGCGGTCGGGGGCGGGGGATTTGCAGGCGAAGTTCGAGGCGCTGAAGCAGAAGTTGGCGGCTGAGGGTTTGTTTGACGCATCGAGGAAGCGGGCGATTCCGGTGTTTCCGCGGGTGATCGGGATTGTGACATCCGAGACGGGCGCGGCGATCCGGGATATGGAGAATGTGCTGGGGAGGCGGGCGCCGTGGGTGCAGGTGGTGTTGCTGCCGGTGAGGGTGCAGGGGAAGGGGGCGGAGGTGGAGATCGCACGGGCGGTGGAGCGGCTGGGGCGGTGGGAGGATTTCGGGTTGCCGGGGTGTGATGTTTTGATTGTGGGTCGGGGTGGGGGATCGCTGGAGGATTTGTGGTGTTTCAATGAGGAGGTGGTAGCGCGGGCGATCGCGGGGTGCCCGATTCCGGTGATTTCGGCGGTGGGGCATGAGATTGATTTTACCATTGCTGATTTTGTGGCGGATTTGCGTGCGCCGACGCCGAGCGCGGCGGCGGAGTTGGCGGTGCCGGATGGGGAGGAGTTGAGGGGGCGGTTGATGAGGTCGCGGCAGCGGGTTGAGCGGGCGGTGAGGGATCGGCTGGAGGAGGGGCAGGCGGTGCTTGAGGGGCTGCGGAGGCGGATGTTGCGGCGTGATGCGGAGCGGGTGATGCGTGAGCCGGTGATGCGGCTGGCTGGGCTGAGGGCGCGGATGGAGCAGGTGGTGGCGCGGCGTTTGGAGGGGTTTGCGCTGCGGGTGCGCGAGTTGCAAGCGGCGCACCGGGGTCAGCATCCGCTGCGGGTGCTGGATCGGCAGTTGGTGGATCTTGCGGCGCTGCGGGACCGGATGGCGCGGCGGGTGGCGGGTGAGCTGGAGGGGAGGGAGCGGGAGGTGAACCGGCTGCGGGGGATGGTGAGGGCGTTGGGGCCGGAGTCGGCTTTTCAGCGTGGGTTTTCGATCACGTTGGATGAAGAGGGGAATGCGCTGCGGTCGGTGGCGGGGGTGAAGGCGGGGGGGCTTTTGCGGACGCGGGTGATGGATGGGGAGGTGGAGAGTCGAGTGGTGGGGAGTTAGAAGTGAGAAGTGGGAAAGAAGTGTCGGAGGAGCGCTCTCGTGTGCTGATTTGAGCCCGAAGACCTAAGTTGAGTGATTGCGGGTTAGGCGGCGCGATTGTTCGAGGATGATTTTTCCGCTGCTAGATCCTCGCTGGGTGGCTCTGGCGGTCTTGCGTTTGACTGTCTGGGTGATGCGGGCGACGACGAAGCAGGGGATGGCGCGTGCTTCGAGGAAGGTGAGCAGCGCGTTTTCGAAAAATCCGGAATCGGCCCGCACGGTGCGCAGTTTCCAATGGGCGGGCATGAGGGTGAGGGTCTCGGTCAGGAAGGCTGCCGCGCCGCGGGCACTGTCGGTGTTGCCACAACGCGGCCAGGCGTGCAGGACGAGTGGGGCTTCTGCGAGAAAGGCGAGCAACGGTTGGTGGCTTTTGCGACCGGGGCGGGCCGCGCTTGGCTTCTTCCTCGTTCTTCACTGCGCTGGAAGACCGTGCTGTCCAGATCGAGGCTGAAGGATTCCGGTTCCACTGGCCAAGAGGGGGTGAGCAGGCATTTCCAAAGTGGCCGCCAGAACTCTTCGATATGGCCCTGACGGAAACGGGTGAGGAGATTACGGATGGTGTCAGTGCCGGGAGAACGCTGGATGCAGAGTAGGGCGTGAAGTGCCTTGTCGGCACGAAGCCAGTCGGTGTGGGCGAGGCACCGGGCCCCGTCGACTAACGAGATGATGAAGGCGACGAGTGTCTGAGCCGGCGGGGTGGCGTTGGTGCTGGCGTAGGTGAAGGGCATCAAGCCGCCGATTTGTCCGGCCCGACCGGTCCGCTCGAAACAGGCGATGAGGCTGTCGAGGCCTTCGAAGGGTGTGACGGGTTTTCAAGATCTTTGCATCGTTTGGTGAAGGGGTGCGATGTGCGATTATTCGACACAACCCTTCTATCAAATGACCTATAGCCAAACGATGGCCTATCCAACTTCGGTTTCCGGGTTGAATCGCTTGTTGATTACCTGCTCCACCTCGGATCGGCGCAAGCGATGAATCTCGATGGCGGTGGATCATCCGCCATCGGTGCGAAGCTCGATGGAATGCCCCGCATTTTGAACACCCGTAAGATGGTCGCGAGCGGGCGATTCCCACTGGACTTGGGGTATTTCTCAAAGGTGGATTATGCTCAAAGCTCGACGCGCTTGCCACCGTTTTGGGCGCTTTCATAAATCGCACGTATCACGGCCACCGGCTTGCGCGCTTCGGCGGCGGATGTGGTCGGCACGCGACCTTCGCGGATCGCATTGACCACCTCCTCGAAGTTGCGTTGATGCTGATAGAAATTGATCGCTGATGGATCATTCGCACCGAGCCCGGCCTCATGGCCCTTCATCAGGGTGCGGCGGATCTCCGCGTCTTCCGGTTGCTCGTTGCGGAAATCCCAAAGCTCGAACGACTCATCCGCAAGGAAGACGGAGCCATCGGTGCCAGCGAGTTGGACCCGGGCGGGGTGGCCGTATTTCGACCACGTGCAGGTGCTGCATTCGATCACGCCGCGCGCACCGTTTTCAAACTCGACGATGGCCACCACGATGTCCTCCACCTCGATGCGCTCGTGGGCGAGGCATGCGGTGTTGGCCTGCACTGCCTTGATCGGGCCTGCGAGATAGATCAGCGCGTCCACCGTGTGGATCGACTGGTTCATCAGCGCTCCTCCGCCATCAAGCGCCCAGGTGCCGCGCCATGCGGCAGAATCGTAATACGCCTGATCGCGATACCATTTCACATAACACGATGCCGAAGTGAGCTTGCCGAAGCGGCCTTGGTCCGCGGCTTTTTTGAAAGCATCCATACCCGGGTGAAAACGGCGATTCAGAACCGCCGCGAGGGTTTTACCGTGCTTCGCCGCAGCACCCATCAGGATGTCGATTCTCTCAACCGTAACCTCCAACGGCTTCTCGCAAATCACATGTTTGCCCGCATTCAGCGCAGCCAGCGCTGGATCGAGGTGCGCACCGGAAGGGGTGCCGATCGTGACAATCTCCAACTCGGGGTCCGCCAGAAATTCATCGATGTTGGAAAACGGCTTGGCGCCATACTCCTTGCCCAGTTTCTCCGCCGCTTCCGCGCGCAGGTCGAAGACAGAGTGAAGGGTCCCGCCTGTCATGGCGGTGATGGCTTTGGCGTGAAAGTGGCCGATCATGCCGGCTCCGATGATTCCGAATTTCATAACGTTGAGGAAGGTTGCTTCAGTGGATCAGGCTTTTGCCCGGTTTTTTGAGAAGAAGCCGATGAGGCCCACCACAAACAGAAGGATGAGTGCGGTGATACCGATTTTGCCAGGCATGCCTTTGGTGGAAAGCACCCAGATCGAACCATACGTCGCAATGCCGGTGGCGATGATCATCAGGCTGTTCCACCAGACACGACGCATGCCGGTAGGCAGGTCGTCGCCTAACAGACGACGCGAATTCATCAGCAGGAAGAAGGTGAAATAGGCGATCGGGATCATGGAGCCGCCGATCACCGAAGTCGGCACAGCCAAGGCCGCGCGCGCGTCGGGATTTCCCCAGAGGAAAGCTCCGGCGAATCCGCCAAGCCCGGAAACCGCGCAGCCGAGCATGTGAATGGTGCGGTTGCCGGGTTTTCCGAACATTTCGCAGAACGCGAAGCCATTCATCAGCATCAGCACGATGATGGTGGAAACCGCCATCCCCAACACTCCGAAACCGAAGACTTTCTGTGCGATCGTTGGTCCGGTCAGCGGACTGAGGGTGTTTGCAAGCTGGATGTTGCCGCGCTCAGCCAGCATCGCGCCCAGGTTGCGCTCTGCGGCCGGGAGAGCATCCACTGCCGCGCGGGTTGCGGCAACCTTATCCGAAGCAGACTTGGTGGCTTCGATCACTTTCGGGTGGGTTTTGAAAGCACGGTAGTAAGAATTGGCCGCAGCAGGAATTGGCGTGCCATCCTTCATCAGAATATCGCCGGTTTTTCCATAGAACGATGCGGCGGCGGCAATCACGATGCATGAAGTCGCCAACACGAAAGGAACGATCAGTCCGATCGACAGATCGAAAATCGCCAGACCGCGATGCCGTTTGCCCCATTTCCGGCGAAGCATTGAATAGGGAAGAAGAAATGTCATGTTGATGCCAACCGCAGTGCCGAATGCCGTGATGATGATATCGCGTTGGCTGTCCACAATCGTCTTTGTCCAGTGGGCGGCGAACTCTCCTGTTGCGGCGATTGGTTCGACGTAAGCGGCAGCAGGCGTATAAAGATCCGAAATTCTCGGAATCATGCCGTTGAACACATCACCCCAGTTCAACGAGCCCGAAGTGGTCAGAACACCGACCACCAGGAAGAACGCGATGACGATCAGACCAACCATGGCCTTCAAGACGTTTTCAAAAACCTTCACTCCCTTGCTGCCTGACTCATAGAAATAGTTGATGAACATGCAGGAGACGAAAAACACCGATGCGATCCCGATCGTCGATGCCGTGCTGGTGCCCAACGACGGCAGCAGGTTTTGTTGAATCGCGCCGATGCCGAGGCTGAACTGGGGCATCGACCACACCACGTTGGCCATCAGAGTCGCGATCACCCATGCCCAACCGAGGGCGGGGGAAATGCATGAGTTGATCGACTCAAACGGTCGCCGACCGGTCGACAGCGTCACGTAGCCGATTGCCGAGAGCATGATCACGCCCAGCACCATTGCGAGCGGTTGCAGCCACATCAGTTGGTATCCGGAAATGATACCCACATACAGTGCCCCGGCCAACGATCCGCCGCCGAGGGTGATTGCCCCCTGAAGCCAGCCCGGACCGGAGAGCTTGGTGTAAATGGCTGCTTTGCCCAACGGGCCTTTGGTTGCGGCTTCGTCGAGAAGTCGGTCTTCATGGGAGTTCAAATCAGTTTTCATGGAAACGAATGAGGGATGGGTTTCGCCCTGCGCCGGGCAAGTCTTTCGAGAACCTGCCGCCACCGCAAGCACGAGGTTGCGTGCAATCTATTTCGCAAACGCCTTGTTCAGCTCTTTCAAACTTTCCACGGCCATCCACTCGCCCTCCACTGTGGTGTCAAAGACCTCCACCGACACCCACCCCTCATAGTCTCCACGCACCAATTCCGCCGCGATGGCGCGAAAATCGACCTCGCCCATCCCCGGGCCACGCAAATTCGGGTCGTTCGCGTGAAAATGCGCCGTCCACGGGAGTGAATCCCGGACGATCTCCGGAATCGGCCGAACATCGGCGGCCATTGCCTTCACGTCGAGGTGGAGCCGCACGTTGGGCGAGGCGATTTGCTCCAACAGCAGGATCGTCTCGGCCGCGGTGTTGATAAAATTCGTTTCCTTTGGTCCGAGAAATTCAAACGCCACCGTCACCCCCGCCGCTGCCAGATGGGGGGAAAGCTCTTGAAAAAACCGCACGAACGAGCGCTCCGCCTCCGCCCGATCCCACGACGGCTCCAGGGTCCGTTGTTGCGGGCTGCCCCAGACCATCACCTTTCCGCCCATCGCCGCGCAGAGCTCCGCGAGATGCCTCGCATAATCAAACGTCCGCCGCCTCACCGCCGGGTCCGGATGGGTCAGGTGAAATCCTTCCGTCTTCGCCAAAAGCCAATGAAATCCGACCATCTCCAACCCATGATCCCTCACCACCGCACCGAAACGTTCCGCATCCCGCGTCGTCAGCGTCGAGGGGTTGCCCAGCGTGAAAGGTGCCACCTCCAGCCCGCTGTATCCGACCCGTGCCGCCGCCGCGCAGGTCTCTGCAAAGTCTAAATCCCGGAATGTCTCGTTGCAAATCGCCAGCCGCATGGGCGTATCCTGCGAACCAACGGCCCGTCTGCCAAGACCCCAATCGGGTGAGCCCGCTTTGTAAAGAATTCGTGTTTTTACGATTGTTATCTCTATCGGATTTTTGCTATCCCTTTGGCGCTTGCCTTATGAAACGCTCGTCCCGAATCAACCTCGTTGCCTTGCTTGCCGTTTCAACGTTAGCCGGGGTGGGTTGCACGAAGCGCGAGAGTGACCTTGGTTGGTGGAGCGGTGAAAACACCCGGATCGAACTCACACAGCAACTGGCACTTGCCCAGTATCGACTGGAGCAGGCCACACCGCGGATCGAGGCCCATCAGGAAATGGAGAGCCTCGTCGCCCGCAACGCATCCGCCGCGAAAACCCTCACTCATCTCCGCGAACTCAAGTCCACCCTGCTCACCCACTGCGAGCAGCAGGAAAACGCCTTCGTCGCCTACCAATCCGACGTCATCCGTCAACGCCAGCAGGCCGCCGTCGGGAAACGATTCGACGTCCTCGAAGTCTCCAACGGCAAGCGCTTCGAAGACGCCCAAATCGTCTCCGTCGATACCGCAGGCGTCCAAATCCGCCACCGCGACGGCTCCGCCCGCCTCGGATTCGACGACCTCACCGCAGACCAATCCGCCCAGTTCGGCATCGAGCGCCACACCGCCCTCGAAGCCGAGCGCGTCGAGCGAGAACAAGCCATTGCCTACGAACGCTGGATCGAGGCCGAACTCGCCGTGATCGAGGAAAAAGAACGCGTCGAGCGCGCCTCTGCGGCCAGGGAAGCCTCTTCGCGTCAGGCCTCGCTGCTTGCCGCCGCCGCGAGCACCCGTCCCCGCGTGAGCGCCTTGGCCGCGCCCGCCCGCAGCTTCGGCAGCCGCTCCTCCTACTACTCCCGCTCCTATTACAGCCGCCCGCGCAACTCCACCTGGATCTACTACCAGTCCTACCCCACCTGCTACTACCGCCCGTCGACCGTTTACCCACGCTTTCAAACCTATCTTCCGCGCCCGGCCCAAGCTCCAAGTATTTCGGGTAGTGTGGTCATCCCTTTCAGCCCAAGCCCTGTTCTCCCTTGTCCATGAACGCACCATCCACTCCTGCCTTTCATCAATTCCTCCGCTTCGCCGCCTGCATCGCGGGTGCCATTGCCGTTTCCTCCTGCGGTGACGACCCCGAACTGGTGAAGAAAACCCAGGAACAACAGGCCGAAATCACCCGCCTCCGTGGTGAAGTCGCCCTGATCGATGAAAAACTCCGGAACCTTCCCGCAGACAAGTCCTCTGAACTCGCGGAAGCAAAGAAAGTTGCCGAAACCCAGACCGCCGAGATCAAGGCCCTCGAAGAGGAAATCGCCTCGCTCGAAGCCCGCAAGAAGTCCATCGATGAGGAATTCAAAGCCTATCAGCGCAAATATTCCGTCCGCTGATTTTCACCCATCACCCTTCACCCTTCAACCCATAGCACACCATGTCTTTCACAGACCTCATGTCCAGCGGTCGTGGTCCCGGAGTCATCGGGATGGCCCTCGCGCTCATCGTCCTGCTCGGCTTTGGCACCCTCTTCACTTTCGTCTTCGATGAAGGCATGCAAGGCGGCGGCCAAACCATTGAATCCGTCATCCGCGAACAGGGAAAGGAAATCAGCAGCCTGAAAACCTCCGTCGCCTCCAAATCCAAAGCACTCGAAGCCGGTCCCGCGCGCATCGCCGCCGCCAAGGAGCTTTCCGATCTCACCCGCGAAAACCGTTTCCGCGAAGGCACCATTGATGGCAGCAAGAAAAACGTCGAGGCCGTCAAAGCCCAGATCACCACCCAGTTGGCCGCGTTCGAGGAATACAAGGATCAATACCGCGCCTTCGCCCGCGCCAAAGCCAAGGATGAGGAAATCCCCGAACTCAAGGCTCGCGACGGCACGATCTATCACAACGTCATCGTCCGCGAAGTCACCGCCATCGGCATGCAGATCGTCCATCGCGACGGCCAGAAGCGCATTCCCTTCGAAGAGCTGCCCGATGAAATCCAGGACCGCTTCCAGTTCGATCCCAAGCAGAAGGAACTCGCGAAAGCCGAAGAGGACAAGACCCGCGCCGAACACGACGCCGCCGTCGCCGTCGCAGGGGAAATGGCCGACAAGAAAATGGCCGAAGAACGCGAAAAGCGCCTCGCTGAGGAAAAGGCGAAGCGCGAGATCGAAATCGCCTCCAAGGAAGCCCGCATCGTCTCCCTGGACAGCGAGATCCAGTCGCTCGAAGCCGAAATCCGCAACGCCGAGGCCCAAGCCGCCGCTGCCCGGGCAGCCGGACGCATGTTCATCAATCGCTCCGGCTCGCTCCGCTCTCAAATCCGCTCGAAACAAAACGAGCAAGCCAACCTCCGGCAGGAAATCGCTTCGCTGAAAGCGAAACTCTGACCCATGATCCGCTTTGACGAAAACAGCGGCCTCGTTTGGGGCCTCATCGGCCTCATCGTGCTGGTCATGGCAGGCGTTTTCCTCTCCATCATCGTCGATACCCGGTTTCGCTTTTCCCGCGGCCAGGCGGAGTTGGAAAGGTCCCAAGCCGAGAGCGAAGCCTTCCTCGCCGAACTCCGCGTCACCGCCCGCGCCCGTCAGGACCTGCTGCTGAGCGCCACCCACGCCGCCGGCGATAGCGCGGCAATGCTCAAAGAAATCACCCCGCAACTTGCCGGGGGTGATGCCCGGATTGATGCTCTAACAGAAAAGCGCGCCGCCCTCTCCGCCTCCATCACCGATCTCGAGAAATCCTTCGCCGAATACCGCGCCGCCTATCGCAATGCTGAGTGGCGACTTGCCATCGGCGAGAAACATCTCTCGCTCGCCGTCCGCGGTGGCCGCACCTATCAGGACGTGGAAATCACCCGCGTCACGCCTGTCGGCCTCGAAATCCGCCACGCCGATGGCATCGCCCGCATCGAGGGGCCGGACCTTCCCGTCCCATTTCAGGAACGCTTCCAGTGGCAGGACGAGGAACGCCGCGCCGCCCTCCACGCAGAGGACGAGAACCACCGCCTCACCACCGAGACGCCCAAGCCGCCAACCCGCCGCGCCCCATCCGCCGATCCCGGCACCGCGCCGACCGCGCCAGCGGCTCCAGCCGTCTCCGAAGAACTCACCAAGGCCCGCTCCCTCGTCATCCGTTGGGAGACCCGCGTCGACACCCTCGCCAACGAGTATTCCACTGCGCGCTCGATGGCTGGTAACGGCCGCAGCCCTTCCGTCCCCGGCAGCTTGGAAACCTGGCACGCCCGCGCCCAACGCCTTTCCGTCCAACTGGAAAAAGCACGCAACGAACTATCCAACGCGAAAGTCCGCCTCGCTGGCCTCAGCCCCGATGATCCGTTGCTCCGCCCCGCCCTGGAGCGCTGATGGCTTGCGACTGGCCGTTTGCCAATCTGCCAATCCGGAGATTCCGAACACTTATGCATTGCCCGGAAACCCCGGATTGCGTGGAATCTCCCCCGTGCGTTACGAATCCATCAATCCCGATCTTTTCACCTTCAATCGCGAGCGTCTCCGCGCCCTGCTGAAACCTAACAGCATCGTCATCGTCCACTCGAACGACATCCTGCCATCCAATGCCGACGGAACCTTTCCGCTCAAACAAAACTCCGACCTCCTCCATCTAACGGGCGTCAATCAGGAGGAAACCGTCCTCGTTCTCATGCCCGATGCGAAGGACGACAAGGAACGCGAAATCCTCTTCGTCAAGGAAACCAGCGAGCTCATCGCCATCTGGGACGGGGAAAAACTCACCAAGGAACAAGCCCGCGCACAGACCGGCATCGAGCGCATCGAGTGGTCACACAGCTTTGACAGCTTCCTTCACCGCCTCATCCCGCAGGTCGACCACATCTATCTCACCACCAACGAGCACCTCCGCGCCAGCGTCGTCGTGCAAACCCGCAACGACCGCTTCATCCGCGATTGCCAGGCACGCTACCCACTCCACCGCTACGAGCGCCTCGCGCCCCTCATGCACCAGTTGCGCATGACCAAGCACCCGATCGAGATCGATATCCTCCAAAAAGCCTGCGACATCACCGAAGCCGGGTTCCGCCGCATCCTCGGATTCGTCAAACCCGGCGTCGGCGAGTGGGAGGTCGAGGCGGAATACCTCCACGAGTTCGTCCGCCGCGGTTCGCGTGGCTTTGCCTACACCCCGATCATCGGCACAGGAAGAAACGCCTGCGTTCTCCACTACATCGAAAACCACAGCCGCTGCCTCGATGGCGAAATGCTCCTCATGGACGTCGCCGCCGAATACGCCGGTTGGAATGCGGACATGACCCGCACCATTCCCGTCAACGGCCGCTTCACTCCGCGCCAGCGCGATGTTTACAATGCCGTCCTCCGCGTCCTTCGCGGGGCCAACGACATCCTCCGCCCCGGCAACACGCCGATGAACTATCAGAAACAGGTCATCGAACTGATGGAAGCCGAACTCATCGGCCTCGGCCTGATCGATGCCAAGGCCGCCAAGGAGCAGGGACCCGACAAGCCGCTGGTGAAAAAATACTTCATGCACGGCACCTCCCACCACCTCGGGCTCGATGTCCACGACGTCGCCCCGCCGCACGAACCCTTCGCCGAGGGCATGGTCTTCACCATCGAGCCCGGCATTTACATCCGTGAGGAAAACCTCGGCGTCCGCCTTGAAAACGACGTCGTCATCGGAGCCAACGGCAATACCGACATCATGGGTAACATCCCCATCGAAGCCGACGAGATCGAAGCGCTGATGAACGCCCGCTGAACACCGGATTCCAACAAACCAATCCTCTAGCAGAAAGATCCCACCCATGACCGGCATCGTATTGGGCTCCGGCCTCGGCCCGCTGGCGGACGCCGTCCGCGTCACCCGCGAAGTCCCCTTCGCGGAGGCCGGACTGCCGCCCTCGTCCGTGCCCGGTCATGATGGGAAATTCATCTTCGGCACCCTCGATGAGGCACCGGTCCTTCTCATGAAAGGCCGCGTCCACCTCTACGAGGGCCACCCGCCCCACACCGTCGGCGCCGGCGTCCGTTGGATGGCCGCGCAGGGCATCACCCGCCTCATCCTCACCAATGCCGCAGGCACCCTCAACGGGGAATTCCCGCCCGGCCAGTGGATGATGCTCAGCGACCACCTCAACCTCACCGGCACCTCACCGCTGCTCGGGGCCGATTTCATCGACCTCACCCACGCCTACGATCCCGCATGGCGCACCGCGATCCGCACCGCCGCCGCCGACCTCGGCATGCCCCTCCACGAAGGCGTTTACGCCGGACTCCGCGGCCCGCAGTATGAAACCCCGGCCGAGATCCGCATGCTCCGCACCGTCGGGGCCGATGCCGTCGGCATGAGCACCGTCCTCGAAACCATCCAGGCCCGCTCGTTGCGTTTGCCCGTCGTCGCCTTCTCCTGCCTCACCAACTGGGCCGCCGGCATCACCCCCGCCGCCCTCGACCACCACGAAGTCCTCGAAACCGGAAAACAGGCCGCCGATGCCATGATCCGCCTCCTCAGAAAAGCTCTCTAACCCGCAGCCCGGGCATCCTGCCCGTAGGCTTTTCGAATGGATGTTAGAGAAACCCATTCCCTAACATTCCCCAGCACCACCCACCGCTGTTGCCAGCTTGTGGATGATCATCCGATGCTCCTCCGTTCCCAACGCCGCGTCCGACTGCTCCAGCGCCAGCCGCGAGTGACGGATCGCCGCCGCGCGCAACTCGGGATTTCCCAGCTTGGCCAGCGTTTGCAGGGTCTTCTGCAAACGCACACCCACTTCGAAAATCCCAGCGCCGTCCCGGCTGATCGCGGTGAACGCATCATCCATCAAATCCTGCGGATCGAAGGGCGGCACTTCCACGTTCTTGAACCGCACCTCCTCCCGCTCACGCGTGTGGCAGTTCCATTTCTCTAACAAACGGACCAGCGTGCCCAACACGGAAATCGCCGTGCCGGGATCATTCACCCCGGGCGACAAGGCCCGGTCCGCGATCTCCGCAAACATCACCAATCCGAATCGCGGGTCCACCTCCACCCGCCGGGAATCGCCCATCTGGAAGGCCGCGTGAATCCTGCGCATCGCCTCCTCATCCGGCTTCTTCCCGCCGACCAACACCGCCAGCGAGTCCATCTTGTCCACAAACGCCCCCGGCCGGCAGTGGAGGCGGATCAACGCTCCCAGTTCTCCCGCCACTGCATCCAGCGCGGACACATCCACATTCCGCAGATAGGCCAGCTGTTCGGATAGAATCTCGGTTCCCGCAGGAGCCTCTCCTTCCGCCGATCTCGCACCGAGCGTTCCCATCAGCACCGGTGAGGAAAACGCCTCGCCGCAGGCCGCTTCCACCCGCTCCAGCGTATCGCCCATCCGGCCCAGATTCGATACCCGGTCCACCCACTTCACGAACGATACCAGCACCCAAACCACCATCACCACATAGCCGATGAACAGCAGCAACCGGCCGTTGTTCCCGTATTCCAGAATGCTCAGCGCCACCAGGGCCACGATCGCGTAAATGAATGCCGAGAGGAAACTCGTCAGCGCGTTCTGCGAAGTCCGGTCCGACATCACGATCCGCGTTGCACGTGGTGTCGCCGTCGTCGAAACCGCCGAGTAGGCCCCAACCATCGCCGATACCGAAAACGTCGCCACCGTCAGCATCGTCGAGGCGAGGATGCCCAGCAGATTGAGGAGGATGTCGCGCTTCACCCCAAACTCCAGTTTCTCCGGCAACAAGGATGCGTAGGCATAAGCCAGAATCACCCATCCCACCGCCAGCAACCCCATCACCGATGGCTTCACCCACAACTTCGCCCTCAGCTCCCGCAAAATGAATTCGATCTTCGTCACCGCTCCAATAAAGGCAGAAAGCCCACCACGAACCCGTTGGAATTTCCGGTAGGGCAGGGGAGTTGAAACGCATCACGACGTGGCAAGCGCATCCCGCCCGGAGCGAGATCACTGGATCAATCAGACCGCACAGATGAATGCGCTGAAATCCGCCACTACTTGCTTCCAGAGAACCCAATCCCGAATCTCCCATCCCATTTTTCCACTTTCTCCTTCCCAGCCTCATCCCAATCTCTAACTTGGTCGTTGGATCGACCGATTGTTCGGGGTCCGCGTGATGCAAAACCGTTAGATTCCACCCTTAGATCAAGAATGCCCGCCCGCAAATCCACCGCCCCCAAGCCCGAGAAAAACAAATCCCTCGAACAATGGATCTGGGGCGCCGCCTCCTCCGTCCGTGGCGCGAAGGACGCGCCGGATTACAAGGTCTTCCTCGTCAATGCCAGCCAGATCTTCAAGAAGGGAAATTCCAAGAACTTCATTCCGCCTGCGGGCGTCGCTGCATGATCAAGCGAGTTAATACCTTAAAGCGAGTTGGCCGCTTTATCGAGCTTCGAAGCCGCAACGGTTCCGATCACGATTTCACGGCGTTCAATGTCGTTTTTGCCAGTAACGCTTCTGGCAAAAGCACACTCTGCGATGTGTTTCGATCAATGACGTTACTAATGAGTCCAATTTAGAAGGGACGCCTCATGCGGCATAACACGTGGTTTCTGAACGAAAGAAGCTTTTGACAACATCAGGCTGTTTCTGCAGACGGCGGAGATGAGCGATGGCTTCCATTTTCATGCTCTGTTTT
>SYAP01000321.1 GCA_005787565.1 Verrucomicrobiaceae bacterium | reverse complement strand
GGGCGCGCGGCCGTGGATGGTGTGGAAGCCGTAGGTGTTCATGTAGAACGGGAAGCGGCTGGAGCAGCCGATGCCGGAGATGCAGACGAACTTTTCGCGTGGGACGCCGAGTTCGGGGAAGACGCGTTGGAGTGCGTTGAGGATGGCGTAGTCGCCGCAGCCGGGGCACCAGCGGACGTCATTGGGGGTGACGAAGTCCTTGCGGGTGAGCGCGGGGGCGGGGGTGGTTTCGGTGGCCATGGTTTGGGTTTTTCAGGCGTTGAGGATTTCGAGGATGCGTTCGCGGATTTCGGAGACTTTGAACGGGCGGCCTTTGACTTTGTTGAAGGAGATGGCGTCGACGAGGTATTTGGCGCGGAGGATGAAGCTGAGTTGGCCCAGGTTGAGTTCCGGGACGAGGATTTTTTCGAATCCGGCGAGGAGTTGGCCGAGGTCGGCCGGGAGTGGGTTGAGGTGGTGGATGTGGACGGCGCTGACGTCGAATCCTTCGGCGCGGAGGGAGTCGACGGCGGCGGTGATGGCACCCTGGGTGCCGCCCCAGCCGACGACCAGGAGTTTTCCGCTGCGGGTTCCGACGGTTTCGGATGGGGGCAGGGATTTGGCGATGGCTTCGACTTTTGCGGCGCGGAGTGCGGTCATGCGGCCGTGGTTTTCGGCGTCGTAGCTGATGGTTCCCTTGTCATCTTTTTCGAGGCCGCCGATGCGGTGTTGGAGTCCGGGTTGGCCGGGGATGGCTTGGGTTCGGGCGAGGGTTTCCGGATCGCGGGCGAAGGAGACGTAGGGTTCTCCGACTTTGGCGAAGGGTTTTGAGATGTCCGGGAGGGAGGATTCGTCGGGGACGAGCCAGGGTTCGGAGCCGTTGGCTAGGTAGCCATCGCTGAGGAGGATGACTGGGGTGGAGTATTGGATGGCGATGCGGATGGCTTCGAATGCGGCGCGGAAGCAATCGGACGGGGAGGATGCGGCGATGACGGGCATGGGGCTTTCTCCGTGGCGGCCGTAGAGTGCTTGGAGGAGGTCGGACTGTTCGGTTTTGGTGGGGAGGCCGGTGCTGGGTCCGCCGCGTTGAACGTCGACAATGACGAGCGGGAGTTCGACGGAGCCGGCGAGGCCCATGAATTCGGCTTTGAGGCACATGCCGGGGCCGCTGGTGCCGGTGATGCCGATGTGGCCGGCGTAGCTTGCGCCGAGGGCGACGCCGATGGCGGCGATTTCATCCTCGGCCTGGACGGTGCGGACGCCGAAGTGCTTGTAGCTGGCGAGCATTTCCAGAATGGAGGAGGCTGGGGTGATGGGGTAGCCTGAGTAGAGGAGTTCGCGGCCGGCCTTTCGGGCACCGGCGATGAGGCCGAGGACGATGGCTTCATTGCCGGAGATTTTCCGATAGGTTCCGGGTTGGACGGCGGCGCGTGCGACGTGGTAGCGGTTGCGCTGGGTTTCGGTGGTTTCGCCGAGGAAGTAGCCGGCTTTGAGGACACGGATGTTGGCGTCGGCGAGGTCGGGGCTTTTGACAGCCCATTTGGAATTGATGTAGGCGATGGT
Organism: Verrucomicrobiaceae bacterium; assembly: GCA_005787565.1. Classification (GTDB taxonomy): domain Bacteria; phylum Verrucomicrobiota; class Verrucomicrobiia; order Verrucomicrobiales; family Akkermansiaceae; genus Luteolibacter. The sequence goes on along the minus strand of SYAP01000321.1, from coordinate 1,469 downwards.
GGGGTCGATGGGTCTACTATAGACCCAGTACATGAAGCCGAGGGCGAAGAAGTTTTTGCAGCGGAGGCGATCGCGGTGGGTGAGGGCGCTTTCCTTGAGTGCTTCAACGGTGAGGCCGGTGATGTCGAGGGCGATGACCTCGTAGTTGCGGCGGAGTTCTGGGTCGTCGAGCGGGTTGGTGGCGAAGTTCGCCATTTTGAGGTTGTCGTCGGTGAAGGCGGCGGTGTTGACGACGAGGAGTCCGCCTTTTGCGAGGTCCGGGAGGTGGACGGCGAGGGCGGCGGGGTTCATGGCGACGAGGGCATCGGGTTCATCGCCGGGTGTTAGGATGCGTTCGCTGCCGAAGTGGACCTGGAAGGCGGAGACCCCAGCGATGGTTCCGACCGGGGCGCGGATTTCTGCGGGGAAGTCCGGGAAGGTGGCGATGGCATTGGGCACCATGACGCTGGTGTCCGTGAACCGTTCTCCGACGACTTGCATGCCGTCGCCGGAATCACCGGCAAAACGGATGACGACTGATTTCATTTCGCGGAGTCCGCGTGCTGCCTCGACCATGGGTTTATGGGTTAAACGTGATTAGTTAGGAGAGACGGCCGGGGGCTGTCAATCCCCGGGGCCGGGTGAACCGGGGGCGCTATGAGAGGTTTTTGATGAAGACGAGGGAGTCGCGGCCGCTGTCTTCGTATTGTTGGCGTCTGGTGGGTGGGAGTGAGTGGAGGTCGGCCTGGGTGTAGCCGGCTTTGCGGAAGAAGTCGGCGGCGCGGTTGGTGAGGGCGAAGAGGCGTGGGATGTCGGTTTGGAAGGCGAGTTTTTCGACGTGTTGGACGAGTTGGTGGCCGTAGCCGAGGCCTTCGTGTGCCTGTTTGACGTAGAGGCAGGCGAGTTCGGCGGTGTTTTGATCCGGGTATGGGTGGAGAGCGATGCAGCCGACGACGTTGTCATCGATGGCGAGGACGTGGTAGTCGTTGATTTTGGCGAGGATGTCCTCGTAGGTGCGGGCGATGAGTTTGGTGCGGCGGACGGAGCGGCCGATCATGCCTAACAGCTCGGGGATGTCCTCTTCGCGGAGTGGGCGGATGATGCGGTAGGAGTCGGCATGGATCATGGTGCCGACGCCTTCGTTAGAGAAGAGTTCGTCGACGAGGACGCCTTGTTTGCGGCCGTTGAGGACGTGGACGCGGGGGATGCCGCGGTGGCAGGCTTGGGCGGCGGCGAGGAGGAGTGCTGCGCCTGCGGGATCGGTGCGGTGGGTGAGGTTGGGGGCGTCCGCGGCGCGGAGCGCGTGGACGGGTGCGCCGTCGATGAGGATGGCTTCCTGGAGGAGGGTGATGATTTTGGCGACGGCGATGGATTTTGCGAATTCGACGACGGGGGTGTCGAGGGGGCCGGTGGCGGAGGCGTCGATGATGGCGGATTGGCCGCGGTGGAGGATTTCGAGGGTTTCGCGGACGGCGGAGGGGTGGGTGATG
>SYAP01000320.1 GCA_005787565.1 Verrucomicrobiaceae bacterium | reverse complement strand
CGATGATGTGGCGGACTTTGAGGACATCGACGGCGTATTGGATGACGGCGAGGACGTTGAAGTCGGTTTCGGCGACGATGTTCGCGACGTTGCGGTGGACGAAGACTTCACCGGGGGCGAGGCCGGTGATCTGGTTGGCGGGGACGCGGGAGTCGGAGCAGCCGATCCAGAGGAATTGGGGGCTTTGTTGGTGGGAGAGGGTTTCGAAGAAGCCGGGGTCGGTTGCGCTGACTGCCGCGGCCCAGGCGCGGTTGTTTTCTAACAGTTTCTGGATTTCCATCGGCTTGGGGGGATTGAAGCGATGGCGGGGAGGTGCGGCAAGGGTCAAGATGGGTGGGGGCGGTTTTGGGGGCATCCGCAGTGGTTTCAAAGGAAATGGATGTTGGTTCGTTTGAAGGGGGATGAAACGAGACCAGCGTTTGCGTGATGGGGGAGCCGATTCGGGTCCGATGATCGATATTTCCTCGATGGTGGATGTGTCGTTTTTGCTGCTGATTTACTTTTTGATTTCCGCGACGATCGTGCCGCGGGAGTCGGACCTTGGGATGGAGTTGCCGAGGCCGGGTGTTTCGCCGCCGGATCTGCCGGATCTAACGGTGCGGGTGACGGTGGCGGGTGATGGGTCGGTGCGCTGGGGGAGCGGGGAGTGGGAGGAGACGGTGGAGGCTGGTGATGGAGGGGCGGAGTTGACCGAGTTGCGGTCGAGGCTTTCGCTGGCGGTGGCGGCGGTTCCGGCGGGGCGTTTGCCGGTGATGTTGAGTGTGGCGGACGGGGCGGGTCAGCAGCGGGTGATCGATGTGCTGAATTGTTTCGCGGGTCTGGGGATTTCCCAGGTGGCATTGGTGGAGCGGGTGTTGCCGTGAGGGGTGGCGGCTCCGGGGGGCGTTGGGGCGTTTCAGCGCTCGGGTTCGAGGTGGACGCGGAGGGGGCGTGTTGCGGCTTTTTGGTCGCGGTCCCAGGCGATGAGGAACTGATGGATTTCGCGGAGTAGGGTGTCGCAGTGTTTGTCCCATTTCTGGGTTCCGCGGAGGATGAGGGTGCTTTCGCGGAGGCCGACGAAGCGGATTTCCTCGGCGCCGGCGCGGCGGAGGTCTTCGAGTTCGTTGCGGAGGGATTCGAAGAAGGCGAGTTCGAAGGCGTTGCCGGCTTCCATGGCGGCACGGATCAGTGAGACGGTGATCGGCGGGGCGAGGGGTTCGAGTTTTTCGGCGATGGTGACGCAGCCGATTTGGACGAGCATGCGGCGCATGCGGTCGAAGAGGTCATCGAGGTGGAGGAGGCGTAGGGGGCACTTGGTCTCGAGGTATTGGACGATGCCGGTGTGGATTTCGCTGATGAAGGGGAAGTCGGTGTGGTCGGCGGCGTGTGCCGCGCGGCGGATGGCGTCGTCGAGCCACGCGGTATCGTAATCGATCACTTGATAGCGTCCGATTTGGAGTGCGGGGCGGTTGCCGATGAGGGAGATCACGTAGTTTCGATGGTCGGGGGAAAAGGTTGGTTGGTTGGGTGGCTAGGGGACGACGGCGGGGAGAAAGGGAGGTGCTGTTGAGGCGAAGGGGTTAGAGAGTGCGGATCAGTCTTTGAAGAGTTTGCGTTGGAAGGGATCGCGAGCGGCGCGGCGTGAGAGGGATTGGATTTCCTGGATGAACTCGTTGACGTTCTCGAACTGCCGGTAGACGGAGACGTAGCGGACGTAGGCGACGGGATCGATCTGATAGAGTTTGTCCATGACCTTGGAGCCGATGTTGGCAGAGGGGACCTCGTTGAGGTGGTCCTTGTGGAGGTCGGTGAGGATTTCCTCGACGGCGCGGTCGAGGCGGTCCATGGGGACGGGGCGTTTCTCGCAGGCTTTGATGAGGCCGCTCATGAGTTTCTCGCGGTTGAGGGCCTCGCGTGTGCCGTCGCGTTTGACGACTCTGAGCTCGGTGCGTTCGATTTGCTCGTAGGTTGTGTAGCGGTAGGTGCATTGAAGACATTCCCTGCGCCGACGAATGGATGTGCCATCCTTCGAAGATCGGGAATCGAGGACTTTGTCTTTGAGGGAACCGCATTGGACGCAACGCATGAAGGAATTGCCGGGAGCAATTTCGCGGAGACTGGTCACCACATGTGGTAGTGTCAACGCGAAAACTACGGGAGGTTTAGTAGGAGTGGGTGGATGGTCGGGGATTACGAATGATTTGGGGTGGTGGGAATTCAGGGGATGGGGGAGTGGGATTGAGGCGGGTTATGAGGAGTGGTTTTGAGATGGTTCCGGGTGGATGTGTTTGCGGAGGTCTCTGGCGGTCCAGAGGAGGTCATTGGCGGGGGATGCGTGGCCACGCATTCGGCGTGCGCCGGTTTTCCGGTTCGGGCTGAAGTGTTGGCGGGATGTTTCGAAGAAGCGGTTGACGAAGTCGCGGGAGCCGATGATGGCACCGTCGGTGAAGTAGCGGATGCGGTGGCGGAGGATTTTGCCGAGGGCGACGTCCCGCGCGGTGGCGAGTTGATCGAGTTCGGTTTGGGCGAGTGTGGGATCGATGCCTTTTTTGAGGATTTTCTTTTTCCGCTGACCGTCGGTTGTGACTTCATCGGTTGATTTTTCCTGGCCTTCCTGGAGGAGGAGCATGCGGTATGCTTTCGAGATTTTGCCGGGCCAGTGGCGTGCGTCGGGTTCGTATCCCTTGTCGGCCATGATCGCTCTAACGAGTCCAGCGCGGGCTTTGGCGCCGGTGCTTTTTCCGACGGCTCCCATGGCTTCGCCATAGCTGCTCCAGCGATATTCGGCGGGGTCTTGGATCATGCCGGCGCGGACGGGGTTGAGGTCGATGTAGGCGGCGATGGTTTTTGAGGCGATGCCGTCCTCGACGACGACGCTTTTGAAGGTTTCCTCCCAGAGGTTTCCGCTTCGTTCGCGTTCGCGGTTGTGCCAGCGGGTGAAGCGCTGGAGGAGGGTTTTCATGAATTCGCTGAGGTTGTGCATGCGGTAGGTGAACCGCTGGTGGATGAGTTGCACGTAGGCGTCGCCATTTTTCGCGTGGCCTTGGGCGTTGAGGGCGCGGGCGTCGGCGAGTTCTTTTGCGATTCCTTCGACGAAGGATTTGGAGTAGAGGGATCCGAGGCGTTTGAGGAGGAGTTCATCGGAGATGCCGTCCTTGGGGGGTGGTGGGATCTCGATGAGGAGGTGGAAGTGATTGCACATGATGCAGTAGGCGAGGATGCGGCAGCCTGTGAAGTTTTCGGTCATGCGCATGAAGGTGCGGAATTTCTCCTTGTCTTCGGAGGCGAAGGCGAGGCGCCGATCGACGACGCGGGAGATGCAGTGGTAGATTGTGGGTTTTGTTTCCGAATCGGACCAGGGGACTATCCATCGCGGGCGGGCCATGGCGGGGATGGAAGCGTGGGCGGGTGGTGGGGACAAGCAAGAAATGATAAAAAGTGTCTCTCGATGTAAGTTGAGGCGAAGGGGGTGTGTTTTGGTGTTTCAGGTATGGGGGGCGGTGCGGGTGGTGAGGCGCTGGGAGGTCCAGACGGCGGCGAAGGTGATGAGGAGGAGGAGGGTGCTGAGGGCGTTGATGACGGGGAATTCGCGGCTTTTTTTGATCATGCTGTAGATGACGACGGGGAGGGTGTCGCTGCCGGGGCCTTTGACGAAGAAGGTGACGACGAAGTCGTCGATGGAGAGGGTGAAGGCGAGGAGTCCGCCGGCGAGGATGCCGGGGGCGAGGAGGGGGAGGACGATTTTGAAGAAGGCTTGGGTGCGGGTGGCTCCGAGGTCGCGGGCGGCTTCGACGACGTTGAAGTCGAAGTCCTGGAGGCGGGCGAGGACGACGAGGGCGACGTAGCTGAGGCAGAAGGTGATGTGCGCGATGGTGACGGTGGCGAGTCCGAGGGGTTGGCCGATGGCGACGAAGAGGATCAGGAGGCTCATGCCCATGAGGATTTCCGGGAGGACGAGGGGGACGGTGACGAGGGCGTGGTGGGTGGTTTGGAGGCGGGTGCGGAAGCGTTTGAGGGCGAAGGCGGCGCAGGTACCGAGGATCATGGCGCCGATGCTGGCGAGGGCGGCGATTTTGAGGGAGTTGCCGAGGGCGATCCAGAGGTCGTCGCGTTCGAGGAGGCGCTCGTACCATTTGAGTGAGAAGCCTTGCCAGGTGGTGCCGAAGCGGGAGGCGTTGAAGGAGTTGAGGACGAGGACGGCGATGGGTAGGTAGAAGAATGCCAGCACGAGGATCGTGGTGATCAGGGGCAGGCGGCTGGATTTCATGGAGGGTGTGGGGTGGGCCCGGTGCTCAGGGTTCGGCGGTTTCGCGTTTGCGGAGGAGCAGGGGGGTGAGGACGAAGAGGGTGAGGAGTGCCGCCATGGCGGAGGCGGCGGGCAGGTTGCGGTCGGCGAAGTTGCGTTGGGCGATTTTGTTTCCGATCATTTGGCCATCGGTTCCGCCGACGAGGTCGGGTACGACGTAGGAGCCGAGCATGGGGACGAAGACGATGAGGAATGCGGTGGCGAGGCCTTTGCGGATGCCGGGGAGGAAGACGGCGGTGAAGGATTTCAAGGCGGAGGCTCCGAGGTCGCGCGCGGCATCGAGGAGTGCGAAGTCGAATTTTTCTGCGGCGGCGTAGAGTGGGAGGATGGCGAAGGGGAGGTAGGTGTAGACGCTGACGAGGACGACGGCGCCGGAGTTGAAGAGTAGGGAGTCGTTTTCTCCCAACAGGTTGATGGAGCGGAGGAAGCGGGCGAGTCCGCCTTCGGAGTGGAGGATTTGGTTCCAGGCGAAGACGCGGATGAGGAAGTTGGTCCAGAAGGGGACGATGACGAGGAGGAGGAGGCGGGAGCGCCAGCGGAGTGGGGCGCGGGAGGTGAACCAGGCGACGGGGAGGGCGAGGATGAGGCAGAGGGCGGTGGTGAGTGCGCTGATCCAGAGGGTGCGCCAGAGGAGGATGGCGATGCTTTTGTGGCCGAGGGCGCGGAAGTGGTCGAGGGTCCAGCTGTTGCCGATGCCGCCTGCGGGATCGGTGGTGCGGAAGGCGATGGCGAGGACGAGGAGGGTGGGGACGAGGACGAAGAGGAGCAGCCAGCCGAAGCTGGGCAGGGTGGCTTTGAGCTCGGCGCGGGAGGTTTTCAACGGAGGGTTCGGATTTGGCTTATTGGGCGGAGGCGAAGGTGAGGGCGCGCTGTTTCATTTGGGTGGCCATGAGGTTGAGGGCGTTGGCGCGGGTGGGGGCGAGGTGTTCCTTGAGGCCGGTGCGGTCGATGAAGGACATGTCGGCTTTGAGGATTTCGTCGGGGGTTTCGCCGTCGAGGGTTTTGACGAAGAGTGCGATCATGCCTTTGGTGATGAGGGAGTCGGAATCGGCGAGGTAGTGGACGCGGCCGTTTTCGGTGGTGGCTTCGAGCCAGACTTGGGATTGGCAGCCTTTGATGAGGCGGTCGGAGGTTTTGAGGGAGTCCTCCATGGCGGGGAGTTGTTTGCCGAGGCCGATGACGTATTCGTAGCGCTCGGTCCAGTCCTGGAAGAGGGAGAGGTCGTCGAGGAGTTGTTGTTGTTTTTCGGCGAGCGTCATCTGGCGGAGTGAAGCGCGGATGGGCGGTGCGGGCAAGGGTGGATGCGGGGTGTTGGGAGGGG
>SYAP01000319.1 GCA_005787565.1 Verrucomicrobiaceae bacterium | reverse complement strand
CCCAGGCTTCCACCTCGCCACCGTCACCCTCACCCCCGCCCCCCTCACCGGCCGCGAATTCTTCCGCGCCACCGCCACCCCCTACCCCACCACACGCACCCCACTCCCCCCATCATTACTCATCTCTTCAAAGTGCCAGACATTTTGTAATCAAAAAACTTGCCGTCCCCCCGGGGACGGAGCACGTGGAATGGCTAGCCTCGAGCGGGCAGGAAAGAAGACTCTCTTGTCAGGTTCGTTGGTGATAGGGCAGGAAATGGGGCCTCAATGAACCCCTACGAAACACCAAAAGCGCAATCAGGAGACCCATCCACCGGATCGTCCGAACCCGGGAGCCTCCAACAAGGCCGCCCCTGCCGGGCCTGCGGAAGTGCGAACACAGGAAGGGACGAACTAACCCGCGCGCGACCAAGTGTGCTGGCAGTAATGTTTTCGGGTGGGTCATCCTAGTAATACGGCACGCCTTCGCCACAAGGATCGACCGCTGCGCGGATTACGGCACCGAAAATCGCTACAAAACCCCCGGTTCCTGGATCTGCTTGGGCTTGGTCCTCGTCTTCGGAACCCTCCTGACCACCCTGATCGTCATCGACCAACTGGCATCCTGAATACCCCCCTTAATTTGCCAGACAAAATGCATTCTTAAAACTTGCCCCCGGCAACCCATTTCCCTTCAAAGTGACAGACAAAATACAGACTAAAACTTGCCCTAACCAGCATCGCCTTTTCATTCGAAATGACAGACATTTGGCATGGTCAGTCCGGAATCCGCCAGCGCCATGATGATCAGATACAGGGCGTCCTCCACACGGGTCACCGCATCGTCCTGCAACTGGGTCTCCAGCGTCGTCCGCAAAGGAAGATTCTTCCCTGAATAGGCAAATCGTGGCTGATCAACTACTCCCCCCACCGCTGCTTCATCGCCCGGTCCAGCACCTCCTCGCAATACCCCAGAACCAGCGCCCGCAGTAGCATCTCCTTCACCTTCTTACCCCTCTCAGTTTTCGCGACAACATCCGCTTTCCCCTCGAAAAGCAACACCTCCACCACATCCTCAGTCCTCCCGATATCAACCAATCTGTCCGCCAACGTCTCCCTCAGCATCTTCCTCAGCTCCTCACCCACCAAGTAAGCCTTGAAGTCCTTAGGATCGCCTTTGCGTTCCAAAAAATCCTCCCGCAACTTCTCCTCCGCCTGCTCCATCACCGGCTCAAGTTGAGCCTTCTGGAAAATCGGCCGAACCTCCTTCACCATCGGCGCAACATATTTCCAGATCTTCGTCCGATCCTTCTTCAAATCCTCCACATCCGGCTGATCTTCACCCGCCTCATCCGCAGCCTTGACCACCAGTTGCATCAGCGCCTTCGGCACCATTAGCACACCAAACAACGCCTCTGCAGGATGCTTCGTCGCCCCCGCCACTTCCCAATCTGCCGACAACAACGTCACTGCCAACGCCCCGGGATTCACCTCCAGCTCCAAAAGCTTCAGCACCAGCGCCTCCCCGGCCTTTCCCTTCACCTCCTGCCGCAGCAGCACCCCGTGTTCCCGGCAGATGGTGACCTGCCCATGCTCCTCGGTCACAAACATCACCGATTTCTCATCCACAGAGCTGACCTCCGCATCCTCCAATGACCCGGACCACACAGCCCCCTCCTTCGAAAACAAACTCATCGTCGCGGACACATTCTCTGCATCCAGCAACACCATTGGCACCGGGTTCCAATCCACCTTCCCCTCCAATCCGGAAAACGGGAACACCTCCAGCACGTCCTCCACGTGCTTCCGCATCCCCACGAACCCGGAATATTTCAGCAGCTCACCGTCCACCTCCATGAAAATCACGTCCCTCCCCTGCGTCCACTGCCGCACGACAGTCTTCTCCCCCTCACGATCTTTCACCAACTCCACCACCGCCGTTTGACTTTCGAAATCCACTGCCAATTTCACATCCATCCGATTGTTTTCCCCTACCATTTCATAACTCGCCACGTATCCACCAAGTTCCCAATGCTTCGCCAGCAGCGCTTCCTTCCATTCCTCAGCCGTCAACTCCACCCCTTCCGCAACTGCCGATACACCTAAACCCACCAGAAAAAACAGCGCCTTGATCATCTCTCCGCCTATCATCCACCCACTCCCACCACAAGCCCAGCTCCACTAGTTCGAGCGTAAACATGGAGCAAAATCTTGTTAATTTGCCAGACAAAATGCATTCTTAAAACTTGCCCCCCTGGCACCGCCTTTTTCTTCAAAATGACAGACAATTTGCAGATTATTTTGTTGACCTTCGCTGCCCGCTGTCTAGGGTCCCCGGGATGCGTCGTGCCCGGTTTCTTGCTCCTTGGAAGGACTCGCCCACAAAGCCTGCGATTTACCACTGCATTTCACGGGTGGTGGATCGGCGTTATGTGCTTGGCGATGATGAACGGGAACAGTTCCGCAAGTTCATGCGCATGCAGGAGAACTTCTCGGGGTGTCGTGTGCTGTCCTACTGCATCATGTCCAATCACTTCCATGTGCTGCTCGAAGTGCCGCCGATGCCGCAGGGTGGGATTTCCGATGAGGAGTTGCTGAAGCGCCTCCGCGCGACCTATTCCGAGCTGTTTGTGGCCACGGTGGCCAATGAATTGGCTGAGGCGAGGAAGGAAAAACGGGATGACTGGGCGGCGGAGATCCACGCGCGCTTCACTTATCGCATGCACCATCTCAGCGAGTTCATGAAAACCTTGCTGCAACGCTTCACCCGCTGGTTCAACCGCTCCCACAACCGCAGCGGCACCTTGTGGGAGGAGCGTTACAAGAGTGTGATCGTCGAGGACGGCATCGCGGCGCGGACTATGGCGGCCTACATCGACTTGAATCCCGTTAGGGCGGGAATGGTGTCGGATCCCGCAGCCTATCGCTGGAGCAGCTATGGGGAAGCGGTCGGTGGCGGAGCGAAGGGGAATGGGAAAAAATCGCGCGAAGGCCTTGTTAGAGCGTGCATTGGACACGAGGGAGTTGGTTTTGAAGCGGAGCGCTGGAAGGACGCGTCGCGGATTTACCGACGGCTGATGGAGTTTGCCTTGGAGAGAAAGAAGGGCCGGGCGCAGATGAAGAAGGACCGCAAAGCGGTGAAGCCGGAAATGAACACGGCGGAAATATTGGAAGCGGAGGAGAACAGGACGAATTTGCCTGATTTGAAATTGGCCGGACTGCTGTTGCATCGAGTCAGATATTTCGCCGACGGCGCGGTGATCGGCAGCAAGGCCTTTGTGAACGAGGCGTTCGAGGGGGCGAGGGAGCGGTTCACCGCGAAAAGAAAGGATGGCGCGAGGACGATGAGAGGATGCGGAAAAGACGCGAAGGGCTTGTTGTGGAGCTTGAGGGATCTGCGGGTCCGGATCTGACGCGAGGATCGGGGACAAAGTGGAGTTTTTTCACCGGGCGGGGATCTCGCCTTGAATGTGGGGCGGGGGGGTTGGATGGTGGGTCACAATTTTATGGCTACTGCATCTGTTTTGTCTCCGCGTGTGTCGCTGCCTGATTCGACCGGCCATTTCGGCGGGTTCGGTGGGATGTTTGTGCCGGAGACGCTGATGGCTCCGTTGCAGGAACTGGCGGCGGCATATGAGGATGCCCGGAAAGATCCGGCGTTTCAGGCGGAGTTGGACGGGCTTTTGCACAATTACGTGGGGCGTCCGACGCCGTTGTATTTCGCGGAGCGGTGGACGGAAATGTTGGGCGGGGCGAAAATCTATCTGAAGCGGGAGGACCTGCTGCACACGGGGGCGCACAAGATCAACAATGCCCTGGGGCAGATCCTGCTGGCGAAGCGGTTGGGCAAAAAGCGGATCATCGCGGAAACGGGAGCGGGTCAGCACGGGGTGGCGACGGCGACGGTGTGCGCGCGGTTTGGCATGGAGTGCGTGGTCTACATGGGAAAAGTCGACATGGAGCGCCAGGCGTTGAATGTTGCCCGGATGCGGCTGATGGGGGCGGAGGTGCGTGCGGTGACGGCGGGTCAGGCGACTTTGAAAGAGGCGGTGAATGAAGCGATGCGGGACTGGGTAGCGACGGTGGAGAATACGCATTACATCATCGGGTCGGCGCTGGGATCGCATCCTTTTCCGATGATTGTGAGGGATTTCCATCGGGTGATCGGGATTGAGGCGCGGCGTCAGATTTTGGAGAAGGAGGGACGTTTGCCGGATTTGCTGGTGGCGTGTGTGGGCGGGGGATCGAATGCGATCGGGCTGTTTCATCCGTTTTTGGAAGATGACGGGGTGCGGATGATGGGGGTGGAGGCAGGCGGGCACGGGATTTCGCCGGAGCAGCACGCGGCGCGTTTCCAAGGGGGAAAATTGGGAGTTTTGCAGGGAACGAAGACGTGGTTGCTGGCGAATGAGGATGGGCAGATCGAGCTGACGCATTCGGTTTCCGCAGGTCTGGACTATGCGGCGGTGGGCCCGGAGCATGCGTATTTGCAGGACATCGGCCGGGTGGAATACAGCTACGCGACGGATGAGGAGGCGTTGGCCGCGTTCAAAGAACTGGCGCATTGCGAGGGGATCATCCCGGCGCTGGAGAGCGCGCATGCGATGGCCTATGTCTCGAAGATCGCGGGGACTTTGCCGAAGGAAACGTTGATCATCGCGAATCTGTCAGGACGTGGGGACAAGGACGTGGAGCAGGCGTCGAAGTTTCTGCTGTGACGGATGACAAGAAGGGAGACGATGTTGGGTCTTGTCAGAGTGGGTGGGCCTGCTTGGATGGGCGCATGAAATTGTGGATGGTGATGTCGTCGTTGGCCGTGGTTCTGATCGGATGCGGTGGGAGTTCGTTTCCGACGGAGACGTTGCAGGTGAAAACGGTGCAGGTGCGGAGTGCGGAGCCGACCGAGAAGGATGATCCGATGGCGCGGAACGAGCAGATGCGGAGGTTGCACGGTGCCGTGAGCATGGAGGAGCGAGGGCAGCGGCTGGGGCAATACTATACGGCGATTTGGAGGGATCCGGCCGGCGTTGGAAGCGGCGAGGTGGAGGTGCGTTTTGAATATCAACAGGGCAAGACGGGAAGCCGGGTGAAGCGGAGCAGCAAGCGTTTCGCTGCGGCGGATGCGACGGGCACAGCGGAGTTCCAGGTGGTGGGGGATGATTACTTCAAGGGCGGTCGGGTACTGGCGTGGAAGATCACGGTGTTGCGGGGTGGCCGGGTGTTGGATTCGAAGCAGTCTTATTTGTGGGACTGAGTCGATTTCCCTCAGATGGGTGGTTGACCGGATGGAGGTTGGATTTTATAGTGATGTCTCATCTTTGGATGTTGATGCACTTTCTCCTGTGACTTCGGAATGCCCCATTTCAGTCGGAATCTTTGACGGATTCACGTGGATTCGCTGTGAAGGCAAGGGCTCCTTCATGACCAGCCCTCTTGTGAAGGGATTTGGCGATGAGCGGATTCTTGCCGGCGAAAATTGTGTGGTGGTGGATCTTGCCGCATGCAGCGGGATGGACTCGACGTTCATGGGAACGCTGGCCGGGCTGGCGAACCGCTTGGGTGCAAGGGGCGGGAAGCTGCAAATCGCGGAACCGGGCGAGCGCAACCGGCACTCGCTGGAAGATCTGGGACTGGATTTTCTGATGGAAATCGAACCCGAGGACGCGGAGTGGCGCGGACGGATCGGTGAACTCCGCAGGCAACTGCGCAATCCGCGCGAGGTGCCGAAGCCGGGTCACACGCAGCGGGCCCATCATGTGCTTGAGGCGCATCAGGAGCTCTCCGCGGCGAACGATGAGAACGCGCGGAAGTTCGCGAATGTGGTGACATTGCTGGAAGCCGAGCTGGCGGAGAAGCAGGAAAAACGGTGAGCCCTTTCCCAGTGCATCGATGTTAGATCTTTTACCGATGCATCTTTCGCCGCTGATTCTTGCGATTTTCTTCGGGATTTCGACGGTGGGCTTGGTCATTGCGTTGCAAAACCACCGGCGAAGAACGGGGCGATTGCGGAAGCGTTTCCGGCAGTTGGAGGGCGAGGAACTGCGGATGTTCACCTTCCTGCATGATCTGGGGCACGCGATCGAAAACGAGCCTTCGCCGACGCTGCTGTCTCGTTTGATCGTGGATGGGATCGACCGGGTGGTGACAGCCCGGGGCGGGGCGATTTATTTCGTGAGCGACGACGGGAGCTTTCTGAATCCGGCGTATGTTTCGGAGGATTGCCCGCCGCTGATCGGCATTCCGGTGGAGATCCGGAAGAAGGCAGAGCGCGATCCACGGGCGTTGGAGAGCCACGTCAGGCTTTCGCGTGTGCCGCTTGACGAGGGAATTCTCGGGCATTGTCTAACGGTCGGGGATGCGTTGCATGTGCCGGATGTTAAGGGGCATCCTTCTTTCCGCGATGCGTTCACGCGATACGATGGAGATGTGGCGGCACTGTTGTCCCCATTGCGTCACGCGGGCAAGGACCTGGGGATGCTGGCGGTGGCGCGCAGGCATGAGGACGGGGCGTTTTCCGAAAATGATTTCGCGGTGTTCCGTGCGGTGGCGGAGCAGTCGGCGTTTGCGATCGGCAATGCGCGGATTCACCGCGAGGCGAATGAGAAGCGGGCGATGGAGAGTGAGTTACGCACGGCGCGTGAGGTTCAACGGATTCTTTTGCCGCAGGAGGATCCGGTGATTCCGGGTTTCCGCATCAGCGGGACGAATCTTCCGGCAAGGATCATCAGCGGGGATTATTACGATTATCTGGATCTAGGTGACGGGCGGTTCGGGATCGTGATCGCAGATGTTTCGGGCAAAGGGGTGCCGGCCGGATTGCTGATGGCGATGTGCCGGAGTGCTCTGCGGTCGGTTGCGCCCGGTGAGACATCGCCCTCGAAGGTCTTGGCGGCGGTGAACCGTCAGCTGTTTCCCGACATCCGCGAGGACATGTTCATCAGCATGGCGTATGGCATTTTGGATTCCGGCAGCGGTCGCTTGGTTCTGGCACGGGCGGGACACGATCCGGCACTGTGTTTCCGGCGGGCGAGCGGTGCGGTGGAGAGCCTCCGTTCACCGGGTCTGGCGCTCGGGGTGGACAGCGGGCAGGTGTTTGAGCGCGTGACGAAGGATCAAGTGGTGGAACTTCATTCGGGTGACTGCGTGCTTTTCCACACGGACGGAGTGAAGGAGGCAATCAATGCCGCGGAGGAGGAATACGGAATGGAGCGGATGACCGATGCCTTCCGCAAGGCGGCACCACTGGGTGCGGAAGCGGTTCTAACACGGGTGCAGGAGGAACTGCGCGATTTCACCGGGGAATCAAGGCAGATGGACGACATCACCTTGGTGGCGATTGAAAAACGCTGAGGCGGAATTCAGTCGGAATTTCTATCAGTCGAGGTCAATCGCGGTTGCCGAGGCGGTGATTGAAGGCAATCGATCGGCGAAGGGCACGCATCACATCGACCAGACCGCGTTGTGAACGTGACGCAAGGGCGCAGGCCGGGTCGTGCATCGCGTGGCGGCTGACGTGCCGGCCGATTTCGGCATAAAGCTGGCGCATCCGAGTCTCTAACAGACCGAGCTCGGCGCGAAGGGCCGAAATTTCCTTATTGGCATCGCCGATGACTTGAAAGGCATCGGATGCATGGACGCGGCGCTCCTTTTTCTTCTCGTCGAGTTGGGCGTCGATGGCGTCGATTTTGAGATCGCCGGCTTCGATCTCCTTGCCAATGTCGAGGCGCTCTTGTTTGAGCCGGGTGAATTCCTCCTTGAGGTCGGCCAACCGGGATTTGACCTTGGAGACTTCCGCAGGATCCGAGCCATTTTCCCCGGCTTCGTTGGCGAGGACTTCGAGCTTCATCTTCATCCCGTCGTAGCTGCGGCGGACTTCGCGGGCGCGGGCAACGACGGAATCGCGGCGGCGCGCGTGTTCTTCCAGCTCGCCGAGAATAGCCTGGCGTTGCTCGATGAGTTCCTGTTGGGGCTCGGGGATGGCGTTGAGCAGGCTGGCGCGTTCCTCGTGGGCGGCGGCGAGGCGCTGCTCAAGTTCGGTAAGTTTTTCCGCGACTCCGTTGTGCTCTTTGATCAGCTTGCGGAGGTTCCAATACTCAACCGAAACGGCTTCGATCGCCTCGACGTTCTCCCAAATGGCCTCGCCCAAATGCGCTTCTGCTTCACGCAGCAGGTGCATTTCGCTGGCAGCTTCGCCCATTCGCTGTTGGCGACGGTGAATCCCGAAAGCCTGAGCGAAGCGGGCGATGAAATAGCGGGTCGAGGTCATGGGATGTCTGTTAGCAGAATCAGCGCCGGATTTTGTTCTGAAGATGGGTGATGACGGAAAAATCCTCAAGCGTGGTGATGTTGCCGGCGATGTTTCCGGTGGTCACCAATTCCTTGAGCAAGCGACGCATGATCTTGCCAGATCGGGTTTTGGGCAAGCCCGGTGTGATGATCAAATCGTCCGGCTTGGCGATCGCACCAATCACCGTGCCGACATGGTTGCGGAGTTCCTTTTCCAGGTCCTGGGATTCCTCGAAACCGAGCTTGAGGGTGACGAACGCCACGACGGCCTGTCCTTTGAGGTCATCCGGGCGACCAACAACTGCGGCTTCCGCAACGGCGGGGTGGGCGACGAGGGCACTCTCGATTTCGGCAGTGCCGAGGCGGT
>SYAP01000318.1 GCA_005787565.1 Verrucomicrobiaceae bacterium | reverse complement strand
GGGTGGGGTGGCAGCTGCGGGGGCGGGATCTTGGGCAGGGAGGGTGGCTGCGAGGGCGAGGCCGATGAGGGCGGAGCGGGTGATTGGTTTCATGGTGGTGAGGTGGACCGCGTTGAAGCGCCGCGGGGTGATCGATTTGTCGGAATTACCGGCAGAGAACGTGATCAGGGGCGGCGTGCTTTCGCGCGGAGGCCGATGAAGAGGACGATGGCGACGAAGACGAGGAAGCAGGAGGCGGCGATGGCGAAGAAGGTGAAGAGGCGTTTGGCGGAGGAGTCGACGGTTTCGTCGGTGATGAGGTCCGCAGGGATTTGTCCGGGTTTGCGGCGGAGGATGAGGGTGCCGTCTTTGATCTCGACGGAGGTGATGCGTGCCATGGCGGGGCCGATGGTGGGGTGGGTGAGGTAGCGTTCGGTGATGCGGTAGGGGGACATGAGTTCGGTGAACTCTTTGGGGACGGTGCTGTTAGGGACTTCGATTTTGTCGATTTGGAGGACGACTTCGCGTTGGAGGAGTGCGGGTTTGGCGATGAGGGTGGCGTTGAGGTAGCGTGGGTCGGAGGTGACCCAGCCGGATTCGCCGTCGCGGGTGCGGCGTGGTTTTCCGTTGAGGGGGAAGGAGATGGCGATGCGGAGGGTTTCGCCTTCGATGGAGGTGATGCGGAAGGTGCCGCGGAGGTCTTTGAAGGGTTCGTAGGCGGCGATGGCGAGGTTGATTTCCTCGGGGGTGAGGGTGAGTTGGGTTTCGGCGTCGGTGGTGAGGGCGGCGCGGAAAGCTTCGATTTTTTCGGCGAGGGGGTTGAGGTCGGTCTCGCGGTTTTCGATGGGTGTGACTTCGACGGGGACGGGTTTTTCGGCGGTGAATCGTTGGATTTCCTCGTATTGGGAGAAGAGGACTTTGGTGGAGAAGACGATGAGGAAGATCATCACCAGGAGTGCGGCGATGAGGATGGCGCAGCCGGCGAAGGGTGAGCGTGCGTTGGCTTTGACCGGATCGGCAGGCGGGGTCATGGGGATGGAGGATCAGGAGTCGAGGCGCCGGCGTTCTTCGGCTTCGGGGATGCTGTCCGGGGGCGGGCTGGTGGGGGAGTCCGCGGGGTCCGGGAGGTCGGTGTGTCCGTCGGCGAGTTCGTCGGGCGGATGCATGTCGGAGTGGTGGTCGTGCTGTGGGAGGTCGTCGTGCCAGCCGTCGTCGTGATCGTGGTGGTGGGGATCGTGATGGTGGTCGTGTTCGGCGACTTCGGGGTGTGCTTCGAGGTATGCGGCGTGTTCCTCCTCGTAGCGGAGGAGGCGTTCCATGCGTTCGCGGGCTTCTTGTTCTTCGGCCTGCTTTTCCTTGCGGTTGATGAAGTAGGCCAACCAGATGCAGATTTCGTAGAGGATGATCATGGGAGCGGCCATGAGGGAGAGGGTGAACATGTCCGGCGTGGGGGTGAGGACGGCGGCGAGGACGAAGATGGCGACGATGGCGTAGCGGCGGGTGCGGGCCATGGTTTCGTAGGTCAGGAGGCCGAGTTTGACGATGACCATGACGACGACTGGGAGTTCGAAGGAGAGTCCGAAGAGGAGGGTGAAGCGGGTGGCGAAGGTGATGTATTCGCCGATGCGCCAGTCGTTGGAGACGCCGAGGGTTCCGCTCCATTCGAAGAAGAAGCCGAGTGCGCGGGGGAGGACGAAGAAGTAGGCGAAGGCGACGCCGCCGAGGAAGAGTCCGAAGCCGATGGCGAGAGCGGGCCAGAGGACTTTGCGTTCGTTGTTGTGGAGTCCTGGCAGGATGAACTGGAGGACGTACATGAGGAGGAGGGGGAATGAGACGACGATGCCTGCGAAGAAGGAGAGCTTCATGGAGAGCATGAAAGTCTCCGTGGGCTTGAGGGCGGACATGAGTTTGAGGTTGCCGCGGCTATCGATTTCCGCGCTGGGGCGGGATGGCATGCTGAGGAGTGCTTGGACCTGGGTGCGGAGTTCGGCGCGGTCGTCGAGGGATTTGAGGAAGTCGGCGCGGCGTTCTTCGGGGAGGAGGAGGACGGCGCGGTAGATGGCGGCGGATTCGGCGTGGAAGCGGAGTTCGGGGTCGTTGAGGGAGGAGAAGAAGGCGGCGCGGTCTGTTTCCGGGAGTGCGGCGGCGGCGCGTTCGACTTCTTTGGCGCGTTCCCAGGTTTTGACGTCGACGGGTCTGGCGGCACCGTTGGCTTTTTTAGGGAGTTGGTTGGCGAGGTGGGTTTGCCAGACGGTTTCGACGGGTTGGCGGAGGACGTTCATGAGCTGCTCCTGGAAGGAGAAGCAGGCGATCATGGAGATCAGCAGGGTGACCACGATGCGGGTGATCATGACCCTGAGGTCCTCGAGGTGTTCGAGGAAGGGTTTTTCATGGTCCGGATTCGCGTGGTCGCGGATCTGGAAGACTTTTTTGAGCAAATACATTCCGGCGGGCGGATTCAAGCCGTGCGGTTGCGTCTCCGCAAGGGCAGATGCTGGGGGGTGGGAAATCGTGGGTGGGATTCTGGCATTGCGTGTGCGGGGTGGGTGAATCACTGTGCCCCTGCCGATGAAATTCCTGAGTTTTGCCAATTTATTGATGGTGGCGGTGGTTTCCGCCGAGACGGTGGAGCCGAAGTGGGGTGCGGTGGACAGGCCGTGGACGGGTGGGGATTTGTGGGCGAATCCGGTTGAGGACTGGGTGGTGCGGGGTGGGCGGGTTGAGAATTCGTTTTCCGGAGGGAACCGGAATGTGGTGGTGCTGACGGCGTCGCTCGGGGAAAAGGCGGCGGGTTTCACGATCCGGTGCCGGGTGGATCAGGTTTCCGGGGCGTTGCAGGCTCCGGGGTTTGTGGGGATTTCGTTCGGGTTGCAGACGGCGGGGAATGATTTCCGGGATGTGGCGATTCATGGGTCCGGGTTGGCGGCGGGGTTGCGGGTGGATGGGACGTTGTTTTTGGCGGGGAAGGAATCGGATGGGCCGAAGATTCCGTCGCCGTATCGGCAGATCACGTTGG
>SYAP01000317.1 GCA_005787565.1 Verrucomicrobiaceae bacterium | reverse complement strand
GCGGGGTGGGAACTGTTGGGGTGGGAGCGGGGTTGAGTGGCGGGGTGGGCTGGGTTTCCTCGGGAGTGACCGGCACGGCGCGGATGATGGGTGGCTCTTGTCCGAGGGCGGGCAGGCAGATGGCGAGGAGGCAGAGGAGAGGGAGAGTGAGTGGGCGTGGCATGGCGGGCAGGCGGTGTCGGCAAAGGAGTGGCAGCGATTTCAGATGGGGGATCGCGCCGCTGCGTTGGTGGAGGTGTAACACCGAACCGGTGGGTCGTCGAGTGCCCGATTGGCGGGAGGTGGGAAATTTCGGGGTGGGAGATTTTTCAGGTGTGCGCGGATTCGGAGGGGAAGAGGTGTTTCGTGCGTTGGCAGACGCGGACGAGGAAGAGCATGAGCGGCACTTCGATTAGGACGCCGACGACGGTGGCGAGGGCTGCGCCGGAGTTGAGGCCGAAGAGCATGACGGCGGTGGCGATGGCGACTTCGAAGTGGTTTGACGCTCCGATCATGGCGGAAGGAGCGGCGTCTTCGTAGGTGAAGCGAAGGCGTTTTGCGGCGGCGTAAGTGATGGTGAAGATGAGTAATGTCTGGATGGTGAGCGGGATGGCGATCCAGAGGATGGTGAGTGGGTTGGCGAGGATGGTTTCGCCCTTGAAGCTGAAGAGGAGAACGAGGGTGGCGAGGAGGGCGATGATGGAGACGGGGGTGAGGAAGCGGAGGAACTTTTGTGCGAACCAGTCCGGGCCTTTGGATTTCATGATCCAGATGCGTGAGGCGTATCCGGCGACGAGGGGTAGGGCGACGTAGATGCCGACGGAGAGGAGGAGCGCCTGCCAGGGGGCGGGCATCCGGTTGACGCCTAACAGCCAACTGCCGAGCAATCCGTAGAGGAAGAGCATGGTGAGGGAATTGATGGCGACCATGATCAGGGTGTGGCCCTGGTTTCCTTTGGCGAGATGGCTCCAGACGAGGACCATGGCGGTGCAGGGTGCAATGCCTAACAGGATGGCTCCGGCGATGTAGGACCGGTAAAGCTCGACAGTGGAGCCATCCTTGACGATTTCCGAGCCGGGCAGGAGATCCTTGAAGAAGCCTGCCAGAAACAAGGTTGCGATGCCGAGCATGGTGAAGGGTTTGACGGCCCAATTGATGAACAGGGTGAGGAGCACGGGTTTGGGGTTTCTCCCGGCTTTGAGGACTTCGCCGAAGTCGATTTTCACCATGATGGGATACATCATGAAGAAGAGGCAGATGGCGATGGGGATGGATACGACGGGAGCGCCGTTGACATGGATCGCCATGCCGTCGAGGGATCTCGCAAGGTCGGGTGCGAGTTTGCCGAGGCCGATGCCCGCGAGCATGCAGAGGGCCACCCAAAGGCTAAGCTGGCGTTCGAAGAAGCTCATGGATTCGGATGGGTGGCCCGAGAATTTAGTTAGAGGGTGGCGGGCTGGTCAACAGTCGCATTTTCCGTTGTTGCAGCATTCTCCACGGGTGCTGATTCTCAGCGGGCAGTAGAGTGGACAGAAGCCGATGAATGCGGTGAGCAGTGGGACGGCGCCGATGGCTCCGATCCAGGATTTGCTGACGATTCCGTAACCGATGATGCCGAGGCCGATGATGATGCGGAGGGCGCGGTCGATGTTTCCGATGTTTGGTTTCATGATGTTGGTTGTGTTGGTTTGTGGGAGATGGGTGGGTTTTTGTGTTATCTTGGTGAGATGAGGTTTTGGGTGATGGTTTGTTCTTGAGGAGGGTTTGGTTGCGAGAAATCCGACGGCAGCAAGCTCATGAGTTGGCCTTTCGCTCTGAATTCTTTCGCGCGTGCGGGTTGTTAGATTGATCAATATCTAGTGAATGCGGGAAGGGGAATTGGGAGAGGATGCCCGGCGGATGGGTGGGAGATCAGTGTTTCAGCAGGCGGGGGAGGTAGCGGGGGACGGTGGCGGCGTATTGGGGATAGGTTTTGAATTTGGTGCGGAGGAGTGATTCCTCGAAGCGGGCTTTGGCGTGGAGGAATGCGATGAAGAGTATGGTGATTCCGAGGGCGATGGGGCTGCTCCAGAAGCAGGCCCAGCCGAGAGTCATGGCCATCATGGCGGCGTAGAGCGGGTGGCGGATGATGGCGTAGATGCCGGTGGTGACGAGATCGCTTCCGGCGCGTGGTGCGGGGAAGGGTGTGCGATTTCGGCCGAGGGATGCGACGCCAAGCAAGCCGGTCCATGCGGCGTAGAGGAAAGCGGTAGTGCCGAGAGTCAGGCTCAATGCCTTGGGCCAGTCGCCGGGCCAGAGGGGTGCGGCGATGGCTATCGCGGCGAGAAAGAGCGACTGGGCGATCACCCAAGTGATGTGGTTGCGGTTCATGTGAAGGAACGAATCGTTGCGGGGATGTTCCAGTGAAAGCCGGGGATGAGATGGTTGGTGGGTGGAAGAGGTGGGGCTGATTCAAACCTGCAACATCAAGGGCATGCATGCGAGGCATATCCTGCTGGATCCTGCGCATGTCTTCCTTTGCGAGAATATTGGGGCAATGAGTGAGTCTTATCGACGTAAGCCAAACACCAACCCATGAAAGTTATGAAATCCACATTTGTCATCGCCCTGTCCGCATTCTCAGCATTCGGTCTAGCCAGTTTCGCGAAAGCGGCTGGAGCGCCGGATCTGATCCGCCTTCATGAGGAGGAGATCCTCGCTCACGATCTGTATGTTGAGCTTTCGAAGGCGCATCCGGAGTTGATGCCGTTGCGAAACATTCCTTCGTCGGAGGCGCGTCATCGGGAGTTGATGGCTGCGGTGCTGAAGGAGGAAAAAGTCGTTGCTCCGAAGGTGCCCGAAGGTCGCAAGTTTGCATCGGAGGGACTCGATGAACTTTACCGGAAGTGGCTGGAGCAGGGTAGGAAGTCGCCAGCGGACGCGTGCCGTGTTGGAGTCCGGTTGGAGGAGCACGACATTGCGGATCTGCGAAAGGCGCAGAGGGATTTTCCAGCGCACAAGGGGGTCTTGGCGCAACTGGAAGCGGCGTCCAACAACCACTTGCGGGCATTTCACCGGAATCTGATCCGACACGGCGGGGTCTATCAGCCTGAGGCTCTGACGGCGGAGGAAATGAAGGTCATTCTCGATGGCGAGCAAGGAGCTTGTGGATGCGATGGCAAATGCGGAGGCAAGCAGGGGCAAGGTGGCGGAGGGAACCGCGGAGGCGGGCAGGGGCGTGGAAAGGGTGGGGGAGGTGTGAGGCCGTCGAGTGAGCTGGAGAAGAAATGAGGTTGTTGGTGGGGCCGCTGTGGGGGTGGGAGGGGTTTGATAGATTTTGTTAGGCGGGGATGGTGGGGAATGATTCGATGCTGAACTTCTCACCCAACCCGGGCTCTGCTTGCTCGTAATAGCGGATGGCGTCTAGGAATTCCTGTTGGGCTTGCTTCACGAATCTGACTGTCATCGTGAGAGGAGTTGGTCAGCGGCGGACATGACTTCTTCAAATGGGACACCTGCTTCGTCACCTTGGTCGATCGCCAGGATGCGTGCTTGAATCTCAGTGTCCCACTCGGCCTGACTATTCTCGTCTGGAAATCCATCCGTGCTGACCAAGAGGACTTCCGCCAATTTCAGTCTTTGGCGAGGAGTGAGGTCGAGTGCTTCCCTGATGATTGCCTCAAAGCTGGTGGCCATGTGGAGAGTATCTTTTCAAAAGTGCTGGAAGTCAAGAATCCGGGGGGCAGCGGGACTTGATCGGTTCCGATGACTGTTAGGCGGGGATGGTTGCGAAGGATTCGATGCGGCCGGCGATGGAGGGGGGGACTACGGCGGTGACGAGGATGTCGTCGTTTTCGTATTCGGTGGTGAGGACTTTGGCGTCGCGGTGGAGGAGGCTGACGATGTCTGCGCGGGATTGGGGGATGCGGTATTGGCGGCGGCGGACGCGGTCGGCGAGGACTGCGGAGCAGTGTTTGAGGAGTTCGGAGATGCCGAGGCCTTGGGCGGCGGAGAGGTGGAGGGCGTCGGGGTATTTCTGGCGGAGGAGGGCGAGGGCGTCGGGATCGGTGACGAGGTCGATCTTGTTGAGGACGGTGATGGTGCGTTTGTCCTCGGCGCCGAGGTCTGCGAGGACTTCGAGGGTGGTGTCGTGGTAGCGTTCGATGTCTTCGGCGGTGGCGTCGAGGACGTGGATGAGGAAGTCGGCGAGGACGGCTTCCTCGAGGGTGGCTTTGAAGGCTTCGACGAGGCGGTGAGGGAGGTTTCTAACAAATCCGACGGTGTCGGTGATGAGGAGGGGTTGGCCGTCGGGGAGTTCGATGCGGCGGGTGGTGGTGTCGAGTGTGGCGAAGAGCATGTCTTTGGCCATGACGTCGGCGCCGGAGAGTTGGTTGAGGAGGGTGGATTTGCCGGCGTTGGTGTAGCCGACGATGGCGGCGTGCGGGGTTTCGTGTTTTTCGCGGTCCTTGCGTTGGGTTTTGCGTTGTTTGCGGACTTCCTCGAGTTCGCGTTTGCAGCGGTCGATGCTGAGGTGTGCGAGGCGGCGGTCGACCTCGATTTGTTTTTCGCCCATGCCGCGGGATGCGCCGCCGCCTGCGCCGCCGCCGGAGCCTGCGGATTCGCGGTCGAGGTGGCCCCACATGCGGGCGAGGCGTGGGAGGGCGTATTGCATGCGTGCGAGTTCGACCTGGAGGCGTGCTTCCTTGGTTTGTGCGCGGCGAGCGAAGATATCGAGGATGACTTCCTCGCGGTCGATGACGGAGAGGTCGGCGAGTTTTTCCCATTCGCGTTGTTGGGAGGGTGCGAGGCCGTTGTCGATGACGATGACGTCGCATTCGTGGGCGCGTGCGAGTTCGACGATTTCGGCGGCTTTGCCGGTGCCGCAGAGGAGTTTTTTGTGCATTTCGCGGCAGCGTGCGAGGACGAGTTCGACGACGTTGATGCCGAGGGTTTTGACGAGTTCGCCGAGTTCCTCTAACAGAGATTCGGCTTCTTCGGCTTCGCGAGCGTCAAAATAGAAGCGCACGAGGAGTGCGCGTTCGACCATTTCGGGTTTTTCCCTGACTTCAAACATGGGTGGGATGGTTCAGGGTTGTTTGGGGGCTTGTTTTTCCTTTTTGGTCCATTTGAAGGTGGGGAGTTTGGAGCGGTCGAGATTTTTGAGGTGGGGTTCGTTGGCGCGTGCTGGGTCGTCGGAGCGGCGGTATTGCCATGGGCGGTCGCCGAGGACTTCCTTGCAGAGTGCGGCGAGGGTTGGGTCGTATTCGATGAGTTCGGCGCGGGTGTTGACGTGGTTGTGGATGCCGTCGTTTTCGCGGTTGGTGTTGAACCAGGATTGGACGGCTTCGGCCCAGTATTCGGCGTGGTTGCTGCCGGCGTAGGTGTCTTTCCATTTGCCGGCGGCGAGGGCGGCGGTGTGAGCGGCTTTGAGGCGTTGGTCGAAGGTGGGGTCGACGCGGTCGAGTGCGATGAGGTGGATGGCGTGTGCGAACTCGTGGACGAGGATGGATTCGGTGTTGTAGGGATCGCCTTTGAGGTTGAGGACGTTTTCTTCGGCGCAGGAGATGGAGGGGCGGTGGCGGGTGGGGCCGAGGCCGCGGGCGCGGCGGTTCCAGTAGTCGGCGGGGGTGAGGTCGGAGTGTTCGGGGACGTCGGTGGTGCGCTCGGAGGCGGCCATGACGGTGAGGCGGATTTTGTCTTGGGCGAGGGCTTTGAGGAGGTCGGGGCGGTGACCGATCATGCCTTGGACGACGAGTGCGGTTTCGGCGAGTGCGGCATCGTGGACTTTGGCTGAGGCGACGATGGGGAAGGGGCCGACGAGGAGGTGTTTTTGATAGAAGGGCGCGAGGTTGAATTCCTTGCGGAGGGCATCGCCGACGGGTTGCGCCGCATTTGTTAGGGCGGAGAGGAGGAGCGGGAGGGCGAGGAGGCCGCGGAGTTTCATGTGGATAGAAACGCAGCGGGCGGGTGGGGGGTCAAGACAATGGCATGGAGCCGCCGGACTCTTCTCGGAGCCAGCGTTCGTGGCCCCAGAGTCCCCAGACGATTCCGGCGAGGCCGAAGGTGAGGAGGCCGGTGGGGAGGATGCCCATCATGGTGACGAGGAAGGCGGGGAGTTCCGCGACGATTTCCCGGGTGAGGAAGTGTGGGGAGGTGAGGAGGTAGAGGCGTGCGACGAGGAGCGCGATGGCACCGGAGGCCATCATGGTGCCGCCCCATGAGCGGTCCTTGCTTGCGAGTTTGACGGCGGCGAGTGCGACGAGGCCGAGGCCGATGACGCCAGCGGCATCGAGGAGGAGGCCTTTTTCAATGACGATTTCAAGCAACGGATTCACGGGAGATGGCGGGTTGGGTTGCGGGAAGGGTGGCGGGGCGAGGTGCGGTGGCGGTGGCCGGGGCTGTGCTGAGGATGCGGGCGTGGAGTGCGACGCCGATGCCGAAGGAGAGCCAGCCGCCGTTCATGAGGCAGATTTTGAGGACTTGCCATGCCATGGCGATGGGGCTGCTGGAGTATCCGTGGCCGTGGGCGGAGGCGGCGTAGCGTTCGATGCGGCCGGCTTCGTAGAGGGGGAGGACGATGGAGTAGCCGATGGCGAGCATGAGTGCGCCGGTCATGAGGAGGCGGCCGGTCCATGGGCTGGAGGTTTTGGCGAGCCGCCAGGCGAAGATCATGAGGCAGATGCCCATGACGATCATGAAGACCGGGCGCATGGCGTCGATCGAGGCAAGGAACAGGGGGGGGGACTGCATACCCTGAAGCTTTTCATTCTTTGTAACTCGTTGATCAAGAATAATGAATGAAGGGTATCTTGGATATGAACCAGGCGAGAAATCCATGAATTCCTGATATATGGGCAGAGCTTAAAACTTAGGATTTCCAAAAAGGATGGCGTGGAGGGCTTGATTTCTATCGATTTTTTGGAGGGAGAGGGGGTGGATTCGGGGTTTTGGGTTGGCAAAAAAAGGACCCTCTTGGGTGGAATTCCAAGAGGGTCTGAATGGCGGGGATTGCTGATTTTTTTCAGTATTTTACCAACCGAGTGCGGGGAGTCGGGATTCGAGTCCGCCGCGGGGGCCGCCGTATTTGATTTGATAGGTGCCGCGGCGTCCATCGGGGTGGGTGAGGGAGAAGGTCCAGGTGCTGATTTCCGGGTCTTCGTTTCCGCTGAAGTAGAAGGGGACGGATTTGCCCATGACGGTGACGTTTCCGTTAGGGCTGAAGGTGTGTGGTGAGGTGATGTTGCGGGGGGTGCCGGTGATGGTGATGTATTCGCCGCCGGGGAGGTCCGGGTAATGGGCGATGTAGCTGCCGTCCGGGGTGATGCGGTAGGTGGCGGGGGTGGTGGCGGTGAGGGGTTTGAGGATGGGGACGGAGATGGCTAACAGATGTTTTGCTGGAGGAGTGGCGGGGTAGTAGACATCGCCGCGGATTTGGCGGGTGATGTCGTCTTCCGGGGTGGTTGTGCCGCAGTGGGTGAGGGTGAGGAGGGCAAGGGGTGCGATGAGGAGTTTTTGGAGCATGGTTTTGGATAGCGGAAATGAGGTGGTTGGGCAAGGGTGGGGATTCGGAGAAGAGTGCCGAGTGAGAAGTGCCGAGTGGGAAGTGGAAGAGTGGGTTAGAGGAACCGCGAAGACGTGGAGACGCGAAGGAAGAGGGAATTGGGAAGGGAGATCGGGGATTTGAGATTGGAGATTTGGGGTAATGAGGAATGTGCGAGATGAGTTGGGTTGGGTTTGGGGTTTTGTGGGTCTTGCTTGGTTGGGGGAATGGGGATAGGGGATGGGGAGATGAAATTTGCGATGTTGTTGGTTTTGCTGAGGCGGTTGTTAGTGGGGTGGGGTTTGTGTTTGGGGGTGGTGGGTGGGGTGTCGTGCGGGGTGAGGCCGGTGGAGCCGCCGGTGGTGCGCGGGCCGTTTCCGAAGGTGATTCCGGAGGGGCGTGGGACGGGATATGTGCGGACGGTGCAGACGGGGGTGGATGGGTTTGCGATGCAGACGGGGAGCCGGTTGTTCCGGAGGGCGGGATCGCCGGATGTGGATCTGGTGGGGGTGGCGCACATCGGTGAGGCCGGGTATTATGATGTGGTGCAGCGGCGGTTGGGGTTGGCGGATTTGGTTTTGTTCGAGGGGGTGACGGATGGGACGAAGGTTGAGCCGTTGGAGCTGGATGCGGAGTATCTGGCGAGGGAGCAGGGGAAGTCCGGCTACGCGCGGTTGGCGCGGAGCATGGGGTTGGTTTCGCAGGCGGAGAGGATCCGGTATTTGCCGAAGGAGCGGTTCCGGCGGTGCGATCTAACGATCCAGGAGATGATTGGTTTGTTAGATCGAGACATCGCGAAGGGCGGAGATTTGGCGGAGGGGGCGAGGGAGGCGAAGCGGGAGATCGAGTCGATCCAGCAGGTGTTGGGTGGGAGGTCTTGGCTGATGAATTCGGTGTTGGGATTGGTGAGCATGAGTCATCCGATCCGGGCGCGGTTGCGGTTGGCGTTGGTGGGAATGGGTGGGGAGACGGGGGAGAGGGGTGCGGCGTCGCCTAGGTTGAGGAGGTTGATTTTGGAGGATCGGAACCGGAAGGTGATTTCCGAGTTGGGGAAGGTGTTGAGGGAAGAGGGCGGGAGGCGGAGGGTGGCGGTGTTTTATGGGGCCGGGCATCATGCGGGGTTGGAGCGTGATTTGCGGCGGCTGGGGTATGTGCCGGTGGGTGGGATTGCGTGGGCGGATGCGGTGACGAGCCGGCCGTATGCGGATGGGATTTCCGCGGAGGAGGTGCGTGAGACGCTTGATCCTTGAGGGGATCATGAAACCGCGAATGAACGCTAATTTTGGGCGTCTGATGAAGAGCACTCCATTCGCCCGGAAGGTGAATCCTGGCGAGTGGTCAAGGTGTTGATGTTCGGAACCTTATTCGTGTCGATTCACGTTGATTCGCAGTTTTGAGGTTTATGGGGATTCCGGGGATTGATTGGGGCGGCTGTCGAGGCGGAAGATTTGGCCGGAGGTGTGGGGGAGTTGGTGGTGGAGGTGGTGGATGAAGGCGGCGACGATTTCCGGGGTGTTGAAGTTGGCCATGACGTGTTGGGCGAGGATGTGGTCGCGGCGTTGGGGGGAGACGGAGCGGGTCATGGGTGTTTCCATGAAGCCGGGGAGGATGGCGTTGATGCGGATGCCGTGCGGGCCATGGGTGTGGGCGAGGTCGCGGGTGAGGCCTAACAGGGCGGCCTTGGCGGTGGCGTAGGCGGACTGGCCGGCGGGGGGGTGGATGGCGGATTGGGAGGAGATGAAGATGATGTGGCCTTTGCGGCGGGCGATCATGGCGGGGAGGGCGGCTTGAGCGCAGAGGTGTGCGCCGTGGAAGTTGACGGCGATGACGTGGTCCCAATCTTCGGTGGAGGTTTTGGCGAGGATGGCATCGCGGGTGATGCCTGCGGCGCAGATCAACAGATCGACGTGGCGGTTTTCGAAGAAGGTGCGGATGGCGGAGGGGTCGGTGACATCGAGGTCGGAGCGCGAGGGGGCATCGACGCCGGAGTTTTTGTTAGAGAAGAGGGTGGAGATGGCTTGGGCGAGGCTGCCATTTCCGCCGGTGATGACGATTTGCTGCACGGCTGATTTG
>SYAP01000316.1 GCA_005787565.1 Verrucomicrobiaceae bacterium | reverse complement strand
GCGCCAACCACCGCCTCACACCTCCCACACTCATTTCCATCCCACCTCATCGAAAATCCGCACCGCTTCACCCTGCTTCTCACCCATCTTCCCGAACGTCTCCCGGTCCACCTTGAACTCACCCCACTTCCCATGCAGCGGATTCACCGTCAAATCCATCCCGATCGGATGCTCGTGACTTCCCAACGCCAGCAACCGCTGCACCTCAGGACTCACCAGAAACTCCAGATACGCCTTCGCCGCCTCCACATGCTTCGCATGCTTCGTCACCCCCGCCGCACTCACATTGCAATGCGTCCCCCGCCCCCCGGCATTCGGAAAAATCACCCGCACACTCTCCCCAGCCTTCCGCTCCGCCGGATCCGGCGAACCTAACAAAAGACCAAGATAATACGTGTTCGAAACACAAACATCCGCCAACCCCGCAGCCACCGCCTTGATCTGATCCCGATCCCCCCCCTGCGGCGGCCTCGCAAAATTTCCCACCACACCCTTCGCCCACTTCTCCGCCGCCTCCTCGCCATTCGCCGCAATCACCGATGCTAACAACGACTGATTGTAACTGCTCGACGAAGAACGGATCAACAACCGCCCCCGCCACTTCACATCCGCCAGATCCTCATAATTCGCAATCTCCCCCTCCTTCACCCGATCCTTCGCCACAAGAATCACCCGCGCCCGCAACGTGTATGGAAACCAGAAACCCTCCTCATCCCCCAACCCCTCTGGCGTCGACTCCTTCAAAACCGCAGAATCCACCGCCTGCAACAACCCCTCACCCTTCGCCCGCTGCATCCGCCCCGCATCCACCGTCACCAAAACATCCGCCGGGCTGTTCGCCCCCTCCGCCTTCAACCGCTCGATCAACTGATCCGCATCCGCATTCACCACCTTCACCTCAATCCCAGTCTTCTCCGTAAACAACGCATTCACCTTCTGATCCACCTCATAATGCCGGTGCGAATAAACATTCACCACCTCCGCACAAATCCCCCACTCCCCGGAAAAAATTGCAAACGCACCAAACAAAGCCAAACGACCCGTCACACCTTTGTTGAGATTCAGTCTCATTAACCGCAACAAAAACCACCTCTCCCCCACCCGCAAGTAAAATTTCCACCCACCCCCAACATACCAACCACCCATCGACAACTTCCCACACTTTTTCTTGAAACTCACTTGCCCCCACCCCACCCAGTTTCTCCTTCCCGAAATCCCCGCACCCCGCCATCCTGCCTCCGATGACGGAAATCCCCACACTCGTCCGCAACGACCCCTGGCTCGCACCCTACCAGGAAACCATCCTCCGCCGCATGCGCCGCTTCGAGGAAACCCTCGCCGCCATCCGCCACGAAGCCGGCACCCTCGCCGCCCACGCCACCGGCCACAAACGAACCGGCATCCACTTCCAACCCTCCGCCAACCAGTGGATCATCCGCGAATGGGCCCCCCACGCCCGCGCCATCTCCCTCATCGGCGACTTCAACGGCTGGAACCGCGAATCCCACCCCCTCGCCCCCGCCGCCCACGGCGTCTGGCAACTCCGCCTCCCCGGCGATGCCCTCCAACACGGCCAACTCGTCAAACTCCACATCATCGGCGCGGACGACTCACGCCGCGACCGCATCCCCGCCACCATCCAACGCGCCGTCCAGGACCCCGTCACCTACGACTACGCCGGCCAAATCTGGAACCCACCCGCGGAATACCACTGGCAGCACCCCTTCGACCCCTCCATCATCGACTCCCCACGCATTTACGAATCCCACGTCGGCATGGGCGGCGAGGAAGCCCGCGTCCACACCTACCGCGAATTCGCGGAAACCGTCCTCCCACGCATCGCCACCGCCGGCTACAACGTCGTCCAACTCATGGCCGTCCAGGAACACCCCTACTACGGCTCCTTCGGCTACCACGTCTCCTCCTTCTTCGCACCCTGCTCCCGCTTCGGCACCCCGGAGGATTTGAAATACCTCATCGATACCGCCCACAGCCTCAACATCGCCGTCCTGCTAGACGTCGTCCACTCCCACGCCGTCAAAAACATCGCCGAAGGCCTCAACGACTTCGACGGCTCGGGAAATCTCTACTTCCACCCCGGCGACCGCGGCAACCACCCCGCATGGGACTCCAAATGCTTCGACTACGGCCGCCCCGAAGTCCGCCAATTCCTCCTCTCCAACATCCGCTACTGGCTCGAGGAATTCCGCTTCGACGGCTTCCGCTTCGATGGCGTCACCTCCATGCTCTATCACTCCCGCGGCCTCAAATCCTTCGGCCACTACGACGACTACTTCGGCCCCGATGCCGACGAAGACGCCATCCTCTACCTACAACTCGCCAGCGAACTCATCCACGAATTCAAACCCGGCGCCCTCGCCATCGCCGAAGACATGTCCGGCATGCCCGGCCTCTGCCGCCCCACCGCAGAAGGCGGACTCGGCTTCGGATACCGCCTCGCCATGGGAATCCCCGACTACTGGATCAAACTCCTCAAACACACCCGCGACGAAGACTGGAACATCGACGAACTCTGGGGCGTCCTCACCAACCGCCGCCTCGGAGAAAACACCATCGCCTACGCCGAAAGCCACGACCAGGCACTCGTCGGCGACAAAACCCTCGCCTTCCACCTCATGGACCAGGACATGTACTGGCACATGAAAAAGGACGACCCGCACCCCGTCATCGAACGCGGCATCGCCCTCCACAAACTCATCCGCATCGCCACCCTCGCCTTCGGCGGCGAAGGCTGGCTCAACTTCATGGGCAACGAATTCGGCCACCCCGAATGGCTCGACTTCCCACGCGAAGGAAACGGCTGGTCCTACCACTACTGCCGCCGCCAATGGTCCCTCGTCGATCACCCGGAACTCAAATACCAACACCTCGCCGCCTTCGACCGCGCCCTCATGGACCTCGCCCGCCAGCACAAACTCCTCTCCGCTCCTCCCGCAAAACAACTCTGGGTCGACCACGACCGCAAAATCCTCTGCGCCGAACGCGCCGGCCTCATCTTCGTCCTCAACTTCTCCGTCACCGAATCCGTCTTCGGCTTCCCCCTCCCCGTCCCCACCCCCGAAACCCGCAAACTCATCCTCGACTCGGACTCCCCCACCTTCGGCGGCCACAACCGCATCGACCACTCCTTCACCTACCCCACCAACCCCGAAGGCATCATGAAACTCTACACCCCCAACCGCACCGCCCTGGTATTCGCCCCAGTCTAACACCCCGTAGCCCGGGCATCCTGCCCGGAGCCTCCCAATCCACACTCGCAGAACCCCCATCTAACACACCTTTCTAACAAAAACTCTCCATGCACCGCCTGGCCCACTTCGAGTTCGACCTGCCCGACGCCGCATTCCCCTTCTCCCGCCGCCTCGCCCGCGAAAACGGCTGGTCCCACCACTTCACCCTCCGAGTCATCGAGGAATACAAACGCTTCCTCATCCTCTGCTGCGACGCCGGCCACCCCGTCACCCCATCCGATCACGTCGATCAGGCATGGCACCTCCACCTCTGCTACACCCGCTCCTACTGGGAAGACCTCTGCCGCGACACCCTCGCCAAACCCATCCACCACGGCCCCACCAAAGGCGGAAACTCCGAAGATAACAAATTCACCGATTGGTATCAGCGAACACTCACCTCCTATCAGAAACACTTCGGCCAAGCCCCTCCCGACGATATCTGGCCACCCTCCAAACAACGCTTCGCCCGCCGCGACTTCCGCCGCATCGACGCCTCCAGCCACCTCATCATCTCCCGCAAAACCCTCCGCACCACCGCCATCGCCTCAGCCGCCACCCTCGCCCTCGCCGGTTGCACCTCCGCCTTCGTCCAGGCGGATCCATCCTTCCTCATCATCCTCGCCATTCCCGCACTCTTCATCTTCGGCATCGTCTGCCTCATCAAAGCCGTCACCGGTGGTTCATCCAAAAAACTCCGCAGTCGCCGTCGTAACGACAACAGCTCCGGCTGCGGCGGCTTCTGGATCGGCTCCTGCGGATCTAACAATAGCAATCACAACGACAACGACTCCTCCGGCTGCTCTTCATCCGGTTGCTCCTCCTCTTCCTCAGGCTGCGGCGGCGGTGGCTGCGGTGGCGGTGGCGGCGATTGAATTGAAACCCCATGACATCCAACACCGAAACCCTCCTCGATCTCGCCACCCGGCCCCTCGCCGGAAACGCCGAGCACCACCTCGCCGCCCGGGCCGAGCTGAATGAAACCATCGCCCGAACCAACCCATCCGAATCATCCATTCACTCCACCATCGAAGCCTTCCGCGCATCGGACACCCGCAAATCCAAACCAAAATCCGGCCATTTCCTCTGGCTCTATCTCCTGATCGCCCTCGCTTCCCTATCCGCCATCACCCAGGCCATCCAGATCTTCAAACAATCCCGAAACGCCTCGGCAGGTTACACCATCTTCAATTCAATCGGCCCAATCTCCACTCAACCCTTCCTGGAATGGAAACTCACCCCGCGCGAAAAGATCATTCTGTTAGGCGATAACCAGTCTACCAATCCCATCCATACCTGGAAACCCCTCTGGGATCTCAATCCCACCAACCCCGCCTACTTCGCAGAATACTTCCGGGCCTATCAGCAAGCCAAACGCCCCATACCACCCGAACTGCTCGCCAAAGCCGAGGAAATCGATCCCGGCAACGGATGGTATCACGCCCTCGCCGCCGGACTCATCGCGGAGAAAGCCATCACCAAGGACACTTCAGCAGGTCGTTCCTCCATTTCAGCCCCCAAACCCACCGTCTGGAAAATCAACGATCCAGCCAATCTCTCCGAAGCCCTCGCACTCATCCACCAAGCCGCCACCGCCCCACACTTCACCGGTCATGAACTCACCCTCATGGCGGAACGCATCCCGATGATCCCGAAGGCCCACGACCACCCCAGCCAATTCCCGGGCATTGCCTACCTCGCCTCCCAACCCGTCGCCAGCATCCAGTTCCGCCACGTCGCCGATGCCCTCAACGCAGGAGCACAAAACTGCGCCGCCAATCAAGACACCAAAGGCTTCCAACAAATCATCGCCGACTGGGAATCCATCACCCGCAAACTAATCGAAAACGGCAGCAGCTTTGTCGATCTACTGGCAGCCAGAGCATTCTTGGCCGGATCCGCTCTCACCTTTAAACACACTGCAGCAGCCCTTGGCCTCCCAGCCGAGGCGGAACGCTTCGACCGCATCATCACATGGACCAATAATCAGAAGACCCGAAGAAAAGCCCGGGACCGCAATGCCAAGAACGATCTCACCAGACTCAAAGGCTCCCTGCTCGCAACACTTGCCATCCCCGCACTCCTCTCTAACTCTAACACACAAGTCACCATCACCGAATCCCAACTCGCCCCGACCCGCTACGCCGAGCACTCCTATTACCATCGCATCGCCGCCATCGCCACCTGGCTCCTCTT
This sequence comes from Verrucomicrobiaceae bacterium, assembly GCA_005787565.1. Taxonomy (GTDB): domain Bacteria; phylum Verrucomicrobiota; class Verrucomicrobiia; order Verrucomicrobiales; family Akkermansiaceae; genus Luteolibacter. Next base: position 18,578 of record SYAP01000316.1, on the reverse strand, counting down.
CGGCCTCCTCGCCGGTGCCGCCGCATTGCTTCTCCTCAAGCAAAATCCCTTGGTCCGTACTCTGTCCCAGCGCATGACCGACCTACTCCGCCCATCCGACTGGTCCTGGATCCTCATTGGCGGAACCCTCTTCCCGCTCGCCTTCTACCTCATCATCCTCCACCTCACCCCATTCAGCTCGCGCGAGTGGTCCATGAAACCCACAGGCCTCCAACAGCCATTCCTCCAATACGCGTCCCTGCTCATCCTCACCATCACCCTATCCATCACCCTCGCCAATTGGCGGTTATCCCTTCGCGGCACCGCCCTCGGCCTCGCCCGCAAACACCCATGGATACCGTGGGCCGCCTCCCTCAGCGCCGCCCTGGCCATGATCCATTTCGGCAGCCTCATGCTCCTCCTGCCGAGATTCGGGATGCCCACACTCTTCGCCGGCTATGCCCTGTTAGGAATCCCGGCCCTTTGGCTCCTCACCGGCCTCCTCCTCCAATTCATCGGCCACCGCTCCCACAACCTCCGCCGCGCCACCCTCACCCGCGCCCTCATTCCCGGCTTCCTTCTCACCGCCACCGCCTTCGTCGCCACCCTCCCCCTCCATCACGCCCTCGAGCGCAAATGGATCGCCCGCGACACCCTCTTCGCCCTCAACCCCCAAGCCCCCTCCCTCTCCAACCCCGAATGGTCCGCCACCCAACAACTCCGCAAAGACCTTTCCCAAACCCTAACAAACCTATCTTCCCCAACCCCATAACACCCATTCAAGCCACCAAGAACAAATCAGCGTCCGGGCCCCTATGAACCCGAAAACAGAAATAGAACCACAAATCTCGCAGATGGACACAGATGATGAAGAGGTTATGTAAGACCTTTTCAAAACCTGTTTGATGAATGCCTCAATCTGAGAAATCTGAGTAATCGGTGGTCGAATTCTTAAGAGCTACCCCTGCAACTTCGGATTTCGGGATGAACCCTGTCGCCCCATCCACCGCCATTTCCGCCGGCGCTTCAGATCCATTCACCGCTTCGGCAGCCCCTCGCTAACTCCACACTCAGTTCTCACAGGAAAGCTGGCAAAATCCCCGGAAAAAACCAGATCCAGGAGCTTTCCACCACACGCTCGGTCTCAAAATGCCCACCCCATTCCTTTCTCGATCCGCATCTCTGGAACCGATGCCCCTATCCAATACGAAAAGCCACCTAACAACTCCACCCGCTCATGCGGTAGGTGGAAGCAGGTCCTGGTGGGCGGCTTCGAGGCACTCCTCGAGTTCGCGGATCCAATCTGCGTCTTCGCCGCGGGACGTGCGGACACCACGGATCAAGCTGAGGTTGCGGGCGGTGGTTTCGGGCTCGAAGGCTTCCCGGACCAGTGCGAGGGCGGTGCCACAGGCGTCCTCGGCGGCAGGTCGATCGTCGGCCAGCACGGCGAGCTCCATCAGGGTGGCGTGATCCCAGTAGTCACCGTTGGATTTGGCACGCATTGCCGCGGCATATCGCACCACGGGCATGAGCTCCGCCTTGGCCGGGTCCGGCTTGTCTTCCATCTCCATCAGGGTGAGGGCGTTGATGCCGGGGTAGGGATCGCGCCAGTCGGTTTCAAATCCGGAGCGGTAAGCCTCGATGGCACGCTTTAGCAAGCCACGCGCTTCGAGACGGCGTCCGGCCTTCACAGCCTGGTCCCAACGGTCCTTGTAAACCCGCCCTAACAGACCGTTGGTCTCGCTGCTTGGCCCGAATTTCCCGATGGTCTGCTTCAGAATGGCCTCCGCTTCCTCGGATCGACCCAGCCGGTTGAGCGCGAAGGCAAGCTGCTCCTGCACCATTCGGGTCTGTTGCAGCTCGCGCGACATCAAACCGTAGTGATCGACCATTTCCTGCCATGCCTTGACCGCGCGGTAGGAAAGAAAGAGGTCGACAACAATGCCAGCCTCCACATTGCGCATGGTTGGCATGGCGGCGGCGATCTCTCTAACGGAATCGATGCCGGATCGGCGCGCATCGGCGAGGCGGGACTTGATCTCGAGTGAATGGTGGATGCGATCTCGGAAAAGGTCGGTCTTGGAGTGGTCCACTTCAACCCTCGGCATGTCTTCGATGAGAGCGAAGAGCGGGCTGTCATCGTGCGGGTCGTCGTTGGCGGCGAGCAGGCGTTTGACGATTCCGGGAATGCATTGCTCGGCATTGGCAGGCCTGCCGGATGGATCGAGCCGGTAAGGGCTACCACGGAGAAGGGCGATGTCGAACGGGAGATTGGTGCCTTCGGCAAAAAGGATCACGGTGCTGCGCGGGCGGATGGCGTGGCGGATGCCCAGTTCGTAATAGACGTTCGGATTCGCGCCGGTGACATCGGCGACCGCGAATTCGCAGAGCATCAGGCGCTCATACATCGGCTTGTGAATGGTGCCTCCGACCTGCTCTTCATCGGCGCGAATCGGCTCGAGACCTGCCTGGGTGACGGCGGGGGCGATGATTTCCTGATAGACCGCATCGAAGTCGATGATCTTGCCGGTGGCATCCTGCTTCCGCCCGAAGGGCATGAGGACGAAGCAGAGCGGCTTGTGATGGGTGAAGGAGTGGCTCATCGACGATCGGATTTTTGTTAGGTCAATTCTCAGGGAGCAAGGACGGCAGCCTGGATCTCGGGATCTCCATAGAATGGACCGGTGCCGGAGCCGCCGGTGGTGAAGGTGGTCAGGAGTTGGAGGCGGCCGTTCTGAATGAGGAATGCGGGATTTCCACTGTCTCCGGAGATGAGGTTTCGCCAATAGGTCTTCGGGATTTCCGGATCATTTCCGAGAACGACCCGGCGACCGGAAACTTTGCCAACACGATGGATGGAGGCGGTCATGGTCTGATCGGTAACAATGACAGCGCGTTTGTAGGTGGCTGCGGATGCATTGACCATCGGGTAATGGGCCACACCGGGCGGAAGCGGCTGGTCGAGATCGGCGATGGCGATATCACCGAGATTGGAAAGTCCCCTGATGTTTCGGAGAACACGGAGGTGCACATTTCCCGAGCGGTCATGAAAAACAACGGAAACATCGGCGGGCCGGATGAAATGTCCTGCCATGACCACACGGGTGCGGGAGACGGCGGTGACGGTGCGTTTGTCGTTCCACGAGACGCCGGTGAAGTCGAAGTTGGATGTCCAGTTGTTGCTCCATTGGGCGGGACCGATGGCGTTGTAACTGCGGAAAACGGTACCTTTTTGCGGTCTTGAGGGCAGGAATCCGAGGTCGGAAGGGTTGTTTCCGGAAACACCGCAACCGATGACGAGGAGCATGGGAAGTAGGAGAAGAAGGCGAATCATGACGAATGTACGGTTATTGGATCTTGAGTGGAGCAGCGGCTGTTAGAGCCTCGGGGATGTCGGAAGGGGTGGTATCGAAATCAAGATCACGCAGCCAATCGCGGGTTCGGTCGAGCTGGGCGGCCGCGCCATCGATTTCATGGGAAAGGGCCCCGGCATCGCGGCTGGCGAGGTGATCGGCGCGGAAAAGTTGGACGAGTTCGGCGATGCGTTGCTGCTCGGACCGGGTGAGGGCAAGGCGCTGCTCCGCATCGTGGCGCTTTTCCAACCGGGACTTGAGCGGGCCGAGGCGTGACTGGATGGATTCCGCCAGACCGGCTCCGGGCGGTAGCTTTGCGAGTTCGGATTCCAGGGTGGCGATCTGCTTTTCGAGATCGGCGGGGTTCTCCGTTTCAACAAAGCGCTCGAGGAATTCGCCGGTGTGAAGGAGCCGGAGGTAGGTCCATGCGAGGTTGGAGAGGCGCTCGTTGCGCTGTTGGACGAGGGATTTGTCGAGCCGGTGGTCGCGATTGAATTCCTCCTGAAGCGATTCGATCTCGCGTGTTAGATCGGAGTAGCGCTTCTGTGCATTCTTGCCGAGGGCATCGTAAATCTGGCGGCGGCGGAAGAGGAAATCGCGGAGCTTGGCAGAGGCATCATCTGCCTTCCGGGCATCGAGAGTGCGGCGAAACCAGGGCGAATCCGGCAGATAGATCCAGCCGAGGGCGTAGGCGGCGGCACCGACGATGCCTCCGATCAGGCTCAGCGACGCCACACCGGCACCAAGCGTGAGCAATGCGAGCCACGCATGGTGCGGGCTTTTGGCGAAGGCTTTGAGTTTCTCGATGCCGGACATGGGTGATGCGTCTTTACTCGACGGTGAACCATTGGACTTCGACGCGGCGGTTGAGGTCGGGGTTCTTCCCGGCGGGTTCCTCCCAACCGCGGCCGATGACTTCGAGGCGGTCCGCGGTGATGGTGGGATATTTTTCGATCAACCGGCGCTTCACTTCCTCGGCGCGCTGGTTGGAAAGTTCGAGGGCTTTGAGCGCCATGCTGCGGAGGAGGGATTCGCCTCCGCTTTTGCGGAAACTTTCCTTCTGCATGTCGTCCACGTGGCCGCGGAGAAGGATCATTGAGCCGGGGGAGACTCCTAACAGGTGATTCACGTTGGCGAGGAACTCGTGGTTCTCGGGCTTCGCCATGTCGAGGTCCGCGCTGTTAGGAAGGAAATAGAAACGGATGTCGCGGGTGAGGAGCGGATCCTGCTCGATGGGGGCCTGGTCGGTGGATTTGATCGGCTTGATCGAGGCGACCTGTGAGTTGAGGTTCCCGGCGGCGGCGATGGCTTCGAGGGGTTTGATGTCCGCGAAGAATGAGGCGGAGACTGGAGAGGGCTGGAGCTCTGCGCCGTATGAGAGGTTTGCGGTTTGGAAAACGGAGGCGAAGGATCCGGCCTCATCGATGGCCCCGCGGAAGAACGAGAGGTTCTCCGGAAGGTTGGAGAGGTGGACTTTGGAGAGCTCCTCGCGTGTGTCCTCAATGGTCCAATCGTAGGCCTTGAAGGCGTTGGTGATGGTTTGGAGGTGCGGCTCGGAATTGGAGCGGATGAGGTCGTTGTGAAGAAGCATGCCCTCGACAATCCATTGGACGATGGCTGGGCTGGACTCGGCGAAGGCCTTGTTGAAGACGAGGATGTCGGCGATCACAAGGAGGTTGCGGTTGTCCACGAGCTGCCGCGCGGCACCTTTGGAGGCGTTGACGACTTCGGTGGTTTTGGGTGCCCAGGTGACGCAGCCGTCGAGCTGCTTTCCGCCGCTTGTTAGATCGGCGAGAAAGGCATCGCCGGCTTCGAACGCGTCTTCGAGGAAGACCAGATTGACGGCTTGCGGGTCGCGGGTTTCCTCGGGTCCATCAAGGCGTTTAACCGGCAAACCGGCTTCTTGGGCGAGGTAGCGGATGAAGAACTCGGCTTCGCTGAACGGGGCGGTGGCGATGGTTTTTCCCATCAGGTCGTTCACACGTTTGATGTCCTTGCGGACGATGATGCCATCGGCACCACGGGACCATGCGATCTGCGCGGGGACGACGCACTGCCACTGACGACCGTAGTTGGAGAGGACATCGACAGTGGTGGCGGTGGCGGCGAATTTGCCATCCTGGAGATCAGCCCAGGAGTCCTCATCGCTGAGGGTGATCTTAAGCTTGAATCCGTGGTTGCGGGTGAACCATGAATCTTCGTTAGGTTCAAGGCCACCGTTGGCGACGATGAGTCCGGCGTATCCGGCATACTCGGAAAGATTGATGACGATGGTGTTGTCCTGCGGTGTGTAAGGTCGCGGGGAAGGCAGTTTTTCCGCCTTGCCCGGCGCGATGAAATCGAAGTCGCCGAGGGCGGCGGAAGTTGTGTTGGAAGGTGTGGTCTCGGCGGATTTTGGAGTGGGTGGAGTATCCTTTTTGCCGCTCATGCGGATGACGGCGAATCCGGCGAGCAGCAGGACGACGAGGGTGAAGATGACTTTTCCGAGTTTGGTCATGGCGGTGGGCAGAGTGGCAGAGGAGTGGGCCGGGTGACGATGGGAAAATCGGTTGAATTATGGAGTGCGATGGTTCCACGCGACAAGCTCGTCATAGCACACGCCGGTGCCTCCGAAAAGGTCCAGCGCGCTGCCAACGGTGACATCGACGCGACCGTTGCTGGCGGACTCGACCAGGAGGACGTCTTCCATGGTGGCGGCGCCGCCTGCATAGGTGATCGGGGATTTCCCCCATGAGCCGAGGTGGGCGACGAGGTCGGCGTCGATGCCACGGCAAAGGCCTTCGACATCGGCGGCATGGATGAGGAATTCATCGCAGTGCGGAGCGAGGCGGTCGAGAGTAGCGTGGGTGACTTCGATTTCCGTTAGGGTTTGCCAACGGTTCATCGCAACGGTCCAACCGGTGCTGGTACGGCGGCAGGAGAGGTCGATGACGATGCGCTGGCGGCCGACGGCGGCGACGAGGGCGTCGAGGATTTCCGGGAGAAATCGGCCAGTGGGATCGAAAAGCGTGGAAGTGACGATGATATGGCTGGCACCGGCGTCGATCCATTCCGCGGCGTTGGAGGGGTTGATGCCACCACCGATTTGGAGACCGCCGGGCCAAGTGGCGAGGGCTTCGCGGGCGGCTGCGGTGTTTCCAGGGCCGAGCTGAATGACGTGGCCACCGGTGAGGGAGTCGTCGCGAAAGCGTTCGGCAAACCATCCAGCGGGGCGGTCCGAGATGAAATTCTCCTTGGGGCCTTCGCCCTCATCGCGCAAGGTGCCGCCGACGATTTGCTTCACCACGCCTTGGTGGAGATCGATGCAGGGACGGAATTTCGTCATGACCGGAGCACCCTGCCGCGCTATTGTGAATCCGCCAAGCCGAATGAAAACCCTGTCGATCTGTCTCTTGCCTTGGATGTTGTTGGTTTCCTGCGGGGAGAAATCCTCCGAGGAAGATGCACCCGCGGTGGTGTATGAACGCAAGGACGGGATGGTGAAATTGCCGGGTGGCAGCTATCAGATGGGCTCGGATGGGTATTTCACGACGCCGTACGGGCCGAAGGAGTTTCCGGAGGAGGCACCGCTGCGGCAGGTATCGGTGAAGGGTTTTTGGATCGATGAAACGGAGGTCACGAACGATCAGTTCGCGGCGTTCGTGGAGGAGACCGGGTATGTGACCTTCGCTGAGCGGGAAGCGAAGCCGGAGGATTTTCCGTTAGAGGCACGGGCGAGCCTGCCGCAGGGAAAATTTCGCCAGGGGGCGATCTTTTTCTCGGCGCCAAAGACTTTCGAGGGAGACCCGAACGACGAGGGTGCGTATTTGAAATGGTGGCGCTGGGATCCTTCGGCAAACTGGCGGCAACCGGGCGGCGAAGGATCATCGATCAAAGGAAAGGGCGACCATCCGGTGGTATGCATCGACCACGAGGATGCGCTGGCGTATGCGAAATGGGCCGGCAAGCGGTTACCGACCGAAGCAGAGTGGGAATATGCGGCTCGTGGCGGACTCCACGCGAAGATGTATACTTGGGGTGATGAGTTGCAACCAGGTGGCAAATGGATGGCAAACACGTTTCAGGGAGAGTTCCCGGCAGGGGATTCAGGTGCGGATGGATTCAAGGGCAGCGCACCTGTTAGATCGTATGCACCGAACGGATTCGGGCTATATGACATGGCGGGCAACGCGTGGGAGCTTTGCCAGGACTTCTACGATCCGGAGTATCCAGGATGCTGCGAGACCAGCAATCCGCAGGGACCGAAGCGATCAGTGAACCGGCACACCGGACAAGCGGACGGCCCGGCGCACCATGTGACGAAGGGCGGCTCGTTTCTCTGCCACATTTCCTACTGCATGCGCTACCGGCCGGCGGCAAGACACTCGCAGGAAGAGGGATCACCCTCGGCGCACACCGGCTTCCGATGCGTGAGGGATATCGATCCCTAACCATCCAAAATCGTTAGATCCTGCGGCGGCGAAATACGAGGGTGAAGGAACCCAGGACCGCGAGCAATGGCACGGTTGGTTCGGGGATGGCCACGAGATAGGTGGAACCGGTGGCGACCCAGAATTTCTGTCCGTTGATGAAGGTGGCGTATTGTGTGCCGGTCAGTCCGAGATAGGAGAGCTCGCCTGCGGACAAGGTTTCAGTGACATTGCTGAACATGCCGGATGTAGGGCCGTCGATTATCTTGTAGAAGGTGGCACCGGAGGTCAGGAAGGAACTCCCCTGCCCTGCTCCAAGCTCGACGAAAGAGGTATCATTGAGCGTGACGGCGAGGTTGGTGTCCGAGAGATCCAGGCTGTTGCTGAGACCGAGTTGGTCAAAGGCGGACTCGCTGTCGATGGTAAAAGAGAGGGTCGATCCTGCGACCGTGGTGATGTTTCCGTTGATGACGAGCGAGCGACTCCCGGTGGTCCCGGCGAGAATGGTTCCGTTTGCTCCGAGAGTGACATCACCGTGGATCACACCATCACCGCCGATTGCTGCGGCGGTGGCGCCATTTCCGATGATCACATCGCTGGCGAGTGAACCGTTGATGATGAGCCGTCCTTCCGTCACAACAGTGTCGCCGGTGTAAGTGCTATCACCTGTTAGAACTTGGGTTCCAAGTCCGGTTTTCGTGATCGCCATGGTTCCGGTGCCGTCCTGGATCACACCGCCATAGGTGAAGGAATCGGTGCCGACGGTGGATTCGCCGAAGGTCAGATTACTGACGGTTGCGGCGGCATTGTTGGTTACGACGCCGCCGGTGCCGATGAGACCGCGAATTCCTTCGCTGGTGCCGTTGAAGTCGAAGATTCCAGCCGATTGAGAGACATCGGTCTGTGTATAAATCTGATCATTTCCGCTACCGCCGAGGCGGGCGGTGCCACCGGAGATGGTCAGACCAACCGCGTAGGACCGTCCGATGGCGTGAACGGTGGCTGACGATGCCTTGGCCAACACGAGAGTGCCGGACGAAACGGACGCACGGCCGCTGTTGTTATCAGCAGTTCCGGCGAGGGTCTGGGTCCCGGTGCCTGCCATGTGGAGGGTGGTATCGTTCTGGATGATGCCGTTGTAGGTCGCAGTGCCTGAGGTCGATACGGTGAGAACGCCACCGCCATTGACCGCACCGCCGGCACCGAAAAGCGATGCGGCGCTTGCATTGAGGGAGTTGAGGTCAAGATTTCCACCTGCGATTTCCACGCTGGAGGCGCTTGGCAGTGCACCGGAAACACCAAGCCGGACGGTACCGAGTGCGATCCTCGTAAGGCCGGAGTAGTTGTTCGTTGTGTTGTTGAGGAGCAGGACGCCTCCATCCTCTTTGCGGAGGTTGCCACCACCGGTGATCTGACCGTTGATGGTCTGGGTGGTGCCACCCCAAACATAGAAGGTTCCCTCTTTTCCGGCGTTGAGAGTGAAATTCCGGTCTGCGCCGTGGTTGAGGGAGGTGCCGTTGGCGACTTGCAGGCTGGCCCTGCCGCTTCCGTTGGCAAGTGAAGTCTCCACCACGCCATCGAACACGACATCATTTCCAAGATTTCCCATCGCGGCATCCGAAGCGAAGCGCAGGCGGCCATTTCGGATGACCCAGTTTCCTGTGAAATCGTTGGTTCCGTTCATGATGTCCCAATGCACACCACCGCCGGTGGCAGTGGCGTGGGCATAGGTCAACGTGCCGGAGCCGATGATGCGGCCACTCCAAGTCGCATTGCTGTAGCCGCCGAAGGTTCCGGAGACGAGGTTGTTGTTGGTGACGGTTAGATTTCCCCCGGAGCCGAGATTCATCACCACGTTGGTGTCGCCAGCGGATCCCGTGGTCACGGCACCGGTCGTGTCGGTGCGGCCGTTGATGTTGAAAACCGTTCCGCCCCAGAAGACGTTGTATGCGGCATCCGGAAGGACGTTGTCCGCATCAAGGCGAAGCGTGGAAGATTCGCGGACATGGGTATAACCCGTGTAGGACTGCGGAGCGGCGAGCGCTACAATCCGGCCCGAACCGGCGGCTGAAACGAGGTTGCCCGTCCAGCTGTTAGAGCCCGCCAGAACCAGGGTTCCGCCATCGGTGTGCACCACGTTTCCTGCGCCGGTGATCGCACCTTGAACGGTGAAAGTGACACCGCCGTAAGCCCTGAAAATCCGGTCTCCGCCACCGCTGAGCACAATGTCGCGGGACGAGGGCAGGGTGCGGTTGCTTGTGGCAACGAGACCTCCCCCGGCGAGGATGATGTCATTGGCGGTGTTGCCGAAAGAACCGTTATCGATGAAATTCACAACGCCGGAATGGATGGTGACATTCCCTGTGAAGGTGTTGGCGCTGCTGCCTAGCGTCAGGTTTCCTCCAACGCCTCCACCAGTGAACGAGGTGTTTCCATTTGCACGAAGCGCCAGCGGGCCGCTACCGGAAATGATCTGATTGAAATTGGCGTTGAGACCCGAGCCCATTCCCGAGTTGTCGAGGGTTGCGCCACCCGCACCGATCGTAATGCCACGGTTGGCGGACAAGCTGACTGTGGAACCTCCCGTGATCCGAAGGCCGCCACCGGCAATGGTGATCTGGTCCGCGACAGCGGAGCCGGGGGCGTTGCCAAGACGAGTGTCGGAGTCAATGGAGAGCGTGCCGCCGGTGATCGATGTCTTGCCCGAGAAGGTGTTTGATCCAGATAGAGTCGTGATGCCGCCACCGGACTGGGTGAGTGTTCCGGTTCCGGAAATCGCGTTCGCAAGGGTGAAATCGTTGGAACGGTTCAGGACGAGGGAAGCATTGTTAACGACGGTGCCGGTTCCGAGGTTACCACTGGTTCCACCGTTTCCAATACGCAGTGATCCAGCGGAAATGGTGGTGACGCCTGAGAAGGTGTTCTCACCGGTTAGAACGACCTGGCTGTTCTGGTTGATGGTCAGCCCGCCGCTGCCGGACTTGACGCCCGTGAGGGTGAGCGTGTGCCCGTTGTTTCCCCAAACATTGAGAGTGTTTCCATTGTTGTAGAGATTGGCACTGGTGATGACGAGATTGCCGGAAACCGGGTTGAATTCGACAGCCGATGTGTTGAGCGAGAGCTCGGCGAGCGAAATGGTCTGCGTGGCCGTGCTGTTGTTCTCGATTTTTCCAAACAGATCGACCGCATTTCCCGTCAGCGTGAATGCCCCGGCACCCGAGTCGAACAGAAAGCTACGGAAGTCATCCCACGCGGTGTAGTTGTTATTCGATGTGAGACGGGTGCTTCCCGCAAAATTGAGATCAATTCCGGAACCCACAGGCGGGGAACCATCCGGGGACCAGTTGGTACCATCACTCCAGTTGTCGGTGGTTCCGCCACCATCCCAAGTGGTGCCCGCATGGAGCTGAAAACAGATCAGAGGGGAGAGGCCAATCAGGCGGGCCAGCGCATTCATCGGTTTCATGAGGCAGACAAGAGTTCGAGAGAATCTACAAATAGCCGGTATGCTCAGTTGACGGCTTGGGTGAAACGGTGCGTTCCTGAGCAAAAACCTTCGAGGGTTCGGATGGTTACGTAAAAATGATTGAACAAAATGGGCCGGACGTCAAGACGCCCGGCCCGGTGATTTTCAAGGATCGAGCCCTGTCACTCCTTGATATCGAAGGAGGCATACTCGCCATCCTTGCGGCGGTAGACAATGGTCAGGCAGCCGCGGCGGGCGCTCTTGTAGAGCACGAAGGGCCGATCCGAGAGCTCCAACTGCATGATGGCATCTTCCTTATACATCGTCCGAACGGAGTAGTTGTCCGGGTGGATGATGTAAGGTTCCGGATCGTGCTCGGATTCCTCGGGATGATCGAGTGCTGTGTCATTGAAGTAGCGCTCCTCGAAGGTCCGGATGGATTCATTCCGATGCGGGCGGTTCTTCTTCAGGAGGCGCGTCTTGTGTTTGCGCATCCGACGGGCGATTTTCTCGCTTGTTTCATCCAGTGCGGCATACATGTCTTTTCCCTCGGTGTGCGCTTCAATCGTGATGTGGTTGGCGCAGAAAAGAATGATCTCGGCGATGTGCCGGTTTTTCTGAACGTCGAGGATGACCTTGGCTTCGATGATGCGCGGGTAGTCCAAATGAAGACCTTCAATCTTCTTGATGGCGTGTTGGCGCAGGGCATCGGTCACTTGTTCGTGCCGCACCGTGACGGTGACCGGCAGGTTGACGTTGGCAGTTTGCATGATGTTTTAGGTTCAGGTTTACAGGTGAAGGATGAATGGAACTTCCCGCTTCATCCGGTATCACCATGAACCAAACCTCGGGGAATTACCACGCCGATCTTGAAAAAATACCCGCATGAATTTGCGCGGCGACGCAGCCTGTTTCAGCGTGGACGGGTGAGGTCTTCGAAGTCGTCGCCACCGTCCTTCGGCGGGGCGGGCTGAGCTTCGGCAAGGGCGGCCTCGTAGAGTTCTTTGAAGTTGTCCAAGGGCTGAGCACCGGTTCCGCTGATGACCAAATCAACCCATCGAAACCCTTCGGAGCTTTTCTTGAACACGCCTGCAAGAGCTGCGGATGGAGCCGTCGAAATCATCGCATCAGCAAGGCCGATGCTCAATTCACCCCGCAATTTCTGATCGGCGGCAAGGTGGATTTCACCGCGCACGGCCATCCGGCCTTTGCTCTCAAAGGCGATTTCGGTGATGCTCACACTGCTGATGTCGCGGCGGATCACAGCCACGGCTTCGTTCTCAAAAACCGGAAGCTCAAACCAATCATCCTCGAGCGCGCGGGAAATCGCGAGCAGCGCCGGAATCCCCGCAAACTCGATCCGTGACGCCAATCCGGAGCGAACGGAAAGCACCAACTTCGCGGCAGAATCCCCCCCGGTGGTAAATGTCAGGTAATTCGAATCAGCAATTTCCCTGGAATCGATCCGACCCGAAAAAATCCGACCGAGATCGGCACCCACCACCGTGGCAATCGGAAATCCTTCAAGCCGTGCGTTGAGCGTGGATGGTTCCTCCGGCATGTAGGGATTTACCATACCGGAAAGCTCGAAATAACCCAATTCATCGGTCTCACCAAACAAGCGGATGCCGATCACGTCGGTGATCTGGCCGCGAAACTCCATCCGCGCGCGATCTAGGCGAAATGCCGGCCAATTGGCGATCTTGAGTTCACCACGATTGAGGCGAAGCTCCGGACGCCCCGCAACATTTCTCGGATAAAATGATGCCTCAGTGCCCAGCAACCTCACGGCGGGCTTGGTTCTTTCCCCTAACCACATGTTGAGCTTCGCGACTCCGAGACGATTGAAATCCACCGGAATCTTGCCGTCTGGAAGGGCTTGGGCCACCAGGTCAGCACCACTTTGTGGACCCGCAAGGTGCAATTCACCCTCTCTGGCAAGCACTTCATCGCCCGTCCACGCGTTGCCCAGAAAGCTTGCAACGGCCACGTCGGCCGAAACTCCGCGGAGGGTGACGGACTTCAACGCGTTTCCCGCAGGCCAAGTGAACGATGCCGTCTCCGCGTTCGCACCCACCGGATTGACCCGAAATTGTTGGAGTTCCACCTTCGCTCCAGTGGAGGATGTGACCTTCGCAATGATACCATTCCGATAAGGCGCGCTGTTGGCATAAACAAAAACGGAGACAGCAGCGACCGCGATCACCAACAACAGAACCAGCACCGAAACAATCTGAACCACACGCATCCGGCGCTGACGCACCGCCTTCTCTTTCTGCGGCTGCTGCGACCTCCGCTTGCGTTTCCGCACCTTCACAGCCTGTGTCCCATCTTCGCGAATGACCAGTTCTCCATCCGTTGCAGGATCTCCGGAGGACCTCGTCTTCAGGCGCTCCATCATTTCGTCGATCGAATACTTCTCGGGTTCGCTTTCGCCTGCGGACATGTTAGATAATTGAGTGGCGTGTGAATTCCTCCATCTGGTCGTTCATCAGCGATCGCTGTATGGGCGACCGGTCGGGTCCAAAAGACGGACATGAACGAGAAACACGACGGCGGTTGAAATGTTCTGTTGGGCTTTCGATTGGAACAAACGACCAACTCCCGGAATGTCACCCAAAATCGGAGTCTTGTCCTCAACGTTCTGTATTTTATCCTCAAGCAATCCACCGATCACCATCGTCGCGTTGTCGGCAATGGTCACGCTGGTTTGCACCTTCTGAACGCTGAAAATCGGCATTCGAATTGCGTTCGATGTCAATTCGACGACTGCGGTCTGGCCGAAAATCTGACCGATTCCCACCGGTGCCTGCGCAAGAATAGGACTACCCAGATTGATGAACCCGTCGAATTCCGTAATGATGGGATTAAGCGTGATATCGATAAACTGCCGCTTCTCATCCGCCGTCGGAAGAACGTTGAGGACGATGCCGACATCGCGTTTAACGAAAGCCGTCGGGTTTGCCGGGGTAACCGGGCTGAACGAGGGAGCTCCGCCCAAACCCTCGACATCACCCACGGAGTTCGGCAACTCAGGCGGATCATACTCCGAAGGATAGGTGAATTCGCGAATGATGTTCACCGAAGCCTCCTGGCCGCTGCGGGTCACCGTGGAAGGATTCGCCATCAAGTCGACGCCCTTTTGCTGGTCAAGCGCCCGCATCAGCATTTGCACACCGCCGTTGTTGAGAGCGCCGTTGAACCAAAGCGCACCCGGCGCACGAGCCTGCGATGGCCGACTTCCGCTACTGCCAATCGCAAGCAACGCATCAATCGAATCTGTAGAGATGGCCCCTTCTCCCGAACGGTTTCCTGCCGTGATCGGACGCCGCTCCAAGGCACCCAACGGCAGCGGGACATCGCCCAAATCTCCGCCATTCCCCGTGGTACCACCCGTTAGATTGAGAACATCCGCACCGGGAATCCAGCTGTCACCCGCAAACCCGAACTGATCGAGAAGCCAATCAAAGCCGAGCTCTTCCAAGCGCTTCTCCTGCACCTTGATCATGGTCACACTCACCGCAACCATCACCGGCTCGGTCTGCGCGACGGCCTCGATCATCTGGCGGATCACGTCGTGATTCGCCTCGGTATTCGTGAATCGCAAGGTGCTCGTCGCAGGGTTGAATGTAGCGCTCGCTCCATCAGGAAACGACATGCCTTGATCACGAAGCACCTCTTCCGCCCCGCGGCGAACCGCCAGCAGTCCGCCGCCGCCCGCCGCTGGCTCCGCAAACGGATCGGCAGCCGCATCGTTGCCCGCACCCGCATTCCCATTTCCAAGACTATCGAGGAAATCCGGCGGAACCCGATAGTTGCGTGAAACCAAGGTGCTGTTGTCTGCACCCATCGGACGGATCACCACCGCGAAATCATCCGTGGAGATCGTGGTCCTCGTCATCTCCCCGAGATACTTGAGAATCGTGCTCAACGGGACATTCGTTAGACGAAGATCAAACCGCAGATTGCGGATTTCATTCCCCCGCTCAGAGTCTTTCCCGCCGATATCAAGGTTGAAATTGACACCCTTTCTCGAGGGATCGAGCTCGGTGTTATCAAACTCCACCGAGCGCACCCGCAACAGCTCGATCGCCTCTTCGATCGAAGCCTGATCCAGATTGATCGAAGGAAAAATGATCCGGTCGAGCTTGCGGGAAACCGGGATGAAATCCGTATCGATAGCGACACCGGTATCCGGCCCCATCGGCACATCCACCTGACCGCTGGACAAAGACAACTCCCACTCCTTGTCCACCTTCTCCAACATTTCCGCCCGCGTGTGATCGTAGGCCGCCCCTGCGTAACGCGACTTCTCCGCCGCCACCCGCTCCATCCCGCGCCGCGCCGCCTGATTGAACGGGTCAATCTGCAACACCTCCTGATAACGCGTCTTCGCCTCGTCAAATTTTCCTAACTGATAGGCACCCTCCGCCGTGTAAAGCAACCGGCGCACCCGATCGACATTCGCGGCATGCTCCGCATCCAACGCCGGATTCGTGCGAATCGGATCATCCAACTGGTTGCGGAAAGTCACCGCGCCATGGTGATCCGGAGCCACTCCAGGAGAAAGCACCTGATCCATCAGCGCCTTCGCTCCAGGGACATCACCCTTGCGGGAAAGAAATCGCGACTGCTCGATCGTCGCCTGCACATAGCGCTCCGTCGCCGCATCGCGCAGCGGGCCGGTCAACGGTGCGTCCGGCAACAAATCCCGCGCACCGGAAAACGCCACCATCGCCTGGTCATACCGCTGTGCCTCATAAGCCTCATCGCCTTTGCGGAGCAGCTCACGCGCTTCTTCAACACCCGCATTCCTGCGGGCAAGCTCGCGTTGCGCCAACTCGGAAAGCCCCGGAGGCTCCTCGGCTACCAGCGGCGCAACGAGACCGGCACACGCCAAAAGCGCGGCACGGCCATGAAGGAAACTTGGGCGTTTTGCGAAATCCATACGAAGGTTTCCGCGGTTTATAGAGAGCCACCGCCCGGAGGGTAAGCGCAAAATCCGGGAATTTTCATCCCACCTCAACGCCGGTTCACCCACCCAAACTCAAGCTGCACCTCGCGATGCGGCGCCTTCTTCCCCTTCACCAACGGAAGCTTGCGGCGCGCCCGGTCCCAAACCACGTGGAGTTTCTTCAGCAACACAGATTTACTGTTCATGCGATGACTGTTTGCAAGAACAGCCCGCAGAGTCAAGCGGAGTTTTCCCACCTGCCTCAACCACCCCCGCCCTCTTCACCGGCGGCACCGGATCCTCGCCCCAGCGGCCCCATGGATGACACCTCAAAATCCGCCAAATCCCCAGCAAACTCCCACGAAACGGCCCATGCATCTCCACCGCTTGCAGAAAGTAATTCGAACACGTCGGATGAAATCGACACCCCGCCGCCGGCCCCGCCAACGCCTTCATCACCGGATTGAGAAACCGCTGGTAAAAGCGGATCCCCCACCGGATCAACGTCGTTAAACCCCGCCGGATCACGGCGATTTCCTCGGCTCGTCCTTCGGAAACAACCCCAACCGCCTCACCTGCCGCAACCAATCCGCCTCCAACTCCGCAAAATCCGCTTCCGCCGCCCCCTGGCGCGCAATCACCACCAAATACCGCTTTAAATCCACAAAACCCGGCGCATGCGTCTGCACCAACGCCCGCAACCGCCGCCGGATCAACACCCGGTCATGTGCCTTCTTCGCCGACCGCCGACTCGTGATGAAACCCGTCCGGATCGAAGCCAGATCAGCGTCCGCCAACGTGCTCACAATCACAAAACGACCGGCCTTCGATTGGCCGGTCTTGCGAACGCGATCAAAAATCTCGCGCTGATTGATGCTCGATGCCCGTGGAAGTCGCATGACCGCTCAATGGCTGATAGCTGCAATAGCTGCCCGAACGCGCACCCCGCAATCGGGAACGGATCAGGAATTGTGCTGGTTGCTGTGCCGCTTGTATTGCAGCTCGGCACCCTTCGGCAAAAGCCGCTTGCGACCCTTGCGACGACGGCGATTGATGATGCCGCGACCCGATTTCGTGGCCATACGGGCACGGAAACCGTGCTGGTTCTTGCGGGTACGCTTGGAAGGTTGGAAAGTGCGGAAGCTCATGGCTGGGACCTCGGTTGCTGATTTGGAAATAACCTCCCAGACGGCTGGGCGGGCGCGCAGACTAGGAGGATCGCCCCACTTGTCAACCCGCCAGATACATGAACTCGCAGTTTTTTCCAAAATCCCGCCCTCCACCGAAAATTTCGTGTCCCCCGGCCCGGAATCTGCCATGCTCACTCCCATGGAAGCTGTGGCCACCTCCTCCTCAACCGACCTCAGGGACGAAGACATCCCGCGCGTCGAACCCGCCACCCTCGAAGACCTGCCCGAGCTCACCGAACTCGTCATGGAACTCTTCGCCCGCTCCGGCGATTTCTCACCCGACCGCGACGTACAGGAACGCGGCCTGCAACTCATCCTCGAACAACCCAACCGCGGCCGCATCTTCGTCCTCCGCAACAACCACCAGATCTTCGGCATGGTGAACCTCCTCTTCACCATCTCCACCGCCTGCGGTGGATTCGTCGTCCTCATGGAAGACGTCGTCGTCCACCCGGACCACCGCGGCCAAGGCTACGGCACCCGCCTCCTCGAACACGTCCTCGATTTCGCAAAACAGAAAAACTTCAAGCGCATCACCCTCCTCACCGACAAGATCAGCGCCGAATCACAGAACTTCTTCCGCAAACACGGCTTCGAATACTCCAACATGATCCCCATGCGGAAAATCCTCAACGCCTGATCCGCTGGCCCGGACCACCCCGCTTCCCCCGCTTGAAATTCCTTCGTCTGGCGGCTTGACACACCCGCCGATTCATCCAATCTCCCCGCCCCGCCGCGTCGGAAACGTGTCGGCAGCCACCTACCTCCATGAAAAAGGACCTCCATCCGAAATACAATCCGGTCATCTTCGTTGACATGACCACCGGCACCCGCTTCATCACCCGCTCCACGAAATCCTCCGACAAAAAGGAAGTCATCGACGGTGTTGAACACAGCGTCGTCTCCGTCGGCGTCTCCTCCGCTTCCCATCCGTTCTTCACCGGCCAGAAGCAGTTCGTCGATACCGAAGGCCGCATCGACAAGTTCCAAAAACGCTTCGGCGCCGTGCGCCGCGTCGGCAAACCGAAAGCCGAATAAGGGACCCAGCTCTCCCGCTTTTCTCCAAACGCCCCTCCGCCCCGCGCGGTCGGGCGTTTTGTGTTTCTGCGTTTCTCGTGTTTCTCGTTCCCCGCTTGATTCCCGCCCGCCCTTCAAACACCTTCCGCCCGTGCTCGCCAAACGCATCATCCCTTGCCTCGACGTGACCGGCGGTCGCGTGGTCAAGGG
>SYAP01000315.1 GCA_005787565.1 Verrucomicrobiaceae bacterium | reverse complement strand
TGGTGGATTCCCCGCCAAGTTTGAGTCTTACCCCTTCGTATTGCTGGTATCCGGATGGGAGATCAAAGGAGTTCGAAGGGAAGATTGCGGTGGTGCTGAAGGATGCGAGGCGGATGCGGATGGCGGTGAAGGCGGGGTGAGATTGACAGCCCCTCGCCCAAATGCGTTCGGAAGAGAAGATCCGCCCGAAATGTCCCTCGATTCCATGTAAACCATCCATCAGCGCTCCCGTAGGAAGAGCTTGATGCTTTGGCCCAAACGATTTCTCGCCTTCCAAACCCTCGGTGCAGCCTTGCTCAGCGCCGGGGAAATCGACTTCGCACGGGACATCCAGCCCATCCTCTCGGAAAATTGCTACCATTGCCACGGCCCGGACGCCGCGACCCGCGAAGGAAACCTCCGTCTCGATACAAAAGACGGCGCATTCCGCGAACACGACGGCTCCATCTCCATCAAACCCGGCGACGCCGCAAGCAGCGAAGTCATCCGCCGCATCCTCAGCGACGACCCGGACCTCGTGATGCCCCCCCCGGACTCCAACCGCACCGTCACCCCAGCCCAGAAAGACGCCCTCAAACGCTGGGTCAACGAAGGCGCACAATGGGCAGAACACTGGGCCTACATCTCCCCAAAACGCGCACCCCTCCCACCCCTCGCCACCCACCCGATCGACGCCTTCATCCTTGACCGGCTCGCCAAGGAAAAACTCACCCCAGCTCCCGAAGCCTCGAAGGAAAAACTCATCCGCCGCGTCTCCCTCGATCTAACAGGCCTGCCCCCGACCCTTGCGGAAATCGATGCATTCCTCGCGGACACAACACCCGGTGCCTACGAGCGCGTCGTGGACCGCCTCATCGCATCCCCACGCTTTGGCGAACGCATGGTCTGGGAATGGCTCGACGCCGCACGCTACGCCGACACCAACGGCTATCAGGGCGACCCCACCCGCGCGATGTGGTATTGGCGCGACTGGGCCATCAACGCCATCAACAGCAACATGCCGTTCGACCGCTTCACCATCGAACAACTCGCCGGCGACCTCCTTCCAAATCCCACCCACGATCAACTCATCGCCACCGGCTTCCACCGCAACCACATGCTCAACGGCGAAGGCGGACGCATCGCCGAGGAAACCCGCGTCGAAAACGTCATGGACCGCACGGAAACCACCGGCACCGTCTGGCTCGGCCTCACCTTCCAATGCAGCCGCTGCCACGACCACAAATACGACCAACTCTCCCAGGCCGAATACTATCAGCTTTCCGCATTCTTCAATTCGATCGATGAAAGCGGTGCCAACGACGCCGGCGGCCTCGCCCATCCCATCCACACCTTCGCCACCCCGGAACAGCAAAATCTGATCGATTCCCGCAAGGCCGCGGAACTCGAAGCCAACCGGAAATACAACGAAATCGAATCCACCCTGCGCGCCAACCAAACCGCATGGGAGACATCCCTCCCCACCCTTCCCGATGGCCAACCTCGGGAAATCCGCTGGCAACCGATCGCCCCGCTCGAAGCCAATGCGGAAAAAGGAACCACCCTCACCGCAACCAGCGATGGAACCCTGACAACCACCGGCGAAAGCCCCACCCACGACGACTACCTCGTCCTATATCCATCGGAAATCCCCGGCATCACCGCCTTCCGCCTCGAAGTCCTGACCGATGATTCCCTCCCCCACCGCGGCCCCGGCCGCGCCCCTGAAAACGGCAACTTCGTCCTCAGCGAAATCATCCTCCAGGACTACGGAAAAAACATCCCGCTCGACCCGCTGCAAGCCAGCTTCGAGCAACAGGGATTCCCAGGAGCCCACGTGTTCGATGGCGATCCCAACACCGGTTGGGCCATCCAAGGCGGAACAGGACAGACTCAAACACTCATCTTCACCCCGCACACCCCACCAAACCTCGGCCAAGGCCACAACCTCGCCTTCCGCCTCCAATTCGCATACGGTCGCCAACACACCCTCGGAAAATTCCGCATCAGCGCCACCACCGACCACCCCGCACTCCTGCGACCCATGCCCGATAGCATCCGCCAGATGCTAGCAAAACCTGACGCCGAGCGCACCCCCGAGGAAAAAGCCGAAATCACCCGCCACTACCTCGCCACCCAACCCGAACTCGCCGCCGCAACCAAGGCAAGGGACGCCGCCAGATCCGCCCGCGAACAAGCCGAAGCCGCCGTCTCAAAAACCATGATCATGCGCGACCGCAAGGAACCTCGCGACACCTTCATCCTCATCAAAGGCGGCTATCAGGACCACGGCCCCAAAGTCGATCACGGCACCCCGTCGTTCCTCCCACCACTGCCCGAGGGCGCGAAAAAGGACCGCCTCGCCCTCGCACGCTGGCTCGTCTCGAAGGAAAACCCTCTAACAGCACGCGTCACCGTCAACCGCTATTGGCAACAGTTCTTCGGAGTCGGACTGGTGAAAACCCCGGACGACTTCGGCGTCCAAGGCGACCGCCCATCCCACCCCGAATTGTTAGACTGGCTCGCCGTCGAATTCATGGAAACCGGCTGGGACGTGAAAGCCCTCGTCCGCCTCATCGTCACCAGCTCCACCTACCGCCAGTCATCGAAGTTCACCAACAACATCGCCGAGCGCGACCCCGAGAACCGCCTACTCTCACGCGGCCCGCGCCACCGCCTCCCAAGCTGGATGCTCCGCGATCAGGCACTCGCAGTCAGCGGACTCCTCGTGGAAAAACTCGGCGGCCCACCCGTCAAAGGCTACCAACCCGATGGCGTCTGGGAAGATGCCACCTTTGGCCAAATCCGTTACCAACAGGACCACGGCGAAGCCCTCCACCGCCGCAGCCTCTACACCTTCTGGCGCCGCATCGTCGGCCCAACCATGTTCTTCGATGTCGCAAACCGCCAAATCTGCTCCGTCAAAACCGGCCTCACCAACACCCCGCTCCACGCCCTCGTCACCCTCAACGATGTCACCTACGCCGAAGCATCAAGACTCCTCGCCTCACGCATGCTCCACGAAGGCGGAAACACCGAAACCGACCGCATCCGCTTCGCCTTCCGCCTCTGCACCGCACGCCACCCCGATCAGGCAGACCTCGAAATCCTCACCCGCGCCCTGAAATTACTACGCTCCCAGTATCAAGCCGATCCACCCGCCGCCGCAAAATGGCTCGCCCACGGCGAAACCCCGCTGGACACCACCCTCGACACCATCGAACTCGCCGCCCACGCCGCCCTCTGCAGCCTCATCCTCAACCTGGACGAAACCCTCTCCAAGGAATGAACCCACAACAACAACACGCCGCCTGGCTCACCCGCCGCCAGTTCTTCGCCAAATCCTCACTCGGCATCGGCGCCGCCGCCCTCGGCTCGCTCCTCGATCGCGATCTCAAGGCCGCCACTCCCGATTTCCCCGTCTCACACTACGCACCAAAGGCCAAACGCGTCATCTATCTGCTGCAAAACGGAGCACCTCCACACCTCGATACCTTCGATTACAAACCCGGCATGGAAGCCATGCGCGGCAAGGAACTCCCGCCATCCTTCCTCGAAGGAAAACGCTTCTCAACCATGACCTCCGGCCAGGCGAAGAAACTCGTCCTGCCCCCAATGACCGGATTCAAACAATATGGGCAATCCGGCGCCTGGGTCGGCGATTTCCTCCCCCACACCGCAAAAATCGTCGATGAACTCTGCTTCATCAAATCAATGCACACCACCTCGGTGAATCACGCCCCGGCCATCACCTTCTTTCTAACAGGTGGTGAGCAGCCCGGACGCCCCAGCATGGGCGCATGGGCCACCTACGGCCTCGGCTGCGATACACAACAACTCCCAGCCTTCGTCGTCATGACCTCCCGCGACAAGGAAGCCACCTGCGGCCAGATCTTCTACGACCACTACTGGGGTAGCGGCTTCCTCCCCTCCAAGTTCCAAGGCGTCCGCTTCCGCGGCGGCGGCGACCCAGTCCTCTATCTCTCCAATCCCGATGGCATGAGCCGCGAAGTCCGCCGTGGCATGCTCGACCACCTCGCCGAACTCAACCAACGCCACCACGCCGATTTCGCAGACCCCGAAATCGCAACCCGCATCGCCCAATACGAGATGTCCTATCAGATGCAGGCAAGCGTCCCCGAACTCACCGACTTCTCCCAGGAATCCCCCGAAACCCTCGCCATGTACGGACCGGATGTCATGCGCCAGGGAAGCTTTGCCTACAACTGCCTCATGGCACGACGCCTCATCGAACGCGGCGTCCGCTTCGTCCAATGCTTCCACGCCGGTTGGGACCACCACCGCAACATCACCACCCAGTTCGAAATCCAGTGCCGCGATACCGACGCTCCATCCGCCGCGCTCGTCATGGACCTGAAACGCCGCGGACTGTTAGAAGATACCCTCGTCATCTGGGGCGGCGAATTCGGACGCACTCCCTTCCTCCAGGGCGACATCGCCGATGTGAAAAACTGGGGCCGCGATCACCACCCCTACGCCTTCACCATGTGGATGGCCGGCGGCGGCGTGAAACCGGGCATCCAATACGGCGAAACCGACGAATTCGGCTTCAATGTGGTCAAAGATCCGGTCCACGTGCACGATTTCCAGGCAACCGTGCTACACCTCCTCGGAATCGATCACGAAAAACTCCTCTACCGCTTCCAAGGCCGACAGTTCCGCCTCACCGATGTCCATGGCCACGTCGTCCATGACATCCTCGCCTGATTGCATCATGAAAATCCTCATCGTCCTCTTCTCCATCCTCGCCTTCGCAACAGCCGCCGAGCGCCCGAATTTCATCTTCATCCTCGCCGACGATATGGGTCCCGGCGATATATCATCTCTCAATCCCGACGGCAAAATCCCCACTCCTCATCTGGATCGCCTCGCCCGCGAAGGCATGACCTTCACCGATGCCCACAGCGGCTCATCCGTCTGCACCCCCACGCGCTACGGCATCCTCACCGGACGCTACGCCTGGCGATCCAAACTCAAACAGGGCGTCCTCGGCGGACTCAGCCCCCGTCTGATAGAAAACAACCGGCTGACCGTCGCATCCTTCCTCAAGAAGAACGGCTACCACACCGCCTGCATCGGCAAATGGCACCTCGGACTCGATTGGAAAATCCGCGACGGAAAAGAAATCAATCCGCTCGGAATCGAAAACCAGCAACAAGCATGGAATGTCGACTTCACCCAACCCTTCACAAACGGCCCGCTCTCCCTTGGATTCGACCGCTTCCACGGCATCAGCGCCTCACTCGACATGATACCTTACACTTATCTGGATCAGGACCGCGTCTCCGCCGTCCCTGACCACGATGCCGATTTCCCATGGTTCCACGGCCGCGATAAACGCACCCGCCGCGGCCCAACCGCCAAAGGCTTCGACGCCGCAAACGTCCTCGACGACCTCGCCTCCCGCTCGGCGGCTTATCTAACGGAGCGCGCGGAGCAGTCCCGCGCCGGCAAGCCCTTCTTTCTATATCTCCCGTTGGCATCACCCCACACGCCGATCGTCCCCACCAAACCATGGCTCGGAAAAAGCGGCATCAACGCCTACGCCGACTTCGTGATGCAGACCGACGCCGCCGTCGGAACCATCCTGAAAACCCTCGATGACCTTGATCTGACAGATAACACATTGGTCGTTTTCACCGCGGACAACGGCTGCTCACCCGAAGCCGATCTGCCGGAACTCCAAAAAGCCGGCCACCATCCATCCGGCCCCTACCGCGGCCACAAGGCCGACCTCTTCGAAGGCGGCCACCGCGTGCCATTCATCGCAAGATGGCCGGCCAAGGTCGCCGCATCCTCGAAATACACTCATCCCATCTGCCTGACGGACTGGTTCTCCACCTGCGCCAGCATCATCGACGCCGGCGTCCCCGAAGACGCCGCCGAAGACAGCTTCGACATCCTCCCGGCCCTGTTAGGAAGAACAGAACCCGTCCGCCAAACGTTGATCCACCACTCGATCAACGGCTCCTTTGCCATCCGCGAAGGCAAATGGAAACTGCTCCTCTGCCCGGATTCCGGCGGCTGGAGCGCGCCACGCCCCGGTCGCGATAAAATCAATGGACTTCCCCCGGTCCAACTTTACGATCTGGAAAAGGACCCCGGCGAAAAGCAAAACCTCCACGCCGCTCACCCGGACATCGTCAAAAACATGATCGCCTCCCTCCAACGCGATGTGGACCGCGGTCGCAGCACCCCCGGAAAAAGTCAATCCAACAACGGCAAGGTCGATATCTGGAAAGGCCGCAAACCCTATCAGCCCGCACCCCAGGCCGGACCATGATCAAATGGCTCCAAACATGCTTCGCCGCGATTTTAATATCATCGGCCGTCGCCCGAGATAAGCCGAACATCATCCTCATCATGGCGGACGATCAGGGGTCCGCGGATCTCGGATGTTACGGTGCAAAGGACCTTCACACCCCTCACACCAATGCGCTGGCCACCACCGGCCTGCGGCTCACCCGCTTCTATTCCGCCGCTCCCGTCTGCTCACCCTCAAGGGCGGGAACCCTCACCGGCCGCTGGCCCGCACGCGCGGGCGTGCCTGACAACTGCGCCTCACAACCCGGCCACTCCGGAGCACTACCCCCTTCGGAAATCACCATGGCGGAAATGTTCAAGTCCGCCGGATATGCCACCGCACACATCGGCAAATGGCACATCGGCTACACTCACGACACATCTCCAAACGCCCAAGGCTTCGACCACTCCTTCGGCCACATGGGCGGCTGCATCGACAACTACTCGCACTTCTTCTACTGGAGCGGACCCAACCGCCACGACCTTTGGAGAAACGGCGAGGAGGTGCTCCACGATGGCAAGTTCTTCCCGGACCTTATGCGCAAGGAAGCCGCCATCTTCATGGAGAGGCAAAAAGATGATAAACGTCCATTTTTCTTATACTATGCCCTGAATACCCCTCACTACCCCTATCAGGGAGACCCGAAATGGTTGGAACATTTCAAACATCTCCCATACCCCCGCAATCTCTACGCCGCGTTTCTCGCCGCACAGGACCAACGCATCGGCGAACTCCTGGCGGATGTGAAACGCCTCGGCCTTCGCGAGAACACCATCATCGTCTTCCAAAGCGATAACGGCCACTCCACAGAAGATCGCGCCCACGGCGGCGGCGGCAGCTCCGGACCCTTTCGCGGCGAGAAATTCAGCCTCTTCGAAGGCGGCATCCGCCTACCCGCTCTGATCTCATGGCCCGGCCATCTCCCGGAAAACCAAACCCGCAACCAGCTGTTCCACGCCTGCGACTTCTTCCCCACACTCGCCGAACTGGCCAACATCGAACTCCCGAAAACCAAACTCGATGGCCGCAGTCAGGTCAGCGCGCTCCGCGACGCTTCGGCGCCATCCGCACACGATGGAGCATCGCTCCACTGGCAGATCGGCACCGGCAAAAACGCCTACTGGGCAGTCATGGAAAACCACTGGAAACTGATCGGAAATCCATCAAACAAAAATGACGAACTGAAACTATTCCTCTCAAATCTCGAAACCGACGCCGCCGAATCCACCAACCACGCGAATCAACATCCCGAAATCGTGGAACGCCTGCTGGAAATGCATCGCAATCATCTGAAATGAGACAGATCATACATCTTCTATCCATCTGCCTGGCCACCCTCACCCCATGCCATGCATCAACTTCGAAGTGGAATGTCCTGTTCATCTCGGTCGATGATCTCCGCAACGACCTAGGAGCCCTCGGCGCTCCCCACGCGAAAACCCCGGCACTCGATGCCTTCGCCCGCACCGCCAGAATTTTCAGCCACCACTACGTCCAGGTCCCCACCTGCGGCGCATCCCGCTGCGCCCTCCTGCGCGGCCGTTACCCCAGCGACAAACAACACATCAACAACCACGGCATCCTCGCCACCCATCCGGACTGGGGATCTAACAGCCTTCCCGCCACCTTCCGCAAAAGCGGCTACCAAACCCTCGCCCTCGGCAAAATCAGCCATTTCCCCGGAGGCCGCACCGGCAAGCACTGGATCGACGGCCCGGAAGAACTCCCCGGCGCATGGGACCGCTCATGGGTCCCGGAAAGCCCATGGAAATCCCCCGAAGCGATGATGCACGGATACGCCAACGGCATCGCCCGGAAACCCGGCAAATCACCACCCCTCGAAGCCTTCGACGGCCCGGACTCCGCCTACCCGGACGCATGGATCGCCGATGAGGCATCCAAAACCCTCACCAACCTCTCAAAATCCGAGAATCCCTGGTTCTTCTGCGTCGGATTCTTCAAACCCCATCTCCCCTTCACCGCACCAAAACGCTGGCTCGACCTCCACCCGCTCGAAACCCAATCCCCACCCATCCCGGGAAAACCCACATGGCCATCCGGCTGGCACAACAGCGGCGAGTTCCGCGGCAACTACGGCCACAACGGTCGCGACCCCGCAACCGACCCCACCTACGCCGCAGAACTCCGCCGCGCCTACGCCGCCAGCATCAGCTACGTCGATGCCCAGATCGGCAAAGTCATCACCACCCTCCATTCCCTCGGCTTGGAAAAAAACACCGTCGTCGTCCTGTGGAGCGATCACGGATTTCTGTTAGGTGAGCACGCCATCTGGGGTAAACACTGCCTCTACGAAAACGCGCTCCGATCCCCGCTCATCATCCGCCACCCCAGCCTAACAGATCCCGGAAAAACCAGCGCCGCCACCGTCGAAACCGTCGACCTCTTCCCCACCCTCACCGACCTCTGCAACCTCCAAACCCCACCAAACCTCGATGGCCAAAGTCTCCGACCCCATCTAAAAAATCCCGCCACACCCTCCTCCAAACCCGCACGCTCATTCTGGACCGCCAACCAACGCACCCTCCGCAACGACCGCTGGCGCATCATCACCGACGGCAAAGGCAACCGCATCGAACTCTTCGACCTCATCAACGACCCGTCGGAATCCAAAAACGTCGCACAAAAAAATCCCGAAACCGTCAGGGAACTCAAATCCCTCATGCTGGCGGAATGAAAAAATCTTCACCGCCAATCCCTCCGACCGACAAAAGATGGGAAGTACGAGGACTGGGACTCGAACCCAGGACCAATTGGTTAAAAGCCAACTGCTCTACCAACTGAGCTATCCTCGCTTTGGCTTCCCGTCGGGCGGGGCGGGACAAGTAGGAAGCCCCGGCCGGATTGACAAGCTCATTTTCCGCAAATTTCTGAAGAAATCCATTTTTCGAAATCCAACAGCGTCCTCCCCGGCCGATCCAACAGGAAAACCGGCACCCCAACCGCATCCGCTGCACCCCCGTCCTCCCGCCCGCTATCCCCCGTCATCCGCGATAAATTGGCCGCCACCCCGGCCCTCGCCAGCACTTCTTCAATCATCCGCGGCGATGGCTTCCGCGCTCCCACATCCGCCGAAGTCACAATCTGCTCAAACCACCCGCCCATCCCCAATTCATCCAGCACCCGATGCAGCCTCCGGTCAAAATTCGACACCACCGCCATCCGCACCCCCATCCCCCTCAACCGCTCCAAAACCCCAACCACCTCTGGAAACACCCGCCACGCCTTCCCCTCCGCGAAATGCCCGAACAACTCTTCGAAAATCCCATCCACCTCCCCATCCCTCAACCCGCCCCCCGCCTTCTCCACCGTCCGGACCACCACCTCCCTCCACCACTCACGCTCCGCCACATCACCCGTCGGCGCATTCCCATAATCCGGCTCTCCCATCCCTCCAAATACCTCCCGGAACACTAAACCCAGCGCCTCCTCCCCAATTTCCAACCCATATCGCGAAAAACACCGCGAATACGTCTCCCCCACCGGCCGCACCGGCTCAATCATTGTCCCCGCCGCATCAAACAACACCAATTCAACTCCAACAGGTTTCATGCTCAGTGACCGATTTTCGACACGGATTTATTCGACAAGCAAAGCCATTTTCGCTAGAGCATTTTCACTCTCCCATGAACGCAGGAATCAAAAACCTCTCACGTAAATTCCTCCCATCCCTCTGCTTGCTCTTCGGATGGGCCGCGCTTCCCTCCTCAGCACAAATCACCGCATCCATCCAGGACAGCCACATTCCCGGCGGCACACTCACCGCCCCCCTCTACGTCATCGACTCGGACTCCACCAATGCCGCCGCAGGATACACCCGCGACACCATCCTCGCCTCCGCGGACGTCCAGTTCACCAGACCTCTCTCCGCCACCACGGAATCCGAAGACTACCGCCTCACCGCACAACTCATCGACGACGCCGGAAACCCAGTCACCCTCTCAAGCGGAAGCACATCCATTGCCGGCCCATCACAAACTGTAACGTTCAACGCCTTCCAAACCGTCCGATCCTTCACCTGGGCCCTCAATATCGATCCCGGCGTCGACCTCGGCGCAGGCCGCTCCTACTCCATCCGCTACCGCATCCAATTCCTCTCATCCATCATCATCAATGGAAACCCAGTGCCAATCTGGGTCAACACCCCTGCCATCGACGACTCTCCAACCTCGGTCATCACCCACTTCAACGACCTCCCCGAAAACACCAACAACCGCTTCGCTCGTGGCTGGCTCCGCGCCGCACCCACCATCACCAAATCCTACGCCGTCTCCTCCGGATCAGGCACCCAACCTTCCTTCACCCTCTCCGTCCCATACTCCCTCGCCCGCTACGACGTCGGTGGAACCTCCACCGGCATCACCGTCCGCTTCACTACCACCCTCACAGACGACCTCGGAAACGTCATCCCCCTCTCCAACGGCGGCCTTTCTTCAAGCACATTTACCCGCGCCGCTTTCGTCGCAGGAACCCCTAACACCCCCGCCATCGGCTCCTTCGACCGCATCGAAAACTTCACACCCACCGTCCAACTCGACTCACGCAACCGCACCTACAAGGTCACCGTCCAGTTCGAACACCTCGAAACCACCCCCTCCACCTACCGCAACAACGGAACTTCCCCCGCATCCTCCCTCCATCGCCTGCTCCACTTCAACGGAATTCTCAACTTCGGAACCCTCGCCACCAGCTTCACCTCCATCTCCAACACCCCCGTCGCCGGAACACTCGGCACCAACCTCGTCAACACCACCCTCAACACCACAGGCGGCGCCATCCCCGGCTTCCCCAGCTACTCCTTCGGCGCTGGCTCCGACCTCTCTGTCCAACTCCTCAGCAACGGTAACGCCAACGTCACCGCCGGCTCCCGCACCGTCATCGTCGCCGGCGGC
Source organism: Verrucomicrobiaceae bacterium (assembly GCA_005787565.1). GTDB lineage: Bacteria > Verrucomicrobiota > Verrucomicrobiia > Verrucomicrobiales > Akkermansiaceae > Luteolibacter. Next base: position 14,544 of record SYAP01000315.1, on the reverse strand, counting down.
GGAAACGTCAGCGCAACCTACGGCGGAAACACCGTCGAATACCCCAACACCCAACTCACCTCCACCGGCCCACAAGCAGGCTCCACCGTCGTCCTCTTCCCTCAAGGACTCTCCTACACCCCGAACCGCAACACCTCACAAGGACGATACAACCCGGAAATCACTCTCCCCGGACGCACCCTCACCAACCTCTTCCGCCATACCGGAACTCTCACCCTAGCCACCCCAGCATCCGCCTGGGTCTTTGATGAGGCCCGCCCCCTCCTCTATCAGGTCTCCCAATTCCAGATGCCCCAATCCGGAGTCATCGACTTCACTTCTGTCGACTCCGAATGGGCACACAAGGATGCTTTCGACCAACTCGACTCCCAACAAGCCTCCGGAGAACATCAAAACCCATCCATGCAACACCGCATGACCAACGATGGCCACCTCCGCTTCACCTCTCTCGCAGGAACTCAAAACATCCGCTTCACCCGCCACGCCGATGGCTCAGTCCGCACCACCTCCGCCGACCTCAATGTCCAACCAGGCTCCTTCATCACCCACTTCCCCAAAAACACCCAATGCAAATGGACCGGAAACGGAATCCTCAAAATCCGCCAAGGAATCATCACCGATGACAGCGTCATCAACGGTGCCGAACCCACCACCGTCCTCTACGACGGATCATGCGAAGGCGACGCCTGCGGACCTCCTCCGGGATCCGTCACCGACAACATCAAAATCTTCCCCCAAGACGATATCTTCAAGTTCACCTCCGACGGCGGCATCCAAACTCAAGGCTCCATCGACACCAAACCCCTCAAATGGGGCATCCGCGGCGACGGAAACCCCGCCCACCGCACCGACAACTTCGAAAAAGCACACTTCCTCGCCTCCGGCCACCAACTCTACGAATCCCTCAATCCCCTCTCACCTCTCAGCCCTCTCACCTTCGTCGCTCCTGACCTCTCCCCAGCAAGCCTCCTCCTCGCCGCATACAATCCATCCAAACACGAAGAACCCGTCTACTCAGGCTCCAGCGATTACCGCGACGGCGTCGGCGTCTACGCCGGTGCAACCCTCACCGTCGACTCATCAGGAAACATCGGTGCATCCCGCCTCGCCGACATGCCAAACGACTACAACTACGGCCTCCAGGAAACCGTCTCCAAATACTACGTCCGAGCCAGCGGCCTCTCCGGAAGACACGTCGCCGCCGAAGGCCAATTCTCCAACAACGCCGTCCTCTACGACTACAACTTCTCCATCTCACGCTTCCAACTCACCTACCTCTCCAACAACAACGAGGAATCCTGGATCAACGGCGGCGTCGAAGTCCCTTACCCATCCCAATTCTCCCAAAAATTCCTCGGCCTCACCCTCACCTGCACCGGTGCCCTCGATCAGGCACAAATCGATCCCGACGACAGCGGCGCAAAACCCCTCATCTACTGGAACGGCTCCTTCACCCCCATGGCCATGCGCTTCGCCCCTCAGGAAGGCGCAGGATGCTACGACGACCGCTTCCTCACCCTCGGCCTCGTCAGCGGTGCCGCAAATATCGAAAACCCTCTCGTCGGCACCCTCGCCTTCATGCCCTCAGGAAACATCGGCACCATCGCCGATAACATCCAAGGCGTCGACAGCCGCCTCGGCCTGCCCGGAAACCTCCGCCTCGATGGCCCAGGAAACGAACAATACAACCTCACCCCAGTCTCCAAACTCTACTTCAACAACCCCGAAACCTCCGGCGCTCCCGCCTCCGGATACGTCAGCTTCGCCACCCGCGCCAACGTCCCCTTCTTCGAAGACCTCAAACTCCACGTCATGACCAGCGCCGCGGCCGATATCCCCGCCGCCGTCTACGTCGCCTCCGGCTGGGAAACCGCCGGACAAACCCACTTCTCCAACACCCTCTTCGACCCCACCCACAACGGCTTCCCAACCGGACAAATCAACGTCGAAGACTACCGCAACCCCTCCGCTGAAACCCCCTTCGTCCCACTCGCCAAACAATCCATCTTCGGACTCGTCCCCCTCAGCTACCCCCTCAAGTGGAGCACAACAGGCCGCTTCTTCACCTCATGGCAAGCCGTCACCAACGACCTCCTCGTCGTCAACGTCGAACACCAGGTCGACTACCTCAGCGCCGATAACGCCGAAATCTCCTTCGGCGCCCAATACGACGGCCTCCCAGAAATCAACCTCGCCAGCGCCGCCTTCGATGTCGTCGATGAACAAATCGGCGCCGCAAAAGCACTAACAGAAGCCGCCCAGCAATTCGTCACCGACACCCTCAACCAAGGCGTCGACGAAATCGGCAACCTCGCCTCCGACACCCTCGAAAACGTCCTCGATCAAGCCATCGACTCCATGGAGGACGAAGTCATCGACCCACTTTACGGCGCCATCGTCACCTCCTACAACAACGCCCGCGCCGCCAACCAAACCTACACCACCTGGGTCAACTCCAACACCACCGGCCTCTCCCGCCAATACAACGAATTCCTCGACGGCTCCGTCGGCACCGCCGCCAACAGCATCAAAGGCCGCCTCAACACTCTCCACAGCGCCGCCAGTGATGCCTCCAACCTCCTCAAACGCGTCGAAGACGCGCTCGATCAGGGTATCCTCGCTATCGACTCCGTCACCGGTCGACTCGAAGTCATCGGCGGCGAAGTCCAATTCAACCTCAACCCTCCCACCGTCCCGAGCATCCCCGCAGCCCAACTCATCAACGGCATCCTCGCCAAGGTCAACAACCCCGACACCGGAAACCTCGAACGCCAAATCGTCCAATCCCTCGTCGCGGAACTCATCCGCGAACTCGCACCCCCGGACCTCGCCGCCATCATCAACCCCCTCCTCGCGGACGCCACCTCCGAAATCAACGCCGAACTCAACACCCTCCTCGCCGAGTTCGACCCCACCCTCGACCGCATCACCGAAGCGCTCCTCGAAGCCCGCTCCTATCTCGTCACCATCCGCGGAAAACTCGCCAGCGGCCAAGACATCTTCACCAGCTTCCAACAAATCATCTCCAACGCAAACACCGAAATCGACGGCATCGTCAACGGACTCCGCTCCGCAGGAAACAACTTCTTCAGCCAACTCGCAACCTCCGCAACCATCCTCCCAACCACCGCACTCAACACCGTCGGCAGCCTCCTCGACGAGTTCTCCAAAGAGGAATTCGTCGCCTTCCTCCGCGCCGAAATCCGCGACCGGCTCCTCGCATCCGACTTCATCCAACAAATCCAATACACCCTCCGCCAATACATCTCCGAACTCGATATGGCCATGCGCTCAGCCATCGACTCCGCCTTCGCCGAAGTCAGCCGCATGTGCAAGGAACTCATCAAGGACGCCCTCGGACCCATCGACGACGCCATCAACGGCCTCATCGGCGACATCAACTCCTTCGTCGGAGCCGGCTCCATCGATGGATACGCCCACATCCAGGGAGACACCCTCCGCCGCCTCCGCCTCGATGCCAAAGTGCAATTCAAAATGCCCGAGGAAATGGAACTCCACGCCTACTTCGAAATGAACTGCTACGACGCCGGATCCACCGTCGGCTCCGCAGGCTGCCTCGAAGCCGGCCAACAAGCCGTCGAAGTCAAAATCGGCGCCATCGACGTCCCGCTCGACTGGGTCAGCCCCGACCTCCGCGCCAACCTCGAAGTCCGCTTCTCCATGCAAACCGCCCCCACCGTCCGCCCCAAAGGCATCGGCGGATCCATCGAAATGACCGGCGGCGAACTCGACTTCCAAAGCCTCAAAATCACCGCCTTCGCCGCCAGCGTCGCCGTCGGCTCCGACGAATGCTACCTCGCCGCCACCGCTCGCGTCATCATCTCATCCTACGAAGCCGCCGGCGGAATCTTCTTCGGCAGAACCTGCTCCATCGAACCCCTCCTATTGGTCGACCCAGACGTCGCCGACCTCCTAGGAACCCCTCCCTTCACCGGCGCATACGTCTACGGAGAAGTCTGGATCCCCATCTCCGAAGTCCTCCTCGGCATCCCCGCCAGCTGCCTCTTCCGCATCTCAGCAGGCGTCGGCGCTGGCGCCTTCTACTTCGCCGAAGGCCCCACCTTCGGTGGAAAAATGCTCCTCGGCGTCAGCGGCGAAGCCCTCTGCATCGTCTCCATCCGCGGCGAAGTCTCCATGATCGGCGTCATGACCGATGGAAGCCTCCGCTTCCGCGGCCGCGGAACCCTCACAGGAAAAGCCGGCTACTGCCCCTTCTGCGTCAAATTCAAGGAAAGCGCCACCGTCACCTATCAGGACGGCTCATGGGAAATCGACTACTGATCCTGCTGATCCCCGAAAATCCCACCACGCACCCCTCACCCAACTTCCTCATGAAACGCCACCTCACCAAGGCCCTTCTCCTCATCGCCGCACTCGCCGGCCCCCTCCACGCGCAAGACTCCGAACAACTTCTCACCACCGTCGGAACCACCGTCACCAACAACGGCACCACCCACGCCTACCTCCTCTGGCAACCCGGCGATGCCGCATCCACCCTCGGCAAACGCTTCGCCATCTACGCCAAACCCGGAAACCCCGCAGACCCAGGCGTCTTCACCCGCCTCGGCATCCAAACCCTCCAAACCAGCCCCAACACCATCCGCGCTCTCCTCGATCTCGGCGCGAAAATCGACCGCGCCGCCCCAGCCGCCAACTCCCGCATCGACGGCATCCACCGCGAAATCACCCTCCAACCCGCCGCAGACCCAGCCACCCCCGCGGACCCCTCCCTCGACGCCGCAGACAAACTCGCCTTCCTCATCCAATCCGCCGTCACCGACCCCCGCCTCCTCTCACGCCTCTTCTTCCTCGGCCGCGCCCACCCCGGCGTCATGCAAGCCCTCGGCCACGCCTTCTCCATCCCCATCCCCGCCGGAACCCGCACCTTCGAAATCCGCGAAATCAACCTCGCAGATGCCGACATCCGCGTCGTCGGCCGCGTCACCCTCGACCCCTCCGCACCCGTCGTCCCCGAAGCACCCTTCCCCCCAGTCCAAGTCTTCCACCCCGTCAGCGCCGGCTCCCAATACGAAATCAACGCAAAAGACCACCTCAACGCTCGCATCCGCTGGGGCGTCGATAACAACCTCCGCGCCCAACTCCCCCACACCTTCGGCTTCGACGTCTTCCGCGTCAAAAAATCCGTCGCCGAAAGCCTAGGCTGGCACACCACCCCCCCCACCCCCGCAGCCATCCTCACCGATCTCAACGCCTACGACCCCTCCGATGCCAACCCGGACATCGCCATGGCAAACGAACTCCCCATCCTCGTCGGCGACCTCCTCTCCCCAGCAGACGCCGCAAACCCCGCGGACCAGGAACGCTTCGACTTCTCCGACGACGGCGTCTGGCACCTCGGCGAAGACGGCCGCAAAATCCGCCGACCCTACTCCGATGGCGAAGCATTCTACTACTACGTCGCCGCCCGCACCATCACCGGAGCCCCAGGCCTCCTCTCACCCGGCTCACTCATCCAAATGTGCGACCGCCTCCCACCCACCCCACCCTCCATCTCCTCCGTCCTCAGCAACTTCGTCAGACCCGCAAACCCAGCCGACTGGGCCACCCAGGGAGGCTCACAATTCCTCCAAATCAAAATCCGCCAACTCCCCAACCTCACCGACGCCGAAGCCGCAAAAGGCTACTACCTCTACCGCTGGTCCTCCTCCCAGGAATACCTCAACAACCTCGGAAACCCCGCCACCAACCGCATCGGCACCCTCAACCTCCACCTCAACGGCTCCCAATTCCTCACCTACAACGACAACGGCGCAGGGGCACCCACCCTCGCCTCCCACGGCGACCGCGCCGTCTGGTACACCGTCCGCGCCGTCGGCCGCGCCGCCTGCGGCGGCGAAGTCCTCAGCGGTCACAGCGCCCCAGTCTCCGGCGTCCTCCGCGACTTCAAAGCACCCACCGGACCCACCGGCTCCTTCCTCATCTGCCGCACCATCCCCACCACCACCTTCCTCGAACGCGACGAACAAAAAGAACCCACAGACAACGGCCTCCCCGCCACCTTCCGCGGCGTCACCATCCAAGTCACCCGCAACAACCCCGCCATCGTCTCCTCGGAAATCGAAGTCGCCCTCCGCCAAGCAGATCAATCCTGGCTCACCATCCACAACGAACAAATCGCCTATCAGTTGGGAGACACCGTCCAGATCCACCTCCCCTACCGCGAGCCCCAGCTCGAATCCCGTCCCATGCGCATCCGCGTCCGCTCCATCACCGCCAACGGCCTCATCTCCAACACCGCCGAACGCGTCGCCTTCAATTCCAAATACCCCACCTACGTCGTCTTCCGCTTCGCTGCCACCGCCACCAAAGACTGCGTCGACATCGCCACCGCCAACCCACCCGTCCACGAATCCTCAGACCCCACCGGACTCGTCAACATCATCCAAGGCTCACTCATCATCCCTCCCGCACAAGGCGTCAGCGAATGGCGCGTCTACCGCCGCGTCGGATCCGATGGCCCTCTCTCTCTCATCGCAAAAGCCGAAGGCTCTTCCCTCCCAAGCCCCGCAACCTGGCAAGACGATGCCCTGCCCTCCGCCAACGGCGAATCCGTCTGCTACTACGGTCAAATCCTCGACCAAAACGCCAACCCCAGCCCACTCGAACTCCTCGGCTGCGTCATGATGGTCAACCCCAATCTCCCCACACCCATGCTCGCCCCAGCCGAAATCATCTCCGAACTCGGCGACTCCATCAAAATCAAACTCGAATGGTTCTGCGACCCCGTCGGCGTCGAACGCTTCGAAATCCTCGCCGCAGTCGATGGCGGAACCATCCCCCAAATCAACGGACTCTCCGAAGTCCTCGCAGAAATCCCCGCATCCGGCATCTCCAGCGACTTCCAAGACCTCAAATTCTTCCCCTTCCAAACCTCACGCGTCGGCGCCGCACTCGGTGCCGGACCCGGATTCGGACTCGAAGTCACCGTCCCCGCCAACCAACGCATCTACTTCGCCGTCCGCGCCTGCGGCCCCGGCGCATTCCCACGCACCCACGGTGCCGCCAGCAACGTCGTCTCCGCCCGCTGGCAACCCGAAGTCTCAGGACCTCAACCCATCATCCCTTGGCCCGCACGACCACTCCCCGGCACCTTCGACCACCGCCGCCGCATCGAATCCTTCGCCGTCGGAGAAGGCCCTCTCTGGCCCATCATCCTCCCCACCGACTACGGCGTCCCCACCGCCATCCTCATCGGCGTCACCCGCCACCCGCTCGCCGCTAACTCCATCGGAAAACAAGCCGTACTCGACTCACCACTCCCGCCAGACGACTACATCTTCAAAATCCGCGAAAACATCGGAGACACCTCCCAACTCTCCGACCTCTTCCCCTGCATCCTCTACCGCTACCAACTCCCCGGCGACCGCTTCACAAATCCCCGCGCCAACCTCGTCCAATGCACCCCTCTCATCGACCGCATCTCCTGGATCTACCAAAACGACGATAAAACCCAAGGCTACCAAATCCGCGACCCCTTCCTCACCTTCATCGGAACCAACCAATCCAACATCGCCGTCCCCTTCTTCGGAAACTGGAACGACAGCACCTCCCCCTCCCTCGACCTACCCTCCCAAACCGCCAACCGCCCCCTCTACCTCGAATCCAACACCGGCCTCATCCTCCTCAACGACCCCCTCCCCGTCACCGTCGGCGCCAAATACCGCCACCTCCTCGTCCAATTCCAGGAACGCGGCGAAATCAAACGGATCATCCCCCTTCAACCCGTCCAACACTGAGCCTCACCTCGAGCCATGAATCCTCACCGCATCCTCACCGCTCTCATCGCCTCCTCCGCGATCTCCCAGGCCGCTCCGGTGTCCAAACTCGCCGCCGAATGGTTCGTCCCCAGCACCTCTAACACCAAACAATTCTCCCTCGTCGATACCGCCACCGGAACCGTCCGCATCGGCTTCGTCAGCTCCGATGGCAGCGTCGACTGGCTCCATACCGTCAACACCGGCATCACCGACGTCTCGGACGTCGCCAGCAGCCTCCCCGCCCTCGTCGGCGAATCCATCGCCCTCACCTCCCCGCTCTCCAACCGCGTCGTCCTCGTCAATGTCGATGCCCCGAACCCCATCGCCCGCGTCCTCCCCACCATCAACGGCATCGGCCCCGTCGGCCTAACGGAAACCATCATCGGCGGAACCACCGAACTCGCCATCACCTCCATCCACAACGGCGGAACCTCCTTCGGAAAAACCGAATTCCGAAACGACCTCAACAACAACAGCACCCTCCTCGCCCAAAACAACATCGTCCTCAACTTCCGCCAACTCATCCCCCTCAAAGACCCCGCAAACCCCGCAAACCGCGTCGCCTTCTACACCGGAACCTCAGGCTCCAACACCCTCACCGGCCTCCTCACCCGCGTCGGCGGCAGCGTCACCCGCCAGTCGAAATCAACCTTCAGCGGCACCTTTGAGTTCCTCCCCGGAGCCCTCGATGTCAACGGCTCCGCAGGCAACACCCTCCTCATCGGCCACCGGCAAAACTCCAACCAAGCCCGTATCTATCAGGCCATCTCCCCCATCACCACCGCTACCTTCACCAACACCAGCACCACCTTCCCCTTTGCCATCTCCGGCATCATCCCCATCCTCGATGGCGGCGTCGGCCCCATCACCGATGGCCTCATCGCCCTCGCCGCCGATGGCTCCGAGGCACGCTGGCTCCAGATCAACGCCGCAGGAACCGCCTTCATCGCAACCTCTCATTCCTTCACCCCCACACCCGGCTCCGCCCTCACCGGCCTCCTCCCACTCCCAGGCATCGGCCTCATGCAACTCGAAGGCCCATCCGCAACCGGCCCATCCACCACCTTCAAATCCCTCCTCTGGGACTCGGAAAACTCCCAGTGGACCCAAATCGAATCCGGCACCATCCCCCAAATCCCCACCCCAGGCCAATCCATCGCCAGCCTCCTCTTCTACTCCGCAAACCCCGCCGAAAACGAAGCCGCTCGACTCCTCGCCATCCAAACCCTCCCGGATTGGACACGCCCACAATTCTACCCAGATCCATTCCCATCCTCCGTCATCCAGGAAACCTTCAACTCACCCACAGACGGACTCACCTTCTCGAACACCGCCTCCGTCTCCCCTCCCTTCGGCACCAATTTTGTCATGACCAACCAGGTCGAACCCTCCGTCTCCATCACCGCACTCGGCGGCGCGGACGCACTCTTCTCACCGGACCTCCTCATCAACCCACCTTCCGGCCCACAATCCGCCAGCTTCCAAATCACCGCACTCTACGACGAAGAACGCCAGGAACTCCTCTGGCGCGATGCCAACGGAGGCTCATGGCAACTCTGGTCCGGACCCATCCCCGTCGCCTACAACCGCTCCTTCCAATTCTCCCTCCGCTCCATCGCCAACGGAAACCTCGGACCCATCCAAACCAGATCCTACACCTTCGACCCTGCCTCCCTCGCCTCCCAAGACTCCGACAACGACGGCGTCCCCGATTACGTCGAACTCCAACGCGGCCTCGACCCCTTCAGCGGCCCAGATCACGACGGCGATGGCGTCTCAGACCTCGCCGAACTCCTCCAAGGCACCAACCCTAATAACAACGCGGAATTCCCAGCCGAAAGCTCCATCGCAGACATCTCCACCACCGGCGGCTTCTCCCTCGTCGCCACCGCCCGCATCCACACCAGCTCGGAAATCCGCAACACCGAAGAACTCTTCGCCCACGACCTCGGCGGCTCACTCCTCGATCGCCAAGCCGTCGCAACCATCTCCCCAGCCCTCCCCGACGGCGGAACCCGCGGCGCCATCCTCCGCTCCAGCACCCCGATCCCCAACGACGAACTCCTCACCCTCTCCTCACCCCTCTACTTCGACATCACCTCCGGCGCACGCACCGGCCGCGAAACCATCGGCTTCATCCCCGTCCCGCCCCCCACCAGCTTCTCACCCATCTTCAGCCCCTCCGGCACCAACCTCACCAACGACGCCAACGCCTGGGTCCTCGCCGCGCAAACCGCCGCCACCAACCTCCCCCCCGCCCCCGCCCGAACCATCATCGCCCCGCCCGATAGCGCCGTATCCATCCTCCTCGAGGAAATCACCCACCGCGCCCTAACTGCCGCCCGCCCACCATCCAACCCTGCCCCCCCACTCGAAGCAGTCACCCTCTTCCCCAGCCGCGATGGCGCCCGCACCCGCACCGCTCTCACCCCTGAAGACATCGACCTCCTCCAGTCCTCCGGCTTCGATTTCCGCCTCGCCCTCACCCTCGCCAACACCGCCCGCGCAAACATGCTCACCTGCGCCAACAACCTCTACTCGCGCCACGCCACCACCTCCGCATCCACCCCCGGAATCATCATGCCCATCGATGCACTCCGCATCATGCTCCGCGGCGGCCCTGCCCCCACCGGATACTCCGGCGCGGTCACCTCCGGCAACCTCACCACCGCCATCAACGCCTACAACACCGCCATCACCTCCGAATCCCAAGCCCTCCGCCCCTCAGAAACCTGGACCATCGAAATCCCGGAAACCTCCCCCGGCCCCGGCATCTACCACCGAATCCCCGGCGAAATCGCCGTCGCACTCCTCTCCCCATCCGGCGACCGCTTCCGCCTCGAACAAGGCCTCGGCCTCCGCCCAGGAACACGCTTCCAAATCACCGGCTTCACCGACACCCCGGCCGATGGCCCCTACACCACCATCCAAGTCACCAGCGCCCTCCTCACCTTCCAACCCGCCTCCTCGGACACCGATACCGACGCCAACCTCCTCGACGACGAATGGGAACGCTTCTTCTTCGGTGCCATCGGCCAGGACCCCTCCTCCACCCCCGGCTCCTCCTCCCACACCCTCCTCCAATACTTCCTCGAAGGCCTCGACCCCCGCGGCGATGCCTCACCCACCTCCACCCCCGTCGACCTCTCACCCCAACAACCCCTCCTCACCTCAGTATCCGGTGGCGGCTTCACCCTCGATTTCACCTTCCCCACCGAATTCCAGGACCGCTTCGACTTCATCCTCGAAAAATCCACCACCCTCCTCGCAAACAGCTTCGAAACCGTCCCCGACGCCATCATCACCGTCCTCGGCCCCAACCAACTCCAAGCCACCATCCCCCCCGCCGCCACCACCACCGAAACCGGCTTCTACCGCATCCGCCTCTCCCTCAAAACCGACTGATCCCTCAGCAGCATAGAGAAATCACATCTCTGATCTGCTGTTTGGCGATTTCCCAGTCGATGAACTCCGCCCTCTCTTCCTGAAACATCTGTTTCCTCTCCGCCAACAGGAGACTCCTTCTGCCAATTTTATCCTTGCCCCCACCCCGCAAAATCCCCCAGATTAACCGCTTGAATCATCCTCCCCCTCCCCGGACACTCCACCCACATGTCCGCCGACGTTCAACACACGCTCGCAAGCTCTTCCACCCTTGAAGGCACCTCCCTCCACACCGGAGCCAAGGTCACCCTCACCCTCAAACCCGCACCCGAAGGCCACGGCTTCAAGTTCCGCCGCATCGACCTCCCGGACCAGCCCTTCATCTCCGCAGACGCCGACAAGGTGCAAACCGTCGAGCGCGCCACCACCCTCGCCGAAGGCTCCGTCAAGGTCCACACCGTCGAACACGTCCTCTCCGCACTCACCGGAATGGGCGTCGACAACGCCCTCATCGAAATGGACGCCAACGAGCCCCCCATTGGCGACGGCTCCTCCCGCCCCTTCGTCGAACTCATCAAGAAAGCCGGCATCGTCACCCAATCCGCCCCGCGCAAGGTCTGGGAAATCCGCGAACCCATCCACCAGGAAACCGGCGATGGCACCCTCATCACCATCGTCCCCTGCAAAACCTTCCGCGTCTCCGTCACCAACGTCGGCCCCGACGGACGCTTCACCCAATACTTCTCCTCCGAAGTCACACCCGCCACCTACGAAAAGGAAATCTGCGCCGCACGCACCTTCGTCTACTACGAAGACGTCAAACCGCTCCTCGAAAAAGGCCTCATCAAAGGCGGATCCCTCGAAAGCGCCGTCGTCATCCGCGGCAACGAAGTCATGTCCAAGGAAGCCCTGCGCTTCTCTAACGAATTCGCGCGCCACAAAGCCCTCGACCTCATCGGCGACCTCATCCTCTCCGGCAAACGCATCCTCGGCCACGTCATCGCCGTCAAACCCGGCCACGGCCCCAACACCAAAATGGCCGCCACCCTCAAATCCGAATACTCACGCATGCGGTCGATGGTCCCGCCCGTCTCCATCCCCAAAGGAGAAAGCGTGCTCGATATCAACGACGTCCTCAAAATCCTCCCCCACCGCTACCCGTTCCTCCTCGTCGATCGCGTCGTCGATTTCGAAGGCGACACCAAATGCACCGGCGTCAAAAACGTCACCATCAACGAGCCCTTCTTCCCCGGCCACTTCCCCGGCCACCCCCTCATGCCCGGTGTCCTCCAGCTCGAAGCCATGGCCCAGGTCTCCTCCGTCCTCATGCTCCGCAAACCGGAAAACGCCGGAAAAATCGGCTACTTCATGAGCGCCGACAGCGTCAAATGGCGCCGCCCCGTCCTCCCCGGAGACACCCTCTTCATCGAAGCCGAAGTCATCAAAATCCGCGGATCCATCGGCCAAACCCGCTGCCGCTGCCTCGTCAACGGCGAAGTCGTCTCCGAAGGCGAACTCAAATTCGCACTCCTCCAACAATAACGCGCTCCCTCACCTGCTCCGGAACGCCCCCGGCGTATGCCCTGTTAGCTTCCGGAAATGCCGCGTGAACGCGCTCTGGTCACAAAACCCCGTCGCCAGCGCGATCTCACTCAGCGGCTGGCTCGTCGTCGCTAACAGATGCAACGCCTCGTCCACCCGCGCCTTCAAAACCAGCTGCTTCGGTGTTAGATGAAACAACCGGTTCACCAGCTCGGAAAACCGCGTCGACGAAAGCCCGCACGTCGCCGCCAATTCGGATAGAGGAGGCGGATCCGCAATCCGCCGCTGGATCAAATCCAACGCCTTCGCCAGTTCCGGAAACCCTCGATCCGCCGCCCCACGCGCGCTCGGCTCCACATCCCGCGACACCCCCAACACCCCAGCGCACCCGCCACCGCCCAGCTGAAACACCGGATACTTGTTCGTCAAACACCACCCCCGCCGCCGGTTCGCATACAAATGCAGCTCTAACAAATTTGCAAGCGGCTTCCCCGTCTGCACCACCCGCTCGTCCTGCCTCTCATAAAACCGCGCCAACCCATCCGGAAACAAATCACTCGGCCGGCATCCGATCACCTCAGCCCGCTCATGCCGCCCGCTCCGCTCCACCAACGTCCGGTTCACCCACAAATACCGTCCCTCCCGATCCTTGATGAAAAAAACCAACCCAGGCAAATCATCCAGCATCCGCTCGATCGGCAACGGCAGCGATTGCTTCTGCCAGTCAAAATGGGCGTGCAGCGCGTTCATCCTTCTTAGGGCAACTTGATCGCCTTCAACGCCAGAAACAGCGGAAACTCCTCCGCCGCCCGATGCTCCGCCTTGCTGAACGGCCCTGTCTGCGAGCGCCGGTGACTGCACAATTCCTCACTCGCCACCACCCCCAGCCCCGCACGCCCGAGCGACCCTAACACCTCTGCAAGCGGCCGATGATAAAACAACGTGCTCTCCCCGAAATCCCGCCCCGGATGCGTCGCGATCGGAATCTCCATCGCCTTCGCATAACGGTTGATCCGCCGATACTGGATCTTCTGATCATTGTCCCACCCCCAATGCGTCTGCTGCGGAATCCGGAAACACGGATGCATGAAAACCAACACCGCCCGCCCACCCGGCCTGATCGACGCCGCCAGATTCCGGCAAAGCCCATCCAGATCGCGCACATCATGCACCGCCATCAGGCACGTCGCCGCATCGTGCGAACCATCCGCCCACGCCCCCGGTACACACGCATCGGCGCAAAGAAACCTCACCCGCCCATCCCCGCCATGCCGCTGCTTCGCCGCCGCAATCAGCCGCGGACTCGCATCCACACCAACGAAACTCTTGATCGGACTTTCTAACAAAACTTTCGCAAGCACCCCCTGTCCACAACAAACATCCACCACCGACTCCCCCGCCTGCGCCGCCAGCAATCGCACCGTCGCCGGCAAAATCAGATGCCGATGATAGTCCGATCCCGCATCCCCCACCAGCTTGTCATACCACGCCGCCACCGGATCCCACCCCTGATCCTGCCTCCCACGCCCCGGCGGTTTCCCCTGCGCCCCACCCTGCGGCTGGGACTTCGAATGATGAAACGGTCGACGTGGCGGCGGCGGCATGCGCGAACCTAAAAGAATCCGCGCGTCCTGTCAGCATCCATCACCGCCTCGTCGTCCAATCGCCACGACCATACCGCCGCGACACCCGATCCGAAATTTCCTCCGCCGGCGGCGAAATCTCCACCCGCTCCCAAACCTCCGCCAACTGACTCGCCAGCGCCACCCCTCCCTCCTCCGCACCGATCCCCCCCACCGCCACCGACCCCTGATGCAGC
>SYAP01000314.1 GCA_005787565.1 Verrucomicrobiaceae bacterium | reverse complement strand
GGGGTAATAGGGGTAGTCTGGCGGTGCGGCCGGGGTGACCGGTGGCGGATTTTTTTGCCATGAACATCATCATTGTCGGTGCCGGGGAGATTGGACGGCATCTTGCGTCGTCGTTGTCGGAGGAGTCGCATGCGATTTCCGTGATCGAGAGTGATGCGGGGTTGGCGGAGGATTTGGATTCTTCGATCGATGCGAAGGTGGTGAGCGGGGATGGGACGAGTGTGGCGGCGCTGGCGGATGCGGATGTGGGGACGTGCGCGTTGTTTTTGGCGCTGACTTCGTCGAACACGGCGAATCTGATGGCGGCTTCGATGGCGAAGTCGATGGGGGTTCCGAAGGTGGTGGCGCGGGTGCATCCGGGGTTGCAGCGGGAGGAGTGGTTGTTTGATTTCAAGGGGCATTTCGGGATCGATCATTTGTTCAGTTCGGAGCGGTTGACGGCGATCGAGCTGGCGAAGTTTGTGAGGAATCCGGATTCGCTGGCGGTGGAGGAGTTGGCGCGGGGGCGGATCGAGTTGCAGCAGTTGCGGGTGGGGGGGAAGGCGGAGGCGCGGGGGTTGAGTTTGCGGAAGCTTTCCGCGCCGGAGGGGATCCGGGTGGCGAAGGTGGGTCGGGGGGAGCGGCATTTCGTGCCGAATGCGGAGACTGTGTTGGAGGAGGGGGATATCGTGACGATTTTCGGCGAGCCGCGGAAGTTGCGGACGTTTGCGCAGCGGTTGCAGGACAAGGGAGGGAAGACGGAGCGGTTGCGGGTGGTGATTTTCGGCGGGAACGAGTATGGGTTCACGCTGGCGCAGATGTTAGAGAGTCTGGATTGCAGCGTGCGGGTGTTCGAGCGGGATGCGAAATTGTGCGCGGAGCTGGCGGACCGTTTGAGCAACACGACGATCATTCATGCGGATGCGTCGGTGGTGACGGAGCTGGAGGAGGAGCAAGTGGGCGAGGCGGATTTCTTCATCGCGACGAGTCCGGATGACGAGGACAACGTGATGTCGTGTTTGCAGGCGCATACGCTGGGGGTGAAGCATTGTCTGACGCTGATCCACCGGGCGGACTATGCGGCGGCGATTTCCGCGAGCGGGAAGCATTTCGGGATTCGTGCGGCGGTGAGTCCGCGTGAGGCGACGCGGCGTGAGATCCAGCGGTTCATCACGACGGACCGGTTCCATGTGTTGAAGTCGTTTGAGGGTGCTGATTTGTTAGAGATCCGGGTGAACAAGGGGTCGATCGCGGCGGGGCACATGGTGCATGAGGTTCAGTGGCCGCCGGGGGTGGTGCTGGTGGGTCATTTGCGGGGGATCCACGCGGCGGTGCCGGGGCCGGACGAGGTTTTGTTGGCGGGTGATCATCTGCACGTGATGGTGGCGGGTGAATCGCGGAAGGCGTTTTTGAAGTTGGTGGAATGAGAACGGTGCAGGCATGAATCACGGACTGGTATTGCGGATCACGGGGATGCTTTTGCTGTTAGAGGCACTGGCGATGTTAGGTTGCGGGTTGTTCGCGCGGTTTGATGTGGTGGCGGGGGATGAGGAGGCGATGGCGGCGCTGTTCAAGTCCGGTGGGATCACGGCGGCGTTGGCGTTGGGGATGGTTCTGGCGGGCGGGGTGCGGCAGCAAATCCAGGGGATTCCGCGGCGTGAGGCGGTGGTGGTGGTGGGGTTGGGTTGGCTGTTGAGCAGTGCGTGCGGCGGGCTGCCGTATTTGTTGTGTCCGCCGGGATTGACGCCGGCGGGTGCGTTTTTCGAGGCTGCATCGGGTTTCACGACGACTGGGTCCTCGGCGATCATGGATTTGGAGTTGTGGCCGAGGGGTTTGCTGATGTGGCGATCCGTGACGCAGTGGTTGGGAGGGATCGGGATTCTGGTGTTGTTCGTGGCGGTGCTGTCGTATTTGGGGGTGGGGTCGAAATCGTTGTTCCGGAACGAGTCGTCATTCCGGAGCGGGGAGGCGGGGGTGGCGCGGATCCAGGATACGGCGTTGATGTTGTTGAAGATTTATGTGGGGCTGACGGTGGTGTGTGCAGTGGGTTTGCGGGCGATGGGGCTGACGTGGTTCAACTCGATTTGCCATACGATGGCGTCGGTTTCGACGGGTGGGTTCAGTCCGCACAACAAGAGTGTGGGGTTTTACTCGGGGTGGGGGAACGGGTGGCTGATTGAGTTGTGGATCGTGTTTTTCATGGCGGTGTGCAGTTTGAATTTCCTGCTGTTCGTGGTGATTTTGAAGAAGAACTGGCGGCGGTTTCATCAGGAGGAGGATGCGCGGTGGTTTTTGGCGATCTGTGCGGGTTTCGCATTGGCGATCGCGGGTGGGCGGGCGTTGTCCGGAGATGCAGGGTTTTTCGAGGGGTTGCGGGAAGCGGTGTTTGTGGTGGTTTCGATCGCGTCGACCTCGGGGTTCGGGACGGCGGATTATGAATTGTGGCCGACGTGGTCGCAGGCGTTGTTGGCGTTGTTGATGTTGATGGGCGGGTGTGCGGGATCGACGGCGGGTGGGTTCAAGGTGGGGCGGTTGCTGGTGTTTTTGAAATCGGCGCGGCATGAGATTGTGCGGACGTTCCGGCCGAACCAGGTGTTCCGGTTGGTGGTGAACGGGAATCCGATCGATGATGCGGCGCGGGCGCGGACGATGTTTTTCCTGACGATGTATGCGATGATCGTGGTGTTTTCGACGGCGGTGGTGGGGTTCCTTGAGGCGGGGACGGGGATTTCGTTAGAGACGTGTGCGGGGTCGGTGCTGGCGACGTTGTCGAACATCGGGCCGGGGTTCGGGACGGTGGGGCCGACGGAGAATTTCGGGCATCTGCGTGAGTCGACGCAGTTGTTTCTGGCGTGGTTGATGATTTTGGGGAGGCTGGAGTTGTATGCGTTGCTGGTGTTGTTTTTCCCGAGCGCGTGGCGAAGATATTGATGTTTCCCGGAGTGGTGAGGCTGGAGATGTGATGACAGGAAGTGGTGGATGTAACTCCCCTGTAGATGCACTGTGAACTCAGCAAAAATACCTTGATTTCAAGGGTTTTTTTGTGCGATGCTTTGGAATCGTAAACCCCTGATGTTATGAAAAAGACCCTAATGATGATGTTTGTCGCCACCGTATCGGTTTGTGCCGAGCCAAGTCCCGCCGAGTTGGCGGATCGTTATTACAAGCAAGGAATCGCCGCTGAGAAGGCGGGGGATCCGGAGACGGCGAAGGAGGCGTTTAACCAGGCGCTGGCGTTGAATCCGAATCACGCGCATGCGCGGTATCGGTTGGGGCAGGTGCGGGTCAATGCGGGTGCGATCGCGGCGCGAGGGCGTGAGGCGAAGTTCGGGGAGGTGATGATTCCGAAGATCGAGGTGGATGGTGCGACGCTTCAGGAGACGATCGATCTGTTAGCGATCGTGGTGGAGAGGGAGTCGAAGGGGGAGGTGACGCCGAATTTCGTGATGCAGGATCCGACGGGCAAGTTGTCGGACGCGAAGATCACGTTGAAGTTGAACAACGTGCCGGCGAGGGCGGTGATGCATTACATGACGACGCAGGCTGGAGCGAAGGTGAAATTCGAGGAGCACGCGATCGTGGTTGCACCGCGGTGATGGGACCGCGGTGATGGGACCGCGGTGATGGGACCGCGGTGAAATTTTCGTGGGGAGCGGGATCGGCTGGATCGCTGTCAGTTGCCGGTGAAGACGCGGCCGCGTCCGGATTCCCATGCGGTGCGGAGGCTGCCGTATAGGCCGGAGAGTTGTTGTTCGCTGAGGAGGCGGTATTCGATGGTTTTGGAGTGGGTGGTGTCCGGGTATTTTTTCATCACCATGTTGTGGACGTCGGTGCCGGCGCTGCGGCCGGCTTGTTCGAGCAATTCCTTGCCGCGTTGGGTGAGTTGGGCGGCGGCGTTTCCTGGGGCGGCGGCGGTGACGGGTTGGAGGAAGTAGAATCGGGCGAGGGCCTGGCCGACGGTGTCGACGGTGACTTCATCGACGAGGACGGCACCATCGAGGACGTAGCTGTGGCGGCTGACGGATGAGATGCGGTCGAGGGCGACCATGTAGTGGCCGCCCGGGAGGTTTGCCTGCCAGAAGCGGCGTGGGCCTTCGGCATCGCCTTGGATTTCCTCGGTCTCTTCCTCTTGTGGTTCCTCATCCGGCGCTTGGGCGCGGAGGGTGGTGGGATGGATGGTGAACGCGAGCAATGCGGAGAGGAATGGAATCAACAGGGCTTTCATCGTGGCAGGATGCTGGCACGTCGGATGGGGCTTGGCCAGTGCGGAGTCGAGGGGAGTGAAGGTTCGGGAAAGTTAACGATTGTCAGCGGGGGAGGGGCGGCGCATGATTTTGCGCATGGTTCGATTCCGGCCGAACGTTGCGGCGCTGATTTTGAAGCCCGGGGGGCAGCTTTTGATCTGCGAGCGTTTTACCGTGCCCGGGGCGTGGCAATTTCCGCAGGGTGGGGTGGATGACGGGGAGAGTTTGGTGGAGGCGTTGCATCGTGAGGTGCGTGAGGAGGTGGGGTTGGAGGCTGGGCATTATGAGATTTTGCAGCAGCGGGAGGGATACCGGTATTTGTATCCGGAAGGGGTGCGGATGAAGAAATTGAAGAAGCACGGGAGCCACGGGCAGGAGCAGACGTATTTCCTGTGCCGGTTGAAGCCGGGAGCGCCGGAGGTGAATGTGAACCAGAAGGGCCGGGAGTTCCGTGCGTATCGGTGGATTGACCCGGGGGAGTTTGATTTGGACTGGTTGCCGGCGTTCAAGCGGATCGTTTACCGGGAGGTGATGCGGGATTTTTTCGGAGTCGAGCTGTGAGGAGCGACTTTCGGTTGTGTGATCGGGTTTTGGTGATTGATTGGGCGGAAATGAACGTATCGGAGGACTGGTTCTCCGGGTTTTTCGAATTTCACCTTTCATCCGCCATGATTCAACGCCGCAACATCCTGAAGGGCATCGCCGCCACGCTTGCTTTGCCGTCGCTTTCTTCTTCCGTGCGCGCCGCGACCGCGACTGCGAAGGCTGGGGCTGCCGCGGCTCCGTTGAGGATGGCTTACGTTTACATTCCGAATGGGGTGAATCTGGATCTGTGGCAACCGAAGGATGGGGCGGGAAATCTTTCCGAGACGTTGCAGCCGTTGGCGGGGCTGAAGGATCATTTTTCGGTGATGAGGGGTTTGGATCATGAGAAGGCGGAGGCGAACGGGGATGGTGCGGGGGATCACGCGCGGGCGAACGCGACGTTTCTAACGGGATGCCAGGCGCGGAAGACGGCGGGTGCGGACATACGGGTGGGGGCGTCGGTGGATCAGATTGCCGCGCGGCAGATCGGGCATTTGACGAGGTTGCCGTCGCTTGAGCTTTCGACCGATCCGCCGCGGCGGTCCGGGCATTGTGATTCCGGGTATTCCTGCGCCTATCAGTTCAATTTGTCGTGGCGTGGTGAGAGCACTCCGGCGCCAGCGGAGCGTGATCCGCGGTTGGTGTTCGAGAAGTTGTTCGGTTCCGGGAATTCGGAGCAGGACGCGCGGCGCCGGGTCTATCAGAAGAGCATTCTGGATTTCGTGTTGGAGGATGCGAATCGTTTCAACCAGCGGTTGGATCATGCGGACAAGGCGAAGATGGACGAGTATCTAACGGCGGTGCGCGATGTGGAGCGGCGGATCGAGCAGGCGGAGAAGTTTCGCACGGAGATTCCTGAGGATCTGAAGCCTAACGGGGTGCCGGACAGCTATCGCGATCACATCCGGCTGATGTATGAGATGATGGCGCTGGCATTCCAGACCGACTCGACGCGGATCGCGACGTTCCTGTTGGCGCATGACGGATCGAACCGGACGTTTCCCGAGATCGGGGTGACGAGCGCGCACCATGAGCTTTCCCACCATCGCGGCAATCAGGAGATCCTTGCGAACATCGGGAAGATTGATCGGTTTTATGTGGAGCAGTTCGCGTGGTTCCTAGAGAAGTTGCGGAACACGAAGGAGGGCGAGGGCAATTTATTGGATCATTCGATGATCGTTTATGGTGGCGGGATCGGTGACGGAAACCTTCACAATCACAACGACCTGCCGTTGTTGTTGGCGGGCCATGGTGGTGGTTCGCTCAAGCAGGGGCGGGTGATCCGTGCGCAGGAGGGCACGCCGATGACGAATCTTTATCTCTCGCTGCTGGACCGGATGAATGTGAAGGCTGAGCGGATCGGGGATTCCAACGGGAAGTTTGAGGCGATTTCCTGAGGGTTGGGTGGGTTATGGATTTTACCGAGATTGACCGGGAGGATTTCAGGAATCTTTTGATGGAGATTGGGGGTGCGGCGATTCCGTTTGGGAGGTTTGGGATCAAGGAGTATCCGCCGGCGGGGGTGCCGATCATGGATTTGCCGATGGAGTATCTGGCGTGGTTCAAGGAGCGGGGATTTCCGAAGGGGCGGTTGGGGGAGTTGATGGAGCAGGTTTGGGAGATCAAGGCGGTGGGGATGGATCAGGTGTTTGATCCGTTGCGGCAGGCGCGTGGCGGGCGGTTTCCGCTGAGGCCTGTTAGGAAGAGGGTGTTCAGGGCGGGTGATTGAGGGGCTGGGTTGATTTCCTGGATTTGGTTTTGGCCTTGGCAAGGATTGGTGGGGCTTGGTAACGGTGTAGTGCTGTTGGAGATGATTCGGTCCGGCCGGGGAGGTCGGGGGTGTGGTTTCCTGCGGTGTTCAATCAAACGAAAAACCTGATGAAAAAGTATGTTGCCGAGTTAGTGGGAACCTTCTGGCTGGTTCTGGGCGGGTGTGGTAGTGCGGTGTTGGCCGCGGCGTTTCCGGATGTGGGGATTGGTTTGTTAGGGGTTTCGTTCGCGTTCGGTCTGACGGTGCTGACGATGGCTTATGCGATCGGGCACATTTCGGGATGTCATTTGAATCCCGCGGTGTCGGTGGGGTTGTGGGCGGGCGGGCGGTTTCCGTCGTCGCAGTTGTTGCCGTATATGGTTTCGCAGGTGATCGGGGCGATGATGGCGGGTGGGGTTTTGTATTTGATCGCGAGCGGGAAGGAAGGGTTCAGCACTGCGGGCGGTTTTGCATCCAACGGATATGGGGCGTATTCGCCGGGTGGGTATTCGATGGTTGCTGCGTTGGTGACGGAGGTGGTGATGACGATGATGTTTTTGGTGATCATTCTGGGCGCGACGGGCAAGCGTGCGCCGCAGGGGATGGCACCGTTGGCGATCGGGTTGGGTTTGACGTTGATTCATTTGATCAGCATTCCGGTGACGAATACTTCGGTGAATCCGGCGCGGAGCACGGGTGTTGCGGTGTTTGCTGGGGGGTGGGCGCTGTCGCAGTTGTGGTTGTTTTGGGTGGCTCCGATGGTGGGCGCGGTGATGGGCGCGGGGATTCACAAGTTCATCAGCAGCAAGGACGACTGAGGCTGATTTGATCCGATCCGAGCGGGCTGTGATCGAGGATCCGGCCCGCTTTTTTCTTGGGGCTGGGGTGGGTCGGGCTGGGTGGAGAGGGTGGAAAAGAAGATCGGCGGATCCCGGAGGGGGAACCTCCGGCATCCGCCGACGTTTTTTTGGGGGGGAGTGTGTCTGGTACCGCGGGCCTGGCCGGGCTTGCGCGGTGACAGGAGCAATCTAGCAAACGGCGGGCGGTTCGCCATTCCGTGATCGCGTGTGACGGAATGGATTGTGCGTTGCGGTGGGGATGGGTGCCGCGCATAGTGGCGGCGATGCGCGAAGACACGCGGCGATGGATTGAGAAGGACAAGCGGCATTGTTGGCACCCGTTCACCCGGCAGGGGGAGTGGTGTGCGGAGGGGCATGAGCCGTTGGTGATCACGGGTGGGGATGGGGTTTGGCTGATGGATTCGGAGGGGCGGCGTTATTTCGACGGGAATTCCTCGATTTGGACGAATGTGCATGGGCATGGGCGGCGGGAGATCGGCGAGGCGGTGCGGGAGCAGTTGGAGCGGGTTTCGCATGTGTCGTTTTTGGGGCAGACGCATCCGGCGGCGATTGAGTTGGCGGGGCGGTTGTGCGGTTTTTTTCCGCGGGGGACGTTGGATCGGGTGTTTTTTTCGGACAACGGGTCGACGGCGGTGGAGTGTGCGTTGAAGATGTCGTTGCAGTATCGGCAGCAGACGGGAGAGGGTGAGCGGTGCGGGTTTGTGTCGTTTGCGAACGGTTATCATGGGGACACGCTGGGTGCGGCGTCGTTGGGAGGGGTGGGGAGGTTTTTCGACCGGTTCCGTGGGGCGGGGTATCCGGTGCGGTTTGTTAGAGATTTGTTGGAGTTGAGGGGTCTGGGGCGGGAGGAGAGCGGCGGGGTGAGTGCGGTGGTGGTGGAGCCGTTGGTGCAGGGGGTGAACGGGATGCGGTTGTGGCCGGCGGGGATGTTGGCGGAGTTGCGGGCGTGGTGTGATGCGGAGGGGGTGCATCTGATTCTGGACGAGGTGATGACGGGGTTCGGGCGGACGGGGACGATGTTCGCGTGTGAGCGTGAGGGGGTGGTGCCGGATTTCCTGTGTCTGGCGAAGGGGCTGACGGGCGGGACGTTGCCGTTGGCGGCGACGCTGACGCGGGAGGGGATTTACGAGGCGTTTCTGGGCGGGGCGGAGCGTGCTTTTTACTATGGTCATAGTTATACGGCGCATCCGGCGGGGTGTGCGGCGGCGTTGGCGAGTTTGGATTTGTTTGAGGGCGGGCGGTTGTTGGAGCGGGTGGTTGAGAGGGCTGGGCAGATGGCTGAGGGGTTGGTGCGGATCGCGGGGCATGGGCTGGTCCGGGAGGTGAGGCAGTGCGGGTTGATTGCGGGGATCGAGCTGTGCGGGCCGGGGGGTGAGGCGTTTCCGCCGGAGAGCAGGGTTGGGGAGCGGTTTTGTTTCGGGGCGAGGAGGCACGGGCTTTTGACGCGGCCGATTCTGGACACGGTGGTTCTGATGCCGCCGTTGTGTGTTTCCGGGGAGGAGTTGGATTTTTCGTTAGATGCGGTTTGGAAGACGTTGGAGGAGGGGATTTTGGAGGGATGATGGGGTTTTTGCATTTTCCCTGTCTGTCGGTTGACCCGGGGCGCTTGGCATCTATAGTGCGGGCTTTCCAACCAACCCCAAATCATCATGTCCATCCAAGTCGGCGACAAAGCCCCTGATTTCACCCTTGTTTCGAAAACCGCAGACGGACCGCAGCTGGTGAAGCTGTCGGATCATGTTGGGAAGTCGAACCTCCTGTTGTTGTTTGTGCCGATGGCATTCACGGGAGTTTGCACGGCGGAGTTGTGTGATATTTCGACGGGTCTTGCGGACTATCAGGCGCTGGATGCGACGGTGTTTGGCATTTCGGGTGACAATCCGTTCGCGCAGGAGGTTTGGGCGCAGAAGGAGGGGATCACGATTCCGTTGCTGAGCGATTACGAGCATGCGGTGGCGAAGGCTTATGGCGTGGCTTACGAGCAGTTTCTCCCTGAGAAGAACCTGATCATGGGCGGAGTGGCCAAGCGGTCGGCATTTGTGATCGATAAGGCGGGCGTGGTTCAATACGCCGAGGTGCAGGAGCATCCGAAGGACCTGCCGGATTTCGAGAAGATCAAGGAGACCCTGCGGGGCCTTTGATTTTTGGTAGCGGATGGTTCCGTCATCCGTCATTCAGTTGGCGGGACCAGGCCAGCCGGCGGGCAGGCGCAAGGGCTTGCCTTCCGGCATTTGGACGAGTGCGAGGGTTTGTCGTGCGGTGACGAGGAGTCGCTGATCGGACTCGCGGATCATTTCGAAGGCGCAGATGAAGCGGACTTTGGACCATTCGGCGAGTTGGCCGCGGATGGTGATCCAGTCGCCGAGGCGGGCGGGGTGGCGGTAGTCGATTTCGGTGCGGGTGAGGACGGGAAAGGTTTGGGTTTCGGACATGGAGCGGAGGTCCATGCCGAGTTTGGCGGCGAGGCGTGTGCGGCAGGTTTCGATCATGCGGAGGTAGGCGAGGTTGTGGACGACCGCGCCGCAGTCGGTGTCGAAGAACATGACTTCTTCGCGGGTTTCGATGTGGTGATTTGATTCGCTCATGGGGGTTTTCTTGCTGATGTCTGGATGCGATGCAATGTCGAGATCAGGCTTGGCGTATGAGGTATATGCAGAGTAGTCTCAGAAAAATGAAGATTCTGCCGATTTTAGCGCTGGTTTCTCTGTCGATGGCGGGGACGTTGATGGCTGAGGGCGGGCCGTTTGTGCCGCCGGCGGAGGGTCCGGTGCCGTTCCGTCGGGACAAGGTGCCGTTGGATCCGGATACGATGTCTGCGCTTTCGGGGCAGTTGGTGACGTTGGTGGGCGGGGTTGATTTGGAGGGTGCGGAGGGTCGGCGTGCGAGTGCGCAGTTGTTGGCGTTGGCGTTGGCGCTGGATCCGGCGAACAAGGATGCGCGGGAGACGTTGGAGGTGTTGGAGGAGGGTGATTTGCCGACTTTTGGTGACGAGCGGAATGTGGAACGGGCGAAGGCGAGGGTTTGGACGACGCTTTCGTGGTTGGAGGATCCGGAATCCGGGAAGGATGGCCATTCGCTGGGTGCTTGTTTGGGGGATGTGATGATCATGGTGGATCCGGATCATCCGCGAGCGAAGGTGTTGGCGGCCAAGGGTGAGCGGGGGAGTTGGTCGGGTTGGGTTGCGGGTTTGAGGGATTTTGATGACAAGGCGATCGTGAAGAACGTCGATCCTGAGGAGGATGAAATGGATGTGCGGGATGAGGATAGCGATGAAGTTGACGAGCCTGGCAGCGGATCCTCGATCCGGCTTGAGGCTGCGACGGTTCAGACGCCGCTGTGGAATTACGACAAAGTGACGGACAAGACGAGTTTGCGGGTGGTGCCTGTGACGATGGCCGCGACGATGCGTGAGGTGGATCCGGATGATGAGGATGATCAACCGCGGCCGTTTGGGATCCGGTTGGAGAATACGGAGGAGGCTGAGTTTTTGTCTGGTATGAATGAAGCGATCCTTGGTGCGCTTGAGAAGATCCATGGACCGCTACCGAAGAACGGGCGGGTGAGGCTGACGGTCGGGAAGGATTCGGATTATCTTGTGAGGCGCAACCGGCAGGCGATTTCGGCGGCGGCGGCGGTTTTGGCGGATGCGGCACTTTCGGGGATTGCGCCGAATGCGACGGTGATCGGGATTGTGGATGAGAAGGGTGGGTTCAAGTTGCCGCCGCGGTTTTGGGAAAAGTTGCGGGCACTTTCCAATGGTCCGGGCGGGCGGTTGGTATTGCCTGCGCAGGCGGCGGAGTATTTGCCATCGTTGTTGGCGTTGGAGCAGTCGGATTTCTTTTTCAAGTATGAGGTGTTGCTTGCTTCGAATTTGAAGGAGTTGATCCAGCGCAGTTCGGGTTCCGCGACGGGTGAGGTGGCGGATGTTTCGGTGAAGTTCGCGGAGATTCGTTCGCGGCTGGGAGCGCAGACGGTGCCTTTGTATGTGAGCAACAGTTTTGTGCGGCAGCGTCTTGCGGCGATCGCGCAGGAGGCGCCACATCATTTCTCGGCGCGGATGTTGGCGATTCAGGGTGCGGGGGAGCGGCCGACGATTTTGCCGCGGAACATTCTTGCCGCCGAGTTGCGCACGGCGATCGAGGCGATGGCGTGGATCGCGCATCATCAGGGTGATCGGATTGATTCCGACGATTTGGATCGCACCTATGGGGTGACGCGAGCGGATGTGGATGCGCTTGAGCGTTATGTGGATCTACGGGATCGTGATTTTCATGAGAAGGTGAGGGCGTTGACGATTTCGGTTCGGACTTTGGCTCGGGACTCGCGGTCGATGGCGCGGGTAAGGGAAGATGAGGTTCCGCGAAATCTAGGGCCTGCGATCCGAGCCTTGGGAAGGGACTATTCCGAGATGGTTAGAGTGCTCTCAGAGGCTGCCGGGGACGAGGAGGAATTGCCCCGCCGCCTTCCGCGAGATTAGGTCTGGAATTTCCGCTTCCCACGGCGGGTTGGATGTTTTATTCAAACGGCATGATTCAAAATGTCCGCAGGCGGCTTGCCGCATTCGTCCCCGCGCTATGCCTTCTCTTTGGTGCGGTGGCCTCCGCCCAGCAGGGTTATCGTCCGCCAGATCTGGATAAGGAGATTTTCGACGTCAAGAAAGTAGATCTCGATAAGTTCGACCGCTCGGGATTGGTGAGTGCGCTGATCAGTGTGGGACGGGATTTCGACAAGAAGGATGAGGTGGATTATGAGCTTCGTGCGCACGCGCTGGCGATTGCTTCCCGCCTGGACAAGGACAACGAGCGTCTGACGACGACGTTGAAGCAGTTGAAGGATGATGGCGAGACGGTGGGTGATCCGGGAGACAAGGAGCGCGTTTGCAAGCGTCTTGCGTCCGGGATTCGTGCTTTGGTGCGGGAGAAGGACAACGAGGACAATCAGATTTGTGCTGCCTATTGCGTGGACATCGCGCTGCGTTTGGATCCGAAGAGCGAATCGGCATCCAAGCTTGAGGAGTATCAGGAGCAGTTGTCCAAAGGGGGGCACAAGGCGGATTGGACCGACATGCTGGGCAAGGTGATCCGCCATCAGACGAATCCTTGGGAAGAGGAAGAGGAAGTTTTCGAGAAGAAGGAAGTCACGATGCCAGGCGGCGAAGCGAAGTCGTTTGCGCGTAGCCAGAGCCGGATCAACGGATTGGTGGTTCGTCAGCTTCCGGGCGGAAAAATGGCAGGTGCGGCATCGGCGGTGAATGCGACCGCGCTGCGTGAGGATGGCCAGAAGGGCTTGCTGTTCACCTTCAACCAAGATGTTGGCCCGATGATGGGTGGCTGTTTGGAGGAAGTGATCAAGTTCCTGCGCGTCCGTTATGACGCGACGCCTGAGAAGGTGCCGGACGGGTTTCGGATCGAGCTTGGTTTCCAGGACAAGTATGTGCCGAAGGATGGTCCATCCGCGGCGACGCTTTTCACGTTGGTGCTGGATTCGTTGTTCTCGGGTGAGGAGTTGGACACCGATTTTGCCTGCACGGGCGACATCACCGCCGATGGTCAGGTGCAGAAGATCGGTGGCACCGCAGGCAAGATCCGTGGTGCGACGAAGCGCGGTTGCAAGATCGTGGGTATCCCGGTTTCCAACGGCAAGGAAGTTGCCGACGTGTTGTTGTTGGATGGTCCGCAGCAGTTGTTGGATATCCAGATTTTCACGATGGCGGACTTTGATGAGGCCCATGCGATTTCGAGGAAAGAGAAGTCCCCGGAAGTCCAAGAGACGTTGGACGCATTTGATGACATTGCGAAGGTGGTGAAAGAGGGCAGCTTGGATCTATTGAAGAATCCTGAGGTTCTCAAGCGGCTTGAGGCTGTCGTGGACAAGATGCCGAACCACCTTTCTGCGAAGCTGCTGATGGAGTATGGCACCGGCAAGAACCCGAAGGTGCTTTCCCTTGGTGGCTCGTTCAATGAGTTGGATGTGGCGTCTTCCGGGATTTTCCGCCTGATGGGTCCGCTGTTCCGCCGCTCTTTCTTCGGAGAAGAAGAGGAAGAGGAAGAGGCTTTCGAGATTACCGACGAGCAGCGCGACGAAGCGAAGGAGTCCGTGGCCGAGATCAAGAAGCTGGTGAAAAACATCGATCCCAAGCTCAAGAAATACAGCGAGGCGGTTTTGGAGGTTTGTGAGGCTGTTGCCGATGGCCCGGAGGACGATGAGAAGGCGAAGAAATACACCGAGCGACTGAAAGAGGGGATGGAGAAAGTCCAGTCGACCCGCAGCAAATTGCAGGAAGATCCGGAGATCATGGAAGAGATCATGGATTGATCCGTAATCTTCCGACGATGAGTTCCTGAAATGGCCAACGGAAGTTGGCCATTTCCATTTCGAGACCGTGACCTTGCGACACCGCACCATGAAGTTTTCCACCGCATTGTTTTTTCTTGTGAATTTCGGCCGGCTTTCGGCACAGGCTCCGGATGGGGCTTTGTTATTCAATCAGAACTGCGCGGCCTGCCATCAGCTGGATCAGATGATTGTGGGGCCGTCGCTGGTGGAGATGCGGGCGCTCTATCAGGACAAGCCCGCTGATTTTGTGAAGTGGGCGATCGCGCCGCAGAAGAAGCGGCCGAATGCGATCGAGATGCCGTCGATGGCGCATTTGGGTGAGCCGGCGTTGCTGGCGATCCATGGTTATATCATGAAGGCGGCGGAAGGTGCGAAGGAGAAGAAGGCGGCTGCGGGTGACCGTTTTGCGGGCTCGCCGACGCAGGCGGTGCGGCCGTTGGTGATGAGGATTTTCATGCCGGATGCGGGGCCGGCGTCGATCGCGGTGGCACTGGATTCGCGGGTGTCGTTTTGTTGGGACGCGGGGCCGTGCCGGTTGCGCTATGTTTGGACGGGCGGGTTTGTGGACGGGTATGCGTATTGGCGTGGGAATGGTCACGGTCTGGCGAAACCGCTGGCGCCGGTCCGATACACCGAGGCTTCACCTCTGTTAGGTGATGTGGCGGCGCGTTTCAGGGGATATAATCTTGATCCGAAGGGTTTTCCGACGTTCCGGTATCAGCTGGGCGCGCTTGAGGTGAGTGAATCGTATCTTCCGTTAGAAAAGGAGACCGGATTCACCCGGAAGTTCACGTTTGCCGTGCCGGTGACCGATGCGCTTGCGCTGACGTTTCCGGATGTGCCGGAGAAGGCGGGAGTCCGCAGTGATGCGGGGTCCTGGTCCGGCAAGGTTCTAACGCTTCCGGCGGGAACCACCTCGTTCACCCTCACCCACGTTTTCCCATGATCCGTCCATTTGCCGCCGCCGTAGTTTTTCTAACCGGATCGCTGGTTGCCGCGCCCTCGCTGTGGGAGGAGTATTTCGAGTTCGAGAAGATCCCGATGCCGCAGGGTGTGGATCCGCAGATCGGGGGTCTGGATTTCCTAACAGACGGACGGCTTGCGGCGGTGTTCCACCGGGGAGAGGCGATGATTTTCGATCCGAAGAGCAAGGAGTGGTCGTTGTTTGGCAACGGCCTGCAGGAGCCGCTGGGTGTGGTGGCGGAGGAGGATGGCTCGCTGGTGGTGATGCAGCGTGCGGAGCTGACGCGGTTGCGCGATGTGGATGGGGACGGGCGGGCGGACCGTTATGAGACGCTGAGCGCGGATTTCGGTCTAACAGGAAACTATCATGAATTCGCGTTCGGTCCGGCGCGTGGAGTGGATGGGCATTATTACATCGCGCTGAATGTGGCGTCCAACGGGGCATCGATGCGGAGGGAGATCCGCGGGGAGTTTTCCGAGATCGGGCAGTTGAACCGCGAGCAGATGACGGAGGGGCAGGACTGGGGGAAGTCCGCAGGCAAGGCTGGGCGGATGTATTCGCGGGTGCCGTGGCGGGGGTGGGTGTTGCGTGTGGCTTCGGATGGATCGAAGACGGAGCCTTGGGCGAGCGGTTTCAGGTCGCCGGATGGGATCGGGTTTGATGCGAAGGGGCGGTTGCTGATTACGGACAATCAGGGGGATTGGCGGCCGACGAGTCCGTTGTATTCGGTGAAGCAGGGTGGTTTTCACGGGCATCCGGCGTCGTTGGTGTGGGAGGCGGGATGGGATGGGAGAGATCCGTTGCGGGTTCCGGTGACGGAGTTGGCGAAGCGCCATCATTTGCCTGCGGGTTTCTTTCCGCAGGGGGAGCTGGCGAATTCGCCGACGCAGCCGATTGTGGCGGCGGAGGGTTCGGTGCCGGAATCGATCGTCGGTCAGACGCTGATCGGGGAGATGAACCAGCCGACGTTGGTGCGGGTGCTGGATGATGAGGTTGGCGGAGTCCATCAGACGGGTTTGGTGCATTTCCTTGACCGGTCGCCGTTGGGGAATGGGAACCATCGCCTTGCGTATGGGCCGGACGGATCGCTTTATGTGGGGAAAACGGCGCTTTCGTGGGCTGGGAACAACGGGATCACGCGGGTGAAGTGGAAGGGGAAGGCGATGCCGCTGGTGGCATCGATCCAGGCGTTGTCTAACGGATTTGAGATCGGTTTTTCGGAGCCGATGGATGGGGCTTCGCTGGGTGGGGTGGTGATCAAGCGTCACACGTATCATTATCATGCCGGGTACGGTTCGCCGAAAGTGGGTGAGGAGGCGGTGAAGGTGAATGGAGCGGAGTTGCGCGAGCCGACGCGGTTGGTGTTGGATTGTGGTCCGCTGAAGGAAGGTTTTCTGCATTTGGTGGATCTTTCGGCGGTGAGAACGGTCGGGGGGAAGGGTCTGTTAGGGGGGAAGGTCTGGTATCACGTGGTGAAGGCGCCGGTGGTGAAGTGAGCGGATGGCGTGGATTCGCGATGGATTGGGGGTTGCAAGGGATCGAGGCATAAGAAACGATGCTTGGAAACGCACGCAGTCATATGTCGAAAAAAACCTTCATAGCGGTGGATTTGGGAGCGGGGAGCGGTCGCGTCATGGCGGCGAAGACGGATTTCACGAAGCTGTATCTGGAGGAGGTGCATCGTTTCGACAATCCGGGGACGGAATTGCCGGGTGGGTCGTTTTGGAATGTGCTGGGGCTTTACCGGGAGATCATCGAGGGGATTCGGCGTGCGGTGGAGGAGCATGGTGAGCGTGTGGTATCGATCGGTATCGACACGTGGGGTTGTGATTTCGGTTTTCTGGATGGGAACGGCGAGTTGTTAGGTTTGCCGCATCAGTATCGGGATCCGCGGTTTGCTGGGATGGCGGAGGCGATGCACGGGCGGATGCCGGAAGCGGAGGTGTATGCGCGGACGGGGGTGAAGACGAATTTCTACAACACGTCGCTGCATTTGTTGGCCGCGTCGCTTGGTGGGGGTCCGGCGTTGAGGGAGGCGAAGCGGTTGTTGTTTGTGCCGGATTTGCTTTCGTACTGGCTGACGGGGCGGGCGGTGGTTGAGCGGACGGTGGCATCGACGTCGCAGTTGTTAGATCCGCGGACGGGGGATTGGTCGAGGGAGGTGATCGAGGCGTTGGGATTGCCGCAGGAGGTGTTTGGCGAGATTGTGGCGCCGGGGACGGTGTTGGGGCCGTTGCGTGATGAGGTGGTGCGATTGACGGGTGCGAAGGATGTGCCGTTGGTGGCATCGGCGAGTCATGATACGGCGGCGGCGGTGGCGGGGATTCCGATGAGCGGGGATGACCGGCTATGGTTGTCTTCGGGGACGTGGTCGATCATGGGGATCGAGATGGAGGAGCCGGTGACGACGCCTGAGGCTTTGGCGTTGGGATTTTGCAATGAGCTTGGGGTGAACGGGAGCGTGCGGTTTTTGAAGAACATAGCGGGGCTTTGGCTGATCCAGGAGTGCAAGCGGCAGTGGGCGTTGGATGGTGAGGATATTGATTATGCGGGGTTGGCGGAGTTGGCGAAGGAGTCTGAGCCGTTCAGTGCGTTCATTGATCCGGACGCGCCGGAGTTTGCCACGCCGGGTGGGATGCCTGAGAAGATCCGGGCGTTTTGCGAGCGGACGGGGCAGACGGTGCCGAGGAAGAAGGGGTGTATTTTGCGGATTGCGACGGAGTCATTGGCGTTGAAGTATCGCAAGGTCTATCAGGATATCCGTGCGTTGACGGGTCGTGATTTCCAGCGGCTTCATGCGGGTGGTGGGGGGATTCAGAACGAGTTGTTGAGCCAGGCGACGGCGGATGCGTTGGGGATCGAGGTGGTGGCGGGGCCGGTGGAGGCGACTTCGTGCGGGAATTTGATCACGCAGATGATTGCGACGGGGCATTTGCCAGATTTGGCGGCGGGGAGGGAGTTGATTTTGCGGTCGTTCCAGTTCCGGCGTTTTCAGCCGAGCGACACGGCGGCTTGGGATGCGGCGTATGAGCGTTTCCTGAAGATCGGGGGTTGAATTTGTCGGGAGAATTCCTATCGCCTTGAAAGGTGGGGGTGCGTGATCATTGTCGGGTATGAATGATGCTCAGCCGCCGGCGCTTCCCGTGACGCAGATTCCGCCGTTACCTCGTGGGGGTGGGGCGAGTGGGGCTGGAGGGAAGGTGTTGCTGAATGCGATTGTGGCGGGGTTGTTGGTGTTGTTCGGGGTTTGGATGACGGTTGCGGATTTTTCGCATCGTGGGGATTTGTTGTTCCAGAGTTCGGCGAGTTTCCTGATCGCGTCGTTGTTTGTGAGTTTGTTGTATTTGGCGCTGATCGGAGTGGCGGCGTTGCCGAAGCGGATGATCATCGGGCTGAATGTGGTGCTGTTGTGCCGGATGGCGATGGGGTTTCCGCTGAATGGGTGGCTGGGGAATACGGTGGCATCGCGGGTGATGACGGTGGCGTTTCTGGTGTTGGCGCTGGTGTATTTGTGGCAGTCGGTGGGGCGGGAGAAGCGGGTGGGTGTGCGGCCGTGGTTTGATGGGCGGCATTCGATTGTGGCGGGAGTGTCGTGGGTGTTGGTGAGTGTTTTATCGCTGCCGGTGTTGGG
>SYAP01000313.1 GCA_005787565.1 Verrucomicrobiaceae bacterium | reverse complement strand
GGCGGACATTGTGAGAAAAGGTTGTTTCGTAACGGCGGTGTTTAAGCGGTTCTGCTTGATTAGCGCACTTCGTAGGGAGCGGGCTGTTGGGCTTCGTGCGGGTGGGCTTCACCTGCGTAGACGTGGAGTTTGCCGTATTGTGCGCGGCCGAGGGGGTTCTTGGGGAGCATGCCCCAGACGGCGCGTTCGACAAGGAGGACGGGACGGCGCTCGCGGACTTGGCGAGGGGTCTCGACTTTTTTGCCGCCGACGTAGCCGGAGAAACGGGTGTAGATTTTGGCGCTTTCCTTGGTGCCGGAGAGGACGACCTGATCGGAGTTGATCACGATGACATTGTCACCGGTGTCAACGTGGGTGGTGAAAATTGGCTTGTGCTTGCCACGGAGGAGGCGGGCGGCCTCGACTGCGACTTGGCCGAGGATCTTGCCTTTGGCATCGATCACGTGCCATTTGCGATCCACTTCATGCGGCTTGGCGGAAAACGTCTTCATGTGCTTGATAGGAATGCCTTCGAGAGGAGGTGAACGGTGACCGTCCCGCGCGGAGGGGCGCGCAACTTAGGGAGCGGGGGTGGGGGTGTCAACCGGTAAATCCGGAATGTTTTAGGATGTTTTGTTTTTTGGTGGGGAAGTCATGTGTTGATCCAATTGGGTGTTTTGCCATTTCCGGTTGAAATTCACCTTTGAGGACCCATGATCGGTTGAATCTGGCGGAGGTGCCGGTGCCTTTGGGTGCGCCTTCAAAGAGGAGGATATTGCCTTCGGAGGGTGTTCCCGTGCGTCCAGCGGTGAGGGCGGAGTGGGCGGAGTGGGCGAATTTGCCATCGAACACCTGGCGGCGCACGTGCCAGGTTTTACCGGCATCGAAGTTGGTCCAGATGTGGCCGTTTTTGCGACCCTTGTTGCTGACGATGTTGCTGAAGATGAGGATGTAGCGCTGGATGACCGGCAGGCGGACGAGTCCGCCCATGAGTCCGTAGGTGGAGTCGGCATTTCCATCGAGGAGAATGCTGGATCGGATGGGGTTCTGCCTAGATTGTCCGGCATCGTTGCTGTTGGCGTTCCAGCGGTAGATGGAGTTTTCTTTGGAAGGTGCCCAGTGGCGGCGTGTGTTGTGGTGGAGCGAGCCATCGGACAGTTCTGCGATGGAAGCTTTTCCGCAGTCGATGATGGGGAGGGGTCCGGAGGCTTTCCAGGAGCGACCGACATCGTCGCTTGGGGGTGAAATGAGGGGATTGAGTTGAAGGGGGTGAGTGAGTATCTGGATGGCGAGAGAGTTGGGTCAGACTTTGGTTGGTGTCGTGGGCTAAAGGATTCGCATCATGCTGTTTTGATCAATTGCCGGGGTTTTACGGGTGATTCAGAATATCAGTCGACATTCAGTTGCAATCGGAAGAAACGCGATGGCAGGCCGGATTGATCCACGACCTCTATGAATCCGTTAGGGTTCGGGATTGGGCCGGTTTGAGAGTCGAAGAGGACGTCTGCGTTTTCCCATGAGGTGATGTTTTCGGTGGCGAGGAGTTTCCAGTGAAGGCCACGAAGTCCAGGGTCGTATGGGAATTGGATTCGAGGTGAACCATCTGCATCGCGCAAGACCAGGGGTAGGCGGACATGGCCATTGTTGTCGGTGCCTAGGGCGAAGCGCAGCAGGTTGGCGATCCCGTCTCCAAAGGGCGTCGCTAGGGGTCCAGCGATGGCTGCGTCGGTCGAATTCCGGAATGTGAGGTCCGCCCAAGTATCAAAATCTGCGGGTGATCCGTCCATTCGGATCTGCAAGGCTACTCCGGGATGCTCAGGCCAAGGGGAGGGCACGCGTGTGATTGTCACGCCACTTTGCTGCGACCAGAAAGAGCCATTGAATTGGCGCTCGCCCAGAGGGTCAGGAATAAAGACGCGAATGGATTGGAAGTTGATGTTTTCCCATGCAGCGAAGTTCGGCAGGATGATGCCGGCGGTTGGGTTATCATGAAGGCTTGGGGAGCGGAACAGGTCGATTGTGGGCGTGTTGTCGAGGCTTTCCGCGATCAGTGTGGGTGATTCGGGTTGGAAGGCGATTTCGAGGGATACACCGGAGACGACGGATGATTTGAGTAAGCCATCGGTCACGCGAAGTGTGCCGATTCCTGTGATGTTTCCGGTGGTGCCTGAGGCGTCGATGTGGGTTTGCGCTGCTAGGGAAACAGCGCTGTCCCAATCTCCCCGGAGGATGATGCTTCCGGATGTGCAGTGGATGTCTCCGGAGAAAACATGGGGATTGGCTGGGAGGATGAGCGTGCCTCCGCCGGACTTTGATAAGTCGGCATGACCAGATAATCCTTCGGCGACAGTGAGAAGGTTTCCTTGGGTTGCAACGTGGATATGGGAGGGGGATGTCAAATCGACCCGGTTGGTGAGGGTGGCGTGGTTGCCGGTAGAGCCGGGTTCGTAGCGAATGGCTCCGAGGTTTCCTTGGTCGGCGTCATCAAGAATCTCCGCACCACGTCCGTTGCCAGCGATGAAAACAGGTCCGCCGAAAGTATAAAGGGGATTGCCGTTGGATGAGAGTCTCAGTTGTCCGCCCTCTAGTATGCGGATGGCGCTGCTGTTAGAAGGCGAGGCAATTCCGGTGACGGTCAACACGCCTTGCGCGACTACGGTTTCTCCGAGCCAGTTTTTGCCACTGCCGCTGAGAGTGGCGACTCCGAGTCCTTGTTTGCGGAGGCCTCCCGGGCCTGTCCAACTCCGGCGCATTCGCAATGCGCCATATGCGGAGCTGCCATTGGTCTTTTGCACGTCGATGATGAGATCGCTGATCAGGTTGATGTTTGCGTCGACATCGAATTCGACGTGTCCGTTACCTGAACCAGTGACGATGATGTTTGCTGGTTCGTTTGTGGCGCTTTGAAAGGTTAGAGAATTTGGTGTGCTGCCTTGAAGCTGGTTAACCCAATTGGAATCCTGTTCGTCGAAGAGCAATTTGCCGATGGTGGTGGGTGAGTCGAGGGTTATGGTGCGGTTGTTGGTTTCGGGTTGGTTGATGGTTGCGGCTTGGCCGGTGCCGTTCGGGATGTAGCCTGATTCCCAATGCGCGATTTCGTTCCAAGTGGCATTTCCCCCCGGAAGGAATCTCGGGCCAATCTCTGTGGAGAAAAACACGGCTGTCACCGGTCCGCTCCATTTGCCGTTTGAGGCACGGTTGCGTGCGGTGACAGTCATGGGCGTCGAGATTTCGAAAGGGGCTGTGTAGGAAGTTGCTGCCGGAGCTGGAGTGCCGCCACGCTGGCGGGGATCGCTGCCGTCTGTGGTGAAATAGATGGTTCCTGAGATTGCGCTCATTCCGAGGGCGAGTCCCGGGCCTAACGGGCCACCTGCGTGGGTGAATGCGGGAGGTTCGGGATCGAGTCCGTCGATGGAGGCCGCGCGTGTTGCAAGCCAAGATTTCAAGTTTTCGATGTTGGTTTGCCAGGTGGAGGCGCTGATGCCGCTGCGGGCAGCAACATCGGGAGTGATAGTAGCGGTGAGTTCGTCGATGAGGTTGTGCATTTCCGTTGTGGCAAACGCTCCGCGGCGGAGTTCCTGCCAGGTGTCTGTGTGGATTTGCACGAACTCCGGATCTGTGAACAGCCGTTGATAGAAGACGCGGTTCTGTGCCCAGGTGAGGTTGTTATTCGGATTGGAATCCATCCGGCGATAAGCGCGGTCGAAGTCCCACAGTGAGGCCCAGCGGATGGGTGATTCGGGAGATTCCTGATAGAGGTAGGAGCTTAGAAGGATTGCGTCCTGGTTGCGGGAAAGTTGATGGAGAGCGAGGTGGTGGGCCCAGTTTCTAGCGTCGATGTGTCGGGCCCAACCGAGCGTTTCATTTTGATAATCGGCTCCATAAAGCGCAGCATCGAAATTGCGCATGACGTTTTGGATGGTGCTGCGTTGGGTTGGCAGAATGTCCCATCCTCGTGGCGAGACGAAATTGAAGAACGAGTGATAAGCGTTTGGTTGGTCGTCGCGGATTGGGTCGAGTCCACCGCCGCCGCCGGTGCCTTTGAATCCGCGTGCGGTGTCGTCCGGGGTTTGGAGGATGCCGTCGGGGCCAGCGGTGTGGAAGTGGCGAGGAATTGAGGCAGCAGGGTTGCTTCCTGGAGGCAGAGAATCCATTCGATCGATGCTGGTCATCCATCCGCCTTGTGAGCCGTCGTTGGACATTCTGGAGAACGAAACGCGGGCAGGATCACGTTTCACGGTTTCGACCAGCAGATAGAGTCCGCGGTGGTCGATCATATTGATGATGCCGTCGCCATTGATATCGAGGAAGAGTTCTACGAGGCGAAAGCGGGGAGCGTTGAATCCGCTGCGGCGAGCGAGTTCATATGAGAAAGCATTGTGGATGAGTGTGATGTCAAACTGAGAAGAGTCAGGAGCGTAGAGCACCCAGTCGCTTTCCGCAGGCATTCCTAAGAGGCTAATGTTGCGGGTTTCGGTTTCACGGTCGCCCCAAGTGTCCAATCGGTAGGAGTGGCGTGAGAAATTGAACGAGCTGCTGCCTCTTCGGCGGATTCCTGTGCGTGTCCAGGCGGTTGCGGGGCTGTCGAGGGTAACGGCTTGGCCGGAGGCATCCTCGAGGAGAGTCATCATCTGGGATTGGGGAGCGACTTGTGTCACCTGTGAGCCATCGTTGTTAGGTCCATAAGCAGAGATTCCCGGAACATTTCCTCCGCTAAAATTCGAGAGGACGAGCAATGGTAGTGGTGATGAGAATCCGCCGGTCGTGATGCCTGAGACGAGGTAGGGTGCGCTGGTTGCGATGCCGTAACGTTCTCCGGGAGCGATGAGTGCGACGCGCAGAGGAGTATTTTCATTGATCGTGATTGGGCCGACGACGAGTGGAGATGTCGCATCCGGGCGATGGTCGTTGGTTGTGTATCGTAGCACTGCGCCAGGAGGGATTTGGCCTGTGGTGCTGATTGACACCTCAATGGTGCCACCATGCACTCCGGGTGGAGGGTCGAACAAGATTTCGAGATTTCCTGGATCGTTACGACCGTTGCTGTTTGGAAAGCCGGGAGAGGGAGGATCAAAGAATTTCCAGCCGCTCGCGGTGGTTCCCATGCTCACATCTGCTACTTGGTGACCGAATGTGATCGAGTTGGCCGTGGATTGATCCGGCCGGGTTAGGATGACTTCCTCGCCATTTGTTGAGAGCGAGAAATTCGTGTGCCACTGGCCGAATGGGGGGGCGCGATTTTTGCCGCTAGCAAAAATGATGATGAACTCTCCTGGTTGTAGAATTTTTTCGGGGAGCAGCCATTTCGAGGGATTGGTGGAGTTGTCTGAAAGGTGCCAACTGGCGGTGGATACGGGTGCTGTATCTGCATTGAACAGTTCGATCCAATCTTGGCGGTCGCCGTCTTCATCATGGATTCCGCCGGCGTTTGATGCGATGAATTCAGTGATCCGTAGACCAGTTCCTGGAGTTAAGACCGTGACGGCAGCGGTAATGGTTTCTGCCCAAGCTTCCGGCCCATTGAAGGCGCGGCACCAGTAATCGCCCTCGTCGGAGATCGAAACGGGGTCGATGACAAGAGTTGCGGTGTTTGAGTTTGGGATAGGGTAGCCATTCTTGAACCATTGAAAATGTGTGGTGTTGCCGGAGAAAGCGGCTGTTAGATTGATGGTGGAGCCGACTGGTTTGATGGAGTGTTGGGGGTGGGATGTGACGATTGGGCGTGGAGATTGTGGTGTAGGTTCGTCTACCGCGAGTATCACCTCGTTCCAATGGGCGTCGCCGCGCCCGCCGCTGGATTCAGTTCCGAAGCGGACGCCATTGAACGAGCTTGTTGCGCCGTTGTATCCGGAGTGGCGGAGGACGTCGTTGACCAAGTAATTGGTTTGGTTGGTTACTGGGTTCCAGACCAGTTTGTGCTCGTGGTATGCATCTGCGTTGAGGTCGTTGAGAATGATTGTGGTGACAGCGCTGGAGGTGCCCCAAAGATCGACGACGAGTTGTCCGTTGGCGTTGATATCGAAAAACAGGAGCCATCGACGGGAGCCGTTGCCATAGGAGAAAGTTGCCGAGCGCCCGCTTGCATTGTTGGCGGCCGGGTCCGTGATCCGCACTCGGGCGGCGAGTGTCCATCCGTGTTGTGTTGCCGAAGCATGATCCTGAGAGTTGATCGGGTGGGTCCACGTGATGAATTGGCTGGTGGCGTTGCTGTTGTCTAGAGTCCGCCAAGCGTTCAGGCCGGTGGATCCGTCAGGTGAGACGGGGGAATTCTCGAAGTTCTGAAGGTCGTTGGTTGGGTTTAAGCCATTCCAGCCGAGGATAGCCGGGGAAGGAGCCAAGGTCGGGTTTTCTTCCAGGCCGGCGTGGTAGCGGGCGACAGCGCGTTGGGCGTGGGCGGTGCCGGGTAGAAGTTGGGTGATGAAGGTTGCAATCGACAGAATCAGGCAGCGAGCCCAGATAAGTTGGTTTCGATTGGGGATTTGAGTTTGAGTTGGAGATATGGAAAGCGGATTCGACATCGTGTTGATGAGGCAACCCGGGAATGTTTCTCGCTGAAGGGACATTTTCCGATTGGATTGTGGTGCGATTGATCTTGCTTGCCGCTGGGTGAAGTTGGTCGTGGAATTCGTCGAATCGACGGAGCGGAGTGAATCATGGGGATTGGTTCTAGGATTCGATTTTGGATGGAGAGGCGGAAGCGGGAGGGTTTTGGTCATTATTGAAATGATGGGCGATTAATCAGGCTTCACCGCGAAGCGCAGGCCGGGGTATTCGCGGACGACGGCGGTGCCGGTGCCGGGGACGCGCTGGACGGGGACGAAGGTGAACATCCAGCGCCGCATGCCTTTGACGTGTGGGGATTTGATGAGTACTTCGTTCCAACCGGCCTTCAAGCGGATCGGCGTGGGCTCGCGGAAATGAAAGTTCTCGTCCACATAAGATTCTTTCGAGTGATAGTTCGCCTTGCGGTTCGGCACCGTCCATTTCGGGGCTTCGATCTTCTCGCCGTTAACGGTGAAGACCGGCTTCGAGTAATGCCACTCGCCGGGCATGTTCATGCCGCCGTGGAAGTTCGAAAGCTCCCACCACTGCGCGCTGATCCAGAAGGGCACGGTCTGCTCCGTGGGCGAGTGGATGAAACTACGAACATAGTAAGTGCACTCCGCTGCCGTCTGGCGGCCCCAGGTGGGGTTGGCGAAGGTCGGTTGATCGGTGTAGTGGCGGAAGACCAGTGTCGCACCGGTGCGGATTTCATCGCTCCAGGTGTAGGTTTTCCCGTCGATCTCATGGGATGCCGAGCGGTCGCCGGGCATGATGCCGAAATCCGTTTCCGGTTTTCCACCGTGAGGGATGGGCCCGAGGGTCTGCCAGACGATGTCGGACTGCTTCACATAGGGGAATTCCTTGCCTTGAAAGAAAAGATCGCGGTGGGCGAGGAAGCGGTTTTCGAAATCGCGGAAGCTGTCCAGTTCCGCATGCCCCTGCGGTGGAAGGTTGGAGTAGAACTCGATCCAGTCCTTCTCGCGCGCATCGCTCCACAAGGCCTCGGAATAAACCACCACTCCGGGAAACTGCGGCGTCTGCGCGAAATGGTTGCGCGGATCGGTCATCGGCATGTCCGGCCACGAGCAAAGGATGCCGCCGAGGCCCTTGCTTTGTTTGTGCGGACAGTTCTTGCGGAAGAAGAGGGTCGCGACCATTTCGAAGGGATCGAAGTGGTTGAGGTAGTTCTCCTGGGAATCGATGTATTCGCAGCCTTTCGACGGCCGCCGGGTG
The DNA here is from genome assembly GCA_005787565.1 of Verrucomicrobiaceae bacterium. GTDB lineage: Bacteria > Verrucomicrobiota > Verrucomicrobiia > Verrucomicrobiales > Akkermansiaceae > Luteolibacter. Next base: position 3,209 of record SYAP01000313.1, on the reverse strand, counting down.
CGGTTGGTCCAGGTTTGTTCGATGGCGGTGGGATCGCCGTTCATGCCCGGGCTCCAGCGGATCGCGCGGCGTTTGCAGTCGCGGATGGTGTCGAAGTAGGTGCGCAGCGTTGCGGCGGAGACCTTCTCATGCCCGCGGGCCTCGTCGGTGCCGATGTGGATGTAGGGCATGACCTCCGGCGGGGCGAGCGAGGCGAGTTCGCGGATGAGATCGCAGAGGATGGCGGTGACCTTCGGGTCCTCCATCTTTTCGATACCGAACGCGCGGCGGAAGCTGGCTGTGTGGCCGGGCATGTCGAGTTCCGGGATCACGGTGATGTGGCGCACGCGGCAGTATTCGACGAACTCCTTGAACTCGGCCTGGGTGTAGAATTTCCCCGGCATGCGGTCGAAGGATGCGGGATCGTTGACTTTCGGGTGCTTCTTGCTCTCAAGCCGCCAGCCGTGGTTGTCGGTGAAATGCCAGTGATAAACATTCATCTTGTAGCGCGCGAGTACGTCGGCCAGCTCCTTGAGCATAGAGAGCGGCATGTAGTTGCGTCCGGTGTCGTTCATTGCGCCGCGGATGGGAAAGGCCGGCCAGTCCTGGATTTCGGCATGCGCGATGTGGGTGCCATCGGCATGACGGGTGGTGAGCTGGGCGAGGGTTTGCAGGCCGTAGAAGAGTCCGGTGTCGGTCTTCGCCTCGACACTCGCGCCATCGGGCGAAGTGCGGAGGCGGTATCCCTCGGGCTTGTCATCGAACCACTTGTCCTCACTGACGGTGAAACGCAGCGGATAGCCTGGCGAAGCGGCAGGGGCGGGCTTCACTCCGCGCGCGGTGAAAAGCCCGGCGGCTTCCTTGCCGAAGTGGGCGAAACGGGCCTTGTCGGTGGCATCCTGCGGGAAGGACAGGGTGACGGCCGTGATCCTCGTGCTGTCTTGTTTCCACACAAGTTCGCGCGGGACCGGGATGAGCGGCGGGGCCGCGGGTTCGATGCTCTGGATATTGGCGGTCTCTGCCGTCGCTGTTAGAGCAAGAGAGACTGTTAGAAAGAGAGTCTGTACGATTTTCATGGATCGATTGTTAGGAGGATTAATCAAGATGGGTTCACCGGACTTCTGCGGCGGCTTGTTGGATCTGGATGCCCGGGCCCGGTTCCTTGCCTGCGGCGATGAAGTGGAGGTAGCTCAGGCCGTTGGGTGCGGGGTTTTTCACGGACAAGTTGCCGGCGGGCTTGCCGTCGAGGGAGAGGCGGCATTGGTCGCCTTCGCCGGTTCCGGACCATTCTAGCAGGAGGGCGTGATCGGTATCGGGCTTGAGCGTGGTCTTGCCGATTTTTTCTCCGGGAGCGAGGCGGAGGGTGAAAACGGCGGAGTCCGGAGCGGTGACGTCGCAGGCGGCAAAGAGGCGATCCATGAGGCTGAGGTGCGCCCCGGCGGATCCAGCGGGGAGGCGGAAGCGCACGATGGCCTTGCCAGCCTGGCCTGCGGGGAAATTCCACGCGGCGCCTCCGGCCCGGTAGTCGGCCCCGGACTCCGCATTCACGAGTTCGGGGTCATCGAGGAAACGGATATCGAGCAGTTTCACCTCCGGATTCGAAGGGTGCGGGACGACTACGGCGGCGGGTTTGCGATGGTATGAACAATGTCCGCACGGAACCGGAATGAAGCTGTGATGGAGCCAGTCTCCCGCACCTTTGGAGAAATCGGCCACCCGCTTTTTTTCTAACAACCATCGCGTATCCATGATCGCGAGGCGGCGGTGATTCTTGTGCTGGCCGTAGGCGACAAGGATTCGGTTGGCGTCGAGCGGCACGAACTCGGACTGGTGGTTGCCACGATCCTGCGGGCCGCCCCACGTGGCGTAGTCGGTGCGGGCGCGATGTTCATCCAGGCCCACTTCGCGGAAGCCGCGCCAGGTTTTTCCCTCATCATCGGAGATCGCGGCGTGCAGGGTGTCGCGATTGGTGAAGGCGTCCTCGCTGCGGCCGGTTGCGGTGTGTAGTTCGGGTAGTGGGGATTGGTTGGTCCACAACATGAGAAGCCGTCCATCGGGCAACCGGCCGAGCGTGGGCATGGTGAGCGTGGCGGCGAAACGCGAGGGTTTGCCTTCGCTCCACGTTTCACCGCGGTCTCGGGAGAACGACTCGTAGTGATCATCTTGTGAAGTGCGAAGAAGGGCCCAGAGCTTGCCGTCCTTGAGTTCCACGACGGTGGCTTCGACGGCGATGTTCTGCCAGCGCAGCCCGCGATGGACGCCGCCGATGGTGTGCGGGGGGGACTTGATGGTGGTTTTCGACGGGTGCCAGTTGAGGCCGCCGTCATCGGACAGCCACATGGTGGTGCCATTGCCGTGGGTGGGCAGGATGATGCGTTTGCCGCCATCGATGAAAAGCGGCGAGCGCATGATGCCGGGAAGTGTTAGTAGATCGTCGCGTTTCTCACGCCAGCGGTCACTGGTGCCGCCGTCCTTGGTCACGGCGAGCCATTTGCCGTCGAGGCCTCCTTGTGAGATGAAGACGTGCCCCTTGATCGGCTGGATACGGATGAACTCGCCGGTTTTCGGATTTCTAACAAGAGACGGCGACTCCTTGGCCATGCCGCCGTAGTTTGGTGGGTATTCCGGGCCGGTCTTTTCATACCTCCAGGATTCCCCGTTGTCGCGGCTGACGAGGTAGCCGGGGTGCTTGCGGTCGCCATCGTAGTGGCGGATTTCGGTGGCGCTCACACGGACGAGGCCGCGGCCGGCGTCGGCGGGCGGGACTCCGACCACCCGGGGGGTGGGCATTGATTCCATGGGATTTGCGGGTGCCAGAGGGCAGGCGCAGGCAATTGCCAGACATGCGGCATAGGCCTTCGATGAATTGAAATGGCGGATCATGAAGCACGTAGAGCGTGCATGAATGCTGATCCGGGGAAATGAATGCAAGGGTGGCCAACTGGTTTCAGGGGCAGACCGGTTTTTAGGTGACGGACGGTTCTATTTTCGGTTAGGATAGGGTTTGTTGTTTGGAGGTGTGGATTTGGGTGGGTTTTGTCTCCGGGTTGCAGGAGTGGCCTTTTGTGATGGAGTTTAGCAGCAACCGGTGGCGGTGCAGCAGGAGGTGGAGGTTTCGGTGGGTGGGCGGCTGGGGTCGAAGGCTGGGGCTTCGCGGTTGGGGTTGGGGGCGAGGGTGCCGAGGCCGAGTTTGGCGAGGAGTGCGCGGTCTTTTTCGACGGCGGGATTTT
>SYAP01000312.1 GCA_005787565.1 Verrucomicrobiaceae bacterium | reverse complement strand
TCATGTTGGCGATCACTTTACGGTTTTCCGCACAGAGGCGGTGATGTTTGTTATTCACAGTCAGTTTGTTGTAAAACCAGACTGAACGAATCCCCGCCTCTGACCATCTAACTTTTATTCGCTAACAATCTGAAACCGCCTCATAAAACATGAGATAACAGATGATAAATCGGCGATTCCTGATATTCGCCCTAATCCTTTCTCTCGCTCCGCGTTTCAGCAGCCACACGGCACCGCTCCACCTTGAAGCACCCGTGAAATCCTGAACCGCCATAATCATGAGCCTCCATGCATCTCCCAGCTCCGAAGCCCTCGCCAGACTTCACTCACAACGCCGGAACTCCACCATCACCTCCATCATCATCGCAACCCTCAGCCTCGTCCTCGTCGGCCTCCTCCTCGGACTCCTCCTGCTCCCACCATTCCTCCAACAACCCCAGGTCACGATGATCATCCCCCAACCTCAAAAACCCACCGACCCGATCAAACCACCCAATTTCAACCCATCCCACAAACCCAAACCCTCATCTCCCGCCAGCCAAACCAACCCCGTCCTCACATCCCTCGACCTATCTTCCATCTCCGTCCCCCCGGTCGATTCCGAAATTGAAAACCCCGTCCCGGATTTCGGCGACGGCGATGACTTCGGAGATGGCACCTTCGGCGACGGCGACAGCATCGGATCCGGCCTGATCTCACTCCCCCCGGTCCTCAACAAACGCTGCTCCAAACAGGATCGCATGGCCCGCCTCCTCGAAACAGGCGGAACTCCCCAATGCGAGGACGCCGTCGTCAAAGGCCTCGACTGGCTCAAAACAACCCAACTCCCCGATGGCTCGTGGAGCCGCAGCCAAAACCCCGCCGCCATGACCGGCCTCGCACTCCTCGCCTATCTCGGCCATTGCGAAACCCCGCTCTCCGAAAACTATGGCGACAACGTCCTCCGTGCCATCACCTATCTCGTCGATCTCGGCATGCGCCAAAATGGCAAACTCACCACCAATCCCGCCGACAAACATTGGCCCTACGAACACGCCATCGCCACCTACGCCCTCGCAGAAGCCACCACCTTCTGCAAACAACTCAAACTCAACATCCCCAATCTCAACGAATCCACACAACTCGCCGGCCAACTCATCATCGACAACCAACACCCCAGCGGCGGCTGGGACTACTCCTACACCGAAGCCGGAGATCGCGGCGGCGACCTCTCGATCACCGCATGGCAACTCCAGGCTCTCAAAGCCTGCAAATACACCAATCTCGATTTCCGCAACCTCCAGCGCACCGTCAACCGCTCCCTCGACTACGTCGCCAAATTGCAACACTCATCCGGCGGCTTCGGCTATGCCAATGCATCATCTCCCGCAGGCGACACTGGTTATTTCACCCTCACCGGAGCAGGAATGTTATCTCTCCAGATCTGGGGCCGCAGCGCCGCCTCCCCCGTCCGCAAAAGCGCGAAATATCTAACCAAGGAAACCCGCTTCGATTACAACTCTCAATTCTCCGACCTCTATGGCCACTACTACGAAGCACAAGCCATGCTCAACCGCGGCGGCGAGGCTTGGAAACAATACAACCTCCTCTTCCGCGATTCCCTCCTCACCGGGCAAAATCCCGATGGCTCCTGGAAAAACCCCGGCAACGGACAACCCCTCCGCGCCGTCGGTGCCTCCTTCGCCGGAAACTCGCCCATGAACCTCCACTACCGCACCTGCCTCGCCATCCTCACCCTGGAAGTCTACTACCGCTTCCTCCCCGGCACCCACAAACCATGACCAATCCACGGGACCATTCCCGTATTGCGGACCATGAAAACCCGCGGGCTCCTGCTTCAAATCCTCTCCCTCACCGCCACCCTCTTCCCCACTCTAACAAACGTCCGCGCCGAAGCAGCGCCCGCCACCATCCACGTCGGCCCCACCCACTCCATCAAAAACCCAGCCGCCGCTCTCGAAGCCATCGCCAAATCCCGCACCAACCATCCGAACCAGTCCATCGACATCATCATCGCGGATGGCATCTATCAGTTGGATCAACCCATCGTCCTCTCCCCTCAACACGGCGGCACCGCCCAGGCACCCGTCCGCTGGAAAGCCGCACCCGGCACCACCCCCACCTTCTCCGGCGGCACTCCCATCACCGGCTTCCAAATCCTCCCCAACGGCCTCTGGTCCGCCAAGCTCCCGGAAAATCTCCCGCCCTTCGACCAACTCTACGTCGGCCCGTCACGTGCCACCCGCGCCCGCCATCCCAACCAAGGATTCCTCATGCTCACCGGCGTGAAGGAGGAAAAACTCGAAGGCGACCGCGCCCGCCAATCCATCACCCTCAAACCTCAAGACCTAACACCGCTCGCAAACCTCTCCCAACACGCCTTCCGCAGCGTCCAGATGCTCGCCTATCACAAATGGGACAACACCCGCCGCACCCTCGAATCCATCGACACCAGCACCGGCAGCATCACCACCGTCGGCCGCGCCATGAAACCATGGAACTCGTGGGACACCCACACCGGCGTCATCTTCGAAAACTTCCGCGCCGCCCTCGACCAACCCGGCGAGTGGTTCGTCGAAACCGATGAAAACAACCCGAAAATCCGCACCCTCCTCTATCAGCCACGCCCCGGCGAATCCCCGGAATCCACCACCGTCATCGCACCGCACCTCCAACAATTGCTCATCCTCAAAGGCACGCCCGACCGCAAACTCACCCACACATCCTTCACCGGCATCCGCTTCCTCCACACCGGATGGCCCTCCCCTCCCGAAGGCTTCGAACCCCAACAAGCCGCCGCATCCATCGAAGCCGTCATCCAGGCCGATCACACCGAAAACATCACCATCGAAAACTCCACCATCGCCCACACCGGCATCTACGGCATCTGGTTCCGCGAAGGCTGCAAACACAACACCGTCCGCCAATGCCACCTCCACGACCTCGGCGCCGGCGGCCTCCGCAGCGGCACTATGAACCTCCCCGCCACACCCCAATCCGCCTCCAGCCACCAGACCTTCGACAACAACCTCATCCGCCACGCTGGCAAGGTCTTCCCCTGCGCCGTCGGCGTCTGGATCGGCCACAGCGGTGACAACCGAATCACCCACAACGACATCGGCCACCTCCCCTACACCGGCATCTCCGTTGGCTGGCGCTGGGGATACGACCACAGCGAGGCCAAAAGAAACCTCATCGAAAACAACCACATCCACCACATCGGCGATGGCCTCCTCAGCGACATGGGCGCCGTCTACACCCTCGGCCCCTCCGAAGGCACCATCATCCGCGGCAACCACATCCATCATGTCGTCTCCCACACCTACGGCGGATGGGGCCTCTACAACGACGAAGGCAGCACCGGCATCCTCATGGAAAACAACCTCGTCCACCAAACCAAAAGCGGCGGCTACCACCAGCACTACGGCAAGGAAAACACCATCCGCAACAACATCCTCGCCTTCGCCTCCGAACAACAGATCCAATACACCCGCGCCGAACCCCATCTCTCCTTCCGCTTCACCGGAAACATCATCTTCTGGGAAACAGGAAAACTGTTAGGCGGTGGCGGATGGAAAGACGGAAAGGTGGAATTCTCTAACAACATCTACTGGAACTCCGCCGGAAAAGCCCCGGATCCCATCCCCGGAGACACCAACTCGAAATTCATCGACCCACTCTTCAAATCCCCCTCCACCAACGACTGGTCCCTCCCCCCGAACTCCCCCGCCCTCACCCTCGGCTTCAAACCCTTCGATGCATCGAAAGCCGGCCTCTACGGCGACCCCATCTGGATTGCCACCGCCAACAAAACCCACTGATCCCCACACCTCAACCCTCCACCCCGATCCCCGCCAGATCGCTGTCCACCTTCGCCGATTCCATCAGCGTCTCATCCATCGCGATCGCCCGCTTCAAATGCCCGCGCGCACGCCCCTGCTCACCCAACGTCCAAAGATAACACGCCAGATTGTAGTGGAACACCGGCATCCCTAACAACTCCTTCGGCCCGCGCAACAACCAGTCCCGCGCCGCCAGCGTGTCCCCCGTCTCGTGCAAACAATACGCCGCCCGCAGGAAAAACTCCGGTTCCTTCGGCGACTTCAAACACAACAACCTCGCCGTATCCGAAGCCGCATTCCACGCGTTCCGCTCGATCTCCGCCGCCAACTTCAACTCCAGCGCCGACCGCTTCATCCTCGACTCCGGCGGCAACGAAACCAACTCCACCATCGCCTCTTCCGCCAATCCCAACTCCAACCATCCGCTGGCCGCTCGCAACGTTCTCTTGACATCCATTCCCGCGAGACTACCCAACCACCCCGCCGTTGCAATCATCCGCTACACCAAAATTCAAAAAAAAGAGGCGCGGACCGTTTCCAGTCCGCACCTCTCAAATGCACATTCCCCCCAAAGTGGCTCCGATTCGCTTCCACCGCTTTCAGATCACCTCCCCCCGGATGTGATCCGCGTGAGCAAGTGGGCTCGCCGGAACCTGGAAATGTCGGAAAGGTTTTCAGTTCGCAGCAGCAACCTGTCGCCTTTCGTTGAAATCAAATTGCACCAGATATTTCGCTTTTGAAAGCAATAAAGGGTCACATTTCCGGCCAAGTGGTCCCATTTTCGGACATAATCGCTCACTTGCCGCTCCTCCCGAGCAAAACCCTCACCATCAACCCCAACGCAATCCCAATCCCGATCACCGGCCAAAACCCCGGCAACCGGACTACCTGTCCCGGATCCGTCATCCCGAACACCGCAACCAACGTCGCCAACGGGAAAAAGAACGCCACCAACCGGTTCAAACGCCTCGCCTCCTCATTCGCCACCCGCGCCTCATGCGCCTGCTTCTCACCACTCTCCGCCAGCGAAAACTCCATCCCCGCCTTCGCATCGTTCGCCAGCAAATCCGCACCCCGCTCAATATCCACCGCCTCATCCCGCATCACGATCAACCGCCGCTCATCCGGCCTCGCCTTCCGCACCTCCTCCATCACCGCCAACAGGTTCCGGCTCGACCTCAACAGCGGATTGATCGCCCGCATCACATCAAAATACTCCTTCGGCGAATGCGCCGCATCCACCGCCTCATCCAACTGCCGCACCACCGTCCGATACGCCGCCAAATGCCCCTGCAACGCCGATAACCCACCACCCGCCGGCGCACTCTTCCACTCCCCCGCAGGATTCCGCCAAAACACCGCCGGCTGCCTCACCTCATCATCCTCCGGCCTCGGCGGCGCGTGCAAAATCATCAGCAAATGCCCCTCCTCATCCATCACCCGCTGCCGTCCCGCCTGATCCCCCAACCGCCGCCGGATCGCCTCAGGCAAATCCCACGTCTTCGGCAAAAACCCCGGCATTCGTGTTTCCATACCCCCCTTCTACCAACCCACCCCACACCCGGGAACTCCAGAATCTCCCCAAATTTCCACTCACCCCAAACCTCCTCCCCGTCCCCCTCCTCGTAGCAAAATTCGTAAGAATTTCGGCTTTAAAACCCCCACCCACCTCAAACCTCATCGTCCCCCCAAACTCTCCAACATCCAACCTCTCGCGCCCGTCTAATCTCTCGCGGTGCACCCTCCATCCTCCACCAATCGCGTGAG
>SYAP01000311.1 GCA_005787565.1 Verrucomicrobiaceae bacterium | reverse complement strand
CGCGGCGGACGGTTTCCATGTGGTCCTGCCAGTTGTTAGGGAAGCGGGCGCGGGCGATTTCGCTGGGGCAGATGGAGGAAGTGCGGGGGATTTCGGCGAGGCGGGTGAGGATGGCGGTTTCGAGGTCGGCGTCGGCGTCGGTGTTTTTTTGGCGGCGGCAGGCGTCCGAGCAGTAGCGGACCTGGTCCCAGGAGTTTTCCCATTTTTTGCGCCAGGTGATGGTGCGGCCGCAGGAAGCGCAGGGTTTTTCCGGGGTCATGGGGAGGGCGAGCGGGAGAAGTGGCGGTCCGCGGAATCGAGGTAGTGTGACCAGTCTTCAGCAGTGATGTCGTGGGCTCCTTCACGGATGTGGTAGGTGGTGAGGAGGGCGGAGGGCTTTCCTAACAGCTGATATGCGGGTTTGGCGTGGTCGAGGGCGAGGCGTTCGCCTTTTGGGTCCGCCCAGAGGTCCTGGGTGGCGGAGGCGACGTGGAGGGGGCGGGGGGCGATGAGGGCGAGGAGTTGGTGTTGATCGACGGGGAGTGCGGATTCGTTGTCGTTGTATTGGCGGAAGCTGCGGGCGAACCAGTGGGGGAAGGAGTGGTTGATGCGGGCGACGGTTTCGCCGAAGGCGCGGCGGCTGAGGGCTGCGCCGCCGCAGCCGGAGTTGTTGGAGATGACGAAGGCGAAGCGCTCGTCGGTGGCACCGGCCCAGAGTGCGGTTTTGCCGAGGCGGGAGTGGCCTAACAGGGCGACCTGTTTGCCGTTGACGGCGGGGGATGAGGAGAGGTGGTCCATGGCTTTTGAGAGGCCCCAGGACCATGCTGCGATGGCACCCCAGCCGGAGTCATCGGGGGTGGGGAAGGCGGCGCGGATGCTTTGTTTGATGCCATCGGGGTGGTCTGGCTCGATATCGCCGCAGTAGAGGGTGGCGATGGCGTAGCCGCGGGAGAGGATGAGGTCGAGGGGCCAGCGTGAGGTGGCTGTGCCGCGGCTGGCATCGGTGGCGCGGTGGTTGATAGTGGCGGCTTTGGGGTCGTTTTCCATCCAGCGGGTGGAGAGGGTGATGCGGGGATCGGGGTGGATGGTGTGGTTTCCGCGGAAGTTGAGGCCGAGGAAGACGGGGGGCGGGGAGGAGGTTTTGTTAGGGGTGATGAGGAGGAGGTTGAGGGTGGGGGCTTTCGGGGTATCCGGGAAGGTGAGTTCGATTTCGCGGAGGGTGGCTTTGCCGGCGAGGAAGTCGGGGATGTTTTGGGTTTCGCGGGCGACGGGTTTGAGTGCGATGGCGGCGGGTGGGGTGATGCCGTAGATGTGTTTTTCGAAGTGGGCGAGGATTTCGGCGCGGCGTTTGGGCCATTCGGCAGGGGATTTGACGGGGGTTCCGTTGTCGCTGACGAGCGGGTCGGGCAGGGTGTAGGCGGGGACTTTCGATTCGTCGGTGTGGGTGACGGGTGAGGCGGCGAGGACGGTGGCGGCGGTGAGGAGGAGGGGGATGATGGGTTTCATGGGTTTGTTAGGTTGGGTGTGCCGCCGGGTCGTTCGTTGGCCGGTTTCCGGGAGATTAGAGATATTCTGTTAGGGAAGTGACGGTTTCGTCGTCGAGGCGTTTGGCGAGGGCGATGGTTAGGGCGACCATGGCGAGGTGGTCGTTGATGTCGATGATGGCGTTGTGTGAGTGGATGTAGCGAGCGGGGACGCCGAGGACGACGCAGGGGACGCCTTGGTTGGAGAGGTGGAAGGAGCCGGCATCGGTGCCGCCGCTGCGGCGGACGGTGACTTGGTGTGGGATGCCTTCGTCGATGGCGGTTTCGATGGCGAGGCGGGCGAGGCGGGGGTTGCCGATGGCGCTGGGATCGAACATGCGGATTTGGACGCCGCCGCCGAGGCGGCCCTGGCAATCGGCGCGGGCGAAGCCTGGGGTGTCATCGGCGGGTGGTCCTTCGAGGATGATGGCGACATCGGGGAGGAGGGTGTTGGCGGCGGTGCGTGCGCCGCGGAGGCCGACTTCTTCCTGAACGGTGCCGGCGAGGATGAGGTGGTTGGGACGAGGGGATGTGGAGAGAATTTCCCCGGCCTGGATGGTGGCGGCCATGCCGACGCGGTTGTCGAAGGCTTTTGCCATGAACCAGTCGTCGCGGGCCATGGGGGTGAAGGGTGACCATGGGGCGATGGGGTCGCCGAGGGAGATGCCGAGGCGGTCCTGGACATCGCGGCGGGAGTCTGCGGCGACATCGATGAACATTTGGTCGATGGACATGACTTGTTTGCGCTGGGCCTCTGGCAGGAAGTGGGGTGGGCGTGAGGAGACGACGCCGAGGATTTTATCGCCGGAGCGGGTGAGGATTTCGACGCGTTGTGAGAGGAGGTTGTGTTCCCACCAGCCGCCGAGCGGGAGGAACTGGATGAAGCCGTCCGGGGTGATGTTTTGGACCATGAAGCCGACTTCGTCCATGTGGCCGGCGATGACGACGCGTGGGCCATCGCCGTCGAGTTCGCAGAAGACGGAGCCGTTGCGATCGGTGGAGAGGTCGCCGCAGTCCTGGAGTTCATCGACGAAGATGGCGCGGACTTCGTCTTCGTGGCCTGGGACGGAGTGGGCATCGGTGAGTTCCTGAAGGAGGGAGATGGCTTTCTGGCGCATGCGGGAGTTTTGGGCAAAAGGGGAAAGTCGGAAAGTCGAAAGTCGGAAGTCGGAAGGCGGGAGTCGGGAGTCGGAGGTCGGAAGGTCGGAAGGTCGGAAGGTCGGAAGGTCGGAAGGTCGGAAGGTCGGAAGAGTTGGCTTTTTGTTTTGGGTGGGGTGTGGGAGGGTGCGGGGGTGCCGATGAGTGAATTGATGAATGAAGTTAAGCCGCCGGGGATGGAGCGATGGTTGGGGGAGCGGTGTGGGTTGGAGGAAGAGCTGGGGGAGCGGATCACGCTGGATGCGTTGACGGGTCCGGTGGGGCTGGAGCGGGCGGAGGAGTGGCGGGATGATGCGGGGAACGGGGCGGGGTGGATGATCGTGCAGCGGAAGGGCGGGCACCGGCATTCGATCGATGATGTTCTAACGGCTTGGTATGCGTTGGAGGTTTCTCCGAAGGTGGAGGAGCACTTGGATCTGGGGACGGGGATCGGGACGGTGGGGCTTTTGACGTTGTGGGGGATGGGTGAGGGGGCGCGGTTGCGGTGTGTGGAGGCGCAGGAGATCAGCTATCGTTTGTTAGAGGTGAATGTGGCGGGGAACGGGTTGAGCGAGCGGGTGGAGATGTCTTTGGGGGATTTGCGGGATCTTTCGTTGGAGCGAAGGTTCCGATTGGTGACGGGGAGTCCGCCGTATTTTCCGGAGGGGACGGGGGTGATTCCGCAGGATTCGCAGAAGGCGCATGCGCGGTTCGAGTTACGCGGGGATGTTTCGGATTATGCGCGGGCGGCGGTGAAGCATTTGGCGCGGGACGGGTGGTTTGTGCTGTGTTTTCCATCGGCGCAGAACGGGCGTGCTATCGCGGGGATCGAGGCGGCGGGGCTTGCGGTGGTGCGGATGCGGGAGGTGATTCCGCGGGCGACGTTGGCTCCGTTGTTTTCGCTGTTTGCGTGCCGGCATGCGGCGGAGGTTGAGGGGGCGATGGTGGTGGAGGAGCCGCTGGTTGTTAGAGAGGTGTGTGGACGGCGGACGGATGAGATGGAGCGGGTGAGGGCGAGGTTTGGGTGGGGGAGGTGAGGAGGATGGATCGATTGGGTTTGTGATATGGGTGGG
>SYAP01000310.1 GCA_005787565.1 Verrucomicrobiaceae bacterium | reverse complement strand
GGCCCACTCATTCCTGTCTAACTTCCACCCGTGACCGGTGTCTCTTTGACTTTCCTCGGCACCGGAACCTCCGTCGGGGTCCCGGTCATCGGCTGCGATTGCGATGTCTGCCAATCCACCGATCCGAAAAACAACCGCACCCGCGCCTCAGTCATCTATCAGACCGGCCCCCTCACACTCCTCGTCGATTCCGGACCCGACCTCCGCGAACAGGCACTGCGCGAAAACCTCCGCTGCGTCGATGCCGTTCTCTACACCCACGCCCACCTCGATCACGTCACTGGATTCGACGAACTCCGCGCCTTCTGCTGGAAACGCGACTCCCCGCTTCCCCTCCACGCCACCGAAGAATGTCTCGCCACACTCAAGCAGATGTTCGGATGGGCCTTCTCTCCGGAAAACATCCACCGCGGCTACATCAAACCCGCCCCTAACATCATCGACGGCCCCTTCTTCTATCAGGAAACCCGCATCACACCTCTCCCCGTCGAACACGCCGCCCTCGAAACCATCGGCTTCCTCTTCGAAACACCCAACGCACGCAGCGTCGCCTACCTCCCCGATGTCAAACGCATCCCCTCGGACACCATGACACTCATCCGCGACGTCGACGTCCTCATCGTCGATTCCCTCCGCCCCTCTACCCACCCCACCCACTTCGGCCTCGATGAAGCCCTCGCAGCCATCCGCGCATCAAACGCACGCCAGGCATGGCTCACCCACCTCGGCCACGAAAACAACCACGCCATCCTCGATTCATCGCTCCCAACCAACGTCCGCGTCGCATGGGATGGCCTCCGCATCCCGCTGGCCGATCTTGCATGATCCGCCTGAAACCTCATCATCCCACACATGAATCGCTGGATCTCCTGCCTCATCTTCCTCTCCGCGTGGCTCCCCGTCCACGCCGCACCGGTCGCCCCGGAAGAGGTCGCCATCCTCTTCAACTCGGACCTCCCCGAATCCGCAAAACTCGCCGAAACCTACCGCGCCGCACGCAACATCCCTCAGGAAAACCTCATCGGCCTCCCCCTCCCCAAAGCTCAGGACATCACCCGCGCCCAATTCCAATCCACCCTCCGCGATCCCCTCATCGAACACTTCGAGTCCAAAGCCTGGTGGCAACGCGGCCGCGACACCAACGGCATCCTCCTCCCCGTCAAAAACAAGATCCGCGTCCTCGTTTCCATCCGCGGCGTCCCCCTCCGCATCCTCCCAACCCCAAAACCCAAAGACGCCCCGCCTCCACCCCCCGGCGATCCCATCTCCGGCCGCGACGATGCCTCCGTCGATTCCGAACTCGCCTTCCTCGGCCTCGCCGGATTGCAGGACGCCGGCGTCTTGAACAACCCCTTCTTCAAAAGCGAAAAAGACCTCGCAGCATCCAACATCCCCTACCTCCTCCTCACCGCACGCATCGATGCCGCGAAACTCGAAACCTGCGAGCGCATGATCCGCGATGCCGTCGAAACCGAAGAATCCGGACTCTGGGGACTCGCCTACATCGACATCGCCAACAAATTCCCCCAAGGCGACGAATGGCTCACCAACGTCGCCAAATCCTGTCACGCCGCCGGAATCCCCACCGTCATCGACCGCTTCAAGGACACCTATCCGAAAAACTACCCGATGTCCGATGCCTCCCTCTACTTCGGTTGGTACGACTTCCACGCCAGCGGCCCCCTACTCAACCCGCGCTTCCGCTTCCGCAAAGGAGCCGTCGCCATGCACATCCATTCCTTCAGTGCCATGCAAATGGCCGACCCAACAAAAAACTGGAGCGCCGCCCTGTTAGAAGCCGGTGCCGCCGTCACCATCGGCAACGTCTTCGAACCCTACCTCCACCTCACCCATCACTTCGACATCCTCCAGCAACGCCTCCTCGAAGGCCACACCTGGGTCGAAGCCGCATGGATGTCCATGCCCTGCACCTCATGGCAGGGCGTCGTCTTCGGAGATCCCCTCTACCGCCCCTTCCTCCACCTCCAGGGCGGCGGCGGCGAACGCGCCGAACCAGACAACGACTTCCGCGCCATCCGCCTCGCCTTCGAACGTTGGGGAAATGACCCCGCCGAACGCTTCTCCAAACTCACCGCCGCTGCCGATCGCACCCGCAGCGGAACCCTCGCCGAAGCCGTCGCACTCGATCGCCTCCACGAAAACCTCCCTACCGAGGCCGCCCTCTGGTTCCGCAAAGCCAAGGAATCCTACGTCAAATCCGAAGACAAACTCCGCCAGGACTTCCACCTCATCTCCATCGACCGCGCCGCCAACCGCAACGACCTTGCCATCGCCGCCCTCCGCGAGGCAAAACTCCGCTACCCCGCCCTTCCCGAAGCCGAGGGTCTCTCCGGCTGGCTCGATATCCTCGACCCACCACCCCCACCTCCCGCTGACCCAACCAAGACCGCCCCGGCTCCGCCGAAAAAATAAGCCGCCTCATCTCGAAATGACTTACCCATTTTTGTTAGAGTCGGTCTGGCATCCCCCACTCGCCTTCGAGGAACGGGCCGCCCCTCCACTCCCTTCCGAAATCGAACTCCAAGCCCTCTGGTTCTCCGGCGCTTTCGGCCGCGACTTCCGCACCACAGACGGCCGCAAAATCCACATCGTCCAGTTCGGCGAATGGAACCGCGGCGCCGGCCCCGACTTCGCCCAAACCGCTGTGGAAATCGATGGCATCCTCAAAACCGGATCGCTCGAACTCGACCCCCACCACTCCTGCTGGGAATCCCACGGCCACTCCACCAACCCCAACTTCCGCGACGTCATCCTCCACGTCGTCTTCCAGGCCGAACCCCGCCCGCTCTTCACACGCACCAGCGAACACCGCGAAGTCCCACGCATCGTCATCTCCCAAATCGCCCTCAGCGATGCCCTCAACCGTCCCCTGCGAGAAGTCGCCATCGCACGACCCGGTCGCTGCGTCGCCCCGCTCAAAGGCATGTCCGCCGGCGCGGTTGATCGATTGTTGGAGGAAGCCGCGCAACACCGCGCCCAGAACAAAACCCGCCGCTTCCTCTCCGCCACCGATGCCCACGGCCGCGATGCCGCACTCTTCCACGCCACCGCCGAAACCCTCGGCTATCGCGGAAACGCCCTCGCGATGAAACTCCTCGCCCAGCGCGCACCCCTCGCCGCCATCAAAAACGAGGAAACCGCCACCGAAGCCATCCTCTTCGGCACCGCCGGATTCCTCGCTCCCAACCTCCACGAACTCGCCCCTCCCGACACCCGAGAATACCTCCGCAGCCTCTGGGACACCTGGTGGAAACACCGCGACCGCTTCGAAGTCACCCCGGAACGAGCCATCGTATGGAAAACCCACGGCCAACGCCCCGCCAACCACCCGCACCGCCGCGTCGGCGCCCTCGCCGCCATCGTCGCCGCATGGCCGAAATACCGCCGCCTCGCCCTCGCCAGACCCTTTCAAGTCAAACCCATCGTCGATTTCCTCCATTCCCTCACCCACCCGCTCTGGTCCACACGCCACACCCTGACATCCGCTCCCGCCACCGGAAAAATCGCCCTCTTCGGCCGCGCCCAAGCCATGGAACTCGCCGCCAACCACCTCATCCCCATCGCCCTCCACGAAAACGGGATCACCTTCAAAAACTACCACAAACTGCGCCACTCCGCCGCCAACGAAAAGGTCCGCCGCTGCGCCATCCGCCTCTTCGGCTCCGAAGCCGCCGCAAAACCCTGGACCCGCAGACTCGCCCACCACCAAGCACTCCTCCAGATCTATCAGGACTTCTGCCTCGAAGACATCTCCGACTGCAAGGACTGCCCCTTCCCCGAACAACTCTCACAATGGCGATGATCACCCTCAACGGCTCAAACCACCCGCTCGAATCTCCCATCAGCCTCACCGGACTGTTAGAACAACTCGACCTCGCCGGAAAACCCGTGGTCATCGAGCTCGACGAACAAGCCGTCTTCCCCCGCGACTACCCCACCACCCTCGTCTACCCCGGCTCACGCGTCGAGATCATCACCCTCGCCGCCGGTGGATAACCCCACACGACTCCAACTTCAACTCCCCGATTTCCATTTGCAGCACCGGATGCCATCGCTTAAATCCTCCGCGACATGAAACTCAAAACACTTTCCCTCATTTCCCTCGCCGCCTCCGCCATCGCCCTCTCCTCCTCCTGCGCCACCACCAAAGGCTTCGGTCAGGATCTCCAAAAACTCGGCGGTCGCATCGAAAACCGCGCCGATCAAACCGGTGGCGCACAACCCGCCGCCCCCGCCGCGCCAGCGACCCCCACCGCCGCTCCCACCTACTGAGCCCTCCGTCGGCACCATCACTCCAATAAAAAACGGATGGGTATCACCCATCCGTTTTTTCGTGGATCAATTCGTTAGAAATCAAACTCGTCGATGTTCTCCTTCGTGAAAACAAACGGCGTTCCAAGCAGGATATTGTCTCCCTCGATCTTCAGCGTCCCAAGCTTGCCTGCTTCAAACTCCGTCGCACCCGGTGCCAGTTTCCCTTCCGCCAAGGCAGCTCCAGCCATCACCGTGAGATAACCGAGGTCCTCCACCTTCCACAGAATCACCGCCTGCGTCACTCCCTCTTTCACATAGGCGCGGTTCTCGCTCGGCAATCCCAATCCCAGAACCTTCACCTGCCCGGCCTTGCCCGCCTGCTTCACCGCCTCTGCCGCCCCGGGAACCCCCGGCGAACAAATCGCAACCACCGCCTTCAAATTCGGATACGCGCTCAGAAGATTCGTCGTCTCCTGCTGCGCCTTGTCCTTCTGGTCATCGCACGGCTTCACATCCACCAGTTTCATGTCCGGATACTTCTCCTCCAGCCGCGCCTTGATGTATTTGATCCACTCGTTCTGGTTCGCCGCGGTTAGAGTCGCGCTGATCACGGCAAATTCACCGCTCCCGCCCGTCAGCTCCGCCGCCGTGTCCATCAGCGTGTCGCCAATCCCCTTCGCCGTCGCCTGGTTCACGAAAAACGAACGCGCGTCCGGCTGCGCATCCGCATCATAAGTCACCACCTTGATCCCCGCATCCTGCGCTTTCCTCAGCGCCGTCGAAATCCCGTCCTTGTTCTCGCAGGCCGCACAAATCACATCCACCCCCAGCGAGATCCAGTTCTCCACAATCTCGTTCTGCTTCGCCGGATCCGTGTTCGTCGGACCATCGAACAACAGCTCCACACCCAGCTCATCGGCCGCCTTCCGCGCACCCTTCTCACAGGTCACGAAATACTGGTTGCCCTTGCTCTTCGGCAACAGGGCGACAGTCAGCTTTCCATCCGATCCGGATTCACCGGATTTGCTGCAGGCACCGAGCAGCACGGCGGAAAGAACTCCGGCAAGTAGAAATAGTGGTCGTTTCATGGGTTCGTCTGTGGCTTGGGGTTGGGAGAAGTCTGCGCTCGCGCTCGCCGCGTGGCGAGGGATTTTGCAAGAACCGTCGCCGCCAGCGCACCCAGCAGCAACAGCCCCGTCAACATGCCGGAAAGCTCGCGCGCAACACTCGAGACCGGCTGGTCGAAAATCTTGTAGGAAATGATCCGCCCCAACCCGTTGTTCAACAACGCTACCGCCAGATAACCTAACAACGTCCCCGCAATCGTCCCCGATCCCCCAAAAATGCTCGTCCCACCCAACACCACCGCCGTGATCGCCAGCAACTCATATCCCACCCCCGCATTCGCCCGCGCCTCTCCCAGCCTCGCCACCAGAATCACCGCCGCCAACCCCGCCACCGCACCGCTCAACACATAAGCCAGGCTGATGTTCCGCTCCACCGGAATCCCCGCATACCGCGCACCCTCAGGCGCATAACCGATCGCCCGGAATGACCGCCCCAACGTCGTCCGATGCACCAGCACCCAAACCCCGGCCGCAACCGCGAAGAAAATCCACAACTGCGTCGGCAAACCCGCAACGCTCCCGTTCCCCAACGCCAAAAACGAATCGGAAAATCCCGAATACGACTCCGACCCCTTCGTAAAAGCCTCCGCCAATCCCCGAAACAACGAAAACGTCCCCAACGTCACAATCAACGGCGGCAGCTTCAACCGCGTAATCAATCCCGCATTCATCGCACCTCCGAACGTCCCCAGCGCCACCGCAATCATCCCCGCCGCCAATGGTGACATCCCGGACTCCTTCACCAGAATCCCGAACACCACCGCACACAAACCCACCAGCGATCCCACCGACAGATCAATCCCGCCTGTTAGAATCACCGGCGTCATCACCAGCGCCAGCAAACCGATCTCCACCGAATGCCGAAAAATGTTGGAAACATTCGACTCGCTCAGAAAATTCCGCCCCAACATCGAAAACAACACCACCTCGAACACGATCACAAGCAGCAGCACCGACTCATGCCGGGCCACGATCTGGGTGAATTTTCCTCGGGTTGCGGTCATGTCTCGAAATCAGTTGGAACTCTTCCGGGTCCTCAGCCCGTCCGCCACCACGGCCAGCAGAATCACCATCCCCTGGATCGCCTTCTCCCAATACGGCGGCTGATGGAAATGCGTCAGCGCGGGATTCACGTTCGCCAACAAAAGCATCCCCGGCAATACACCCCACAACGTCCCCCGCCCACCCTGGATCGCCACCCCGCCCACCACCGCCGCAGCAATGATCTTCAACTCCAATCCATCCCCCGAATTCGGCTGGATCTGCGCCGACTGCACCAGATTCAACACCGCCGCCAATCCCGCCAACACCCCCATCAACACAAAAACCCCGAACGTCGTCCGCTTCGGATCAATCCCCGCCAACCGCGCCGCCTCCGCATCCGTCCCCGTCGCATAGACAAACCGCCCGGCCGCCAGATTCCTCATCCCCCACGCCGAGAAAATCAACACACCCGCCGTAAACCCGATCACCAACATCTGCCCCGACGCTTGCCCAAGCCCGAACCACTGCACCCCATCCGGCAATCCGATCAACCGCCCCTGCTGCCACAACCGCAACGCCTCCTGCCACGTCACCATCGTCGCCAGCGTCACCACGATGCTCGGCAATCCCAGATACGCCACCAGCCATCCGTTCAACGCCCCCATCAACGCCCCGGCCCCCACCGCCGCACCGATCGCCACACCTAACGGAAGCCCGGCCGATGCCGTTAGACCGGCGATCACCGCACACAAACTGAACTGCGCCCCCACCGAAATGTCGATCTGCCGCGAAACAATCACCAGAGTGATCCCGATCGCCGCCAACAACGCAGGCATCTGCGACGTCACCCGCGAAAGCAACGGCTGCCCCTGAAAGAAATGCGGCGCGAAAATCAACAACGACAGCATCAGCAACCCGAACGCCCCCGCCACCGTCCACTCACGGAAATATCGCTGGTTCACGCCGCCTCCTTTCCGCTCGTCCCACCCGTGCCCAACGCCGCTGCCATCACCGTCGCCGCATCCGCCTCACTCCGCTCCATCACCTTCACCAGCTCGCCACCACGCATCACTCCCACCCGGTCACTCATCCCTAACACCTCCGGCAGATCGCTCGAAATCATCAACACCGCCAGCCCCTCCTTCGCCAACCCCCGGATGATCCGGTGAATCTCGCTCTTCGCCCCCACATCCACCCCCTGCGTCGGCTCATCCAGAATCAACAGCTTCGGCTTCGTCGCCAACCACCGCGCCACACTCACCTTCTGCTGGTTCCCACCACTCAAACTCCCACCCGGAGCCGCCGGCCCCCACGCCTTGATCCCCAGATCCCGGATGAAATTCACCGCCAAAGACTCCTCCGCACCAAACCTCAACATCCCCCCACGAAACAGCTTCCGGTGGATCGCCATCGTCATGTTGTGCGCAATCGGCATCTCCAAAATCACCCCATGCTTCCGCCGGTCCTCCGGAACATACGCGATCCCCAGCGAAATCGCCTCGCGCGGATCGGAAATCGCAACCCTCTCCCCTAACAACCGCATCGTACCCTCATCCCCCGGCGTGATCCCGAAAAGCACCCTCGCCAACTCCGTCCGGCCCGCACCCACCAATCCCGCCAACCCAACGATCTCCCCGGCCCGCACTTCAAGATTCACCCCACGCACCCCGCTGCCGGAACACCCGACATTCTCTAACGAAAGCACCACCTCGCCCGGCTCTCCCTCCGCCGGCGGATACAACGCGGATACCTCACGACCCACCATCAGCTGGATCATCTGCGATTCCGTTAGGTCGTTCACCGGATTCGTCCCCACACTCTCCCCGTCCCGCAACACCGTCACCCGGTCCGCCAACGCGAAAATCTCCTCCAACCGGTGCGAAATATAAACCACACCCACCCCGCTCGCCCGCAAATCCCTCACCACCGCAAACAACAGATGCTGCTCCTTCTGCGTCAGCGACGCCGTCGGCTCATCCATGATCACGATCCGCGCCCCGGAACCCAACGCACACGCGATCTCCACCAACTGCTGCTCCGGCATCGAAAGCGAACGCACCTCCGCATCCGGCGAAATCTCCGCGCCAATCCGCTTCAATAGCTCCGCCGCTCGCCCGCGCTGCCCCGCCCACCTCACCCGCGAGAACAACCCCGGCTTCTTCAACCGCAGTCCGATGTTCTCCGCCACCGTCAGATCCGGAAACAACGCCGGCTGCTGATAGATGCACGCGATCCCCAACTCCCGCGCCCGCGATGGCGAAAGCCCCGGAACCTCCACCCCACCCACCTCCAGCGTCCCGCCATCCGGCTGATGCGCCCCAGTGATCACCTTGATCAACGTCGACTTGCCCGCACCGTTCTCGCCTAACAAAGCATGCACCTCCCCCGGAACCAGCTCGAACGAAACCCCCTTCAGCGCACGCACGGCGCCGAACGACTTTCGGATCTGGGACAAACGGAGAAGCGCGCTCAAATCGGGTTCAGTTGGATGTTAGACCGCCACCGCGGCACCCGCCGCACGCTGCGAAAGCACCTCGCGCTCATACCGCCTCACCTCGTCCAGCCACCTCATACCCGAGGGCACCTCGCTCCGCTCGCAATGATAATCCCACACCGCGCCAAACGGCATCATCTTCAACTCCTCCAACAACGCCAACCGCCCCGTGTAATCCCCCGCAGCCTCCATCTCACGCAACTTCTCCGTCGGCTCCAGCAAAGCCACCAGCAGCGCCTTGATCATCGCCCGCGTGCCGATCACCCACGCAGCGATCCGGTTGATCGAAGCATCGAAGAAATCCAACCCGATGTGCGCCCGCCCCAGAAAATCCCCGCGCACCAGCTCCTGCGCCGTCGCCAGCAAATCATCACCTAACAGAACCACGTGATCCGAATCCCACCGCACCCCGCGCGAAACATGCAACAGCAACCGCGGCACGAACTGCAGCACCGAACTGATCTTGTCCGAAATCCCCTCCGTCGGATGGAAATGCCCCGCATCCAGACACAACACCTTCTGCCGCGATACCGCATAACCCATGTAAAACTCATGCGAACCCGCCACATAACTCTCCGAACCAATCCCGAACAATTTCGACTCCACCGCATCCAGATGCACCGCCGGATCGATCACCTTCGCGAACATCGCATCCAGCGACTCTAACAAACGCTCCCGCGGCCCCTTCCGGTCCACCGGCAAATCCTTGTATCCATCCGGAATCCAAACGTTCGTCACCGTCGTCGAACCCAGCGCCTCACCCATCTTCGCGCCGATCTCCCGGCAACGCTTCCCATGCTCCACCCAAAACGCCCTCACCGCCGGATCCGCATGCGTCAACGTGAAACCATCCGCGGACAACGGATGAGAGAAAAACGTCGGATTGAAATCCAATCCCATCCCATGCCCCTTCGCCCACTCGATCCACCCCGCGAAATGCTCCGGCCCGATCGCATCCCGATCCACCTTCCGCTCTCCAAACTCCCCGTAAAACGCATGCAGATTCAACCGGTGCCTCCCCGGCAACAACCCCACCACCTGATCCAAATCCGCCCGCAACTCCTCCGGTCCCCGCGCCGCGCCAGGATAATTCCCCGTCACCGCGATCCCCCCGCTCAACCCCTCCGCCGATCGCTCGAACCCCGCAACATCATCCCCCTGCCAACAATGCAACGAAATCGGAATCCGCGACAACGCCTCCAACGCCACATCCGTATCCACCCCCAACTCCGCATAGCGATCCCTCGCACTTGAATACTGCTGCGTGACGGACTTCGTGCTCATATCGGAAATTCTGGGTTCGCTTGGGTTTCAAAAACTCTGGAAAACCTCCGTAAAGGATCGTTTCTTGTAAGCCTGCCCCGCCACCCCGCCACGGTCCAGCAAAAATGCGTCACCTCCCGTATTCACACCACTCCACCCCGGCATTGCCAACCCCACACCAACCGGTAGCCTCACCCCACAACAACCTCCCAGCCCGTGCCACGCCATCCCACCGCCATCATTTCCAATGACGCCCAGATCGCCGAAAACGTCGAAATCGGCCCCTTCTCCGTCATCGAAGGCCCGGTGAAACTCTCCCCCGGCGTCAAAATCGGCGGCCACTCCCGCATCTGCGGCGATACCGAAATCGGCGAAAACACCACCATCGGCTGGGGCTCCATCATCGGCGACGATCCCCAGGACCTCACCTTCGACCCCTCCACCCCCTCCGGCACCCGCATCGGACCAAACAACGCCATCCGCGAACACGTCACCATCCACCGCGGCTCGAAACCCGGCAGCATGACCCGCATCGGATCACACAACTTCCTCATGACCGGCGTCCACCTCGCCCACGACGTTCTGTTAGGCGACCACAACATCCTCGCCAACAACGTCCTCCTCGCCGGTCACATCCACGTCGGCAACCGCGCCTTCCTCGGCGGCGGCGCGGGCTTCCACCAATTCATCCGCATCGGAGACCTCGCCATGGTCCAGGGAAACGCCGCCATCAGCCAGGACGTCCCACCCTACTGCATCGCCCACGGCCAAAACCAACTCGCAGGACTCAACATCATCGGCCTCCGCCGCGCCGGCTTCGATCCCGAAACCCGACTAGCCATCAAACAACTCTTCCTCCTCTGCTTCCGCCCCGGAATCCCCCTCTCCAAATCCCTCGAACAAGCCACCCAACGCCCCTGGCCCGAAGCTGCCCAACACCTCCTAAACGCCCTCGCCCACCCCTCCAAAAAAGGCACCCTCTCCCGCTGAAATCTCTCTTCAAACCATGCGCATCGACGTCGTCACGCTGTTCCCGGAAATCGCCATCGCCCCCCTCAGCGACTCCATCATCCAGCGCGCCCGTGACGCGGGAATCGTCGAGATCCACGCCCACCAGCTCCGCGATTGGTCCACAGACAAACATCGCCGAGTCGATGACTCCCTCTGCGGTGGTGGCCAAGGCATGCTCCTCCAACCCGGCCCCCTCTTCGCCGCCGTCGAATCCCTCCGCCGCCCCGACTCCCGCGTCATCCTCATGACCCCCCAAGGCAAACCCTTCAAACAATCCGTCGCCCGCGACCTAACAGACTCACCCCACCTCATCATCCTCTGCGGCCACTACGAAGGCGTCGACCACCGCGTCGTCGAACAACTCGTCGAAGGGCATCATGCTGCGCCATCCGTCGCGGCACTCGGCCACGGTGTTGGTGAGCACGCCGCGGCGCAGCCCGGGGGCGCGCACCCCGAGCCGCAGCACG
>SYAP01000309.1 GCA_005787565.1 Verrucomicrobiaceae bacterium | reverse complement strand
TTGAATCCGGTGCGGGCAGGAATTTGCAAGTCTCCGGCGGATTACCGTTGGAGCGGGTATGCAGAGGCGATGGGGCGTGGGGTGGTGGGAGATGGAAAAAAGGCGAGAGCAGGATTGGTGCGCGCCTGGTTGGCTCACAAGGGGGTTGCGGCGGATTCTTCGCAGTGGGAGGGCGAGGTGGAGGTGATTTACCGGATAACTCTGTTAGAAGGAGCGGCGGAGCGTTTGGCAGATAGCGTGGACGAGGACGGAAATCCTGTGACAACGGTGGTTCGCAAGGGAATGGGCCGTGAGGCGGTGGCAAAGGAAATGAAACGGTTAGGTGAAGATGAGGAAGACGATGTTGGAGTTCCTTTGGTGGGGTTGCTGAGGCAACGGGTGCGTTATTTCACGCAAGGAGTTGTGATCGGGACTCGTGGTTTTGTGGATGAGGTATTCCACGGGTCGCGAGAGCGGTTCGGACCGAAGCGTAAGGACGGTGCGAGGAAGTTGCGTGGTGATTTCCCGGCTGGGGAGGGTAGTTTATGGAGCTTGCGGGATTTGAAGCGGGGTTTTGGTGGCGGCTGACTTCGCCAAATCGGGGCGCGGTCGTTTTTCTGCACGGAGCATGCCGCATCCAGCTGCGACATCGATGCCGCGGCGCTGTCTGAAGGTGCAGGGGAAGCCCGCTTCCCTGAGGATTTTCTGAAATTGGAGGCCGCCGTTGCTTGATTCACCTGAGAAGCCACCTGTTGGGTTGAGCGGGATGAGATTGATGTGGCTGTCGATTCCGTCTAACAAATTGGCGAGGCGTCGGGCGGTTTCGGGGGAATCATTTTTTCCTGCGATGAGTGTCCATTCGAAGAAGATTCTTTTTCCGGTGGTGGCGCAGTAATGGCGACATGCTTTGATCAATTCAGCAAGGGACCACTTGGCGCTGACGGGCACGAGAGCGGCGCGTTCCTCCTCGGTGGAACCATGAAGGCTGACAGCAAGGCGGTAAGGGAATTTTTCATCCGCAAGGCGGAGAATTCCAGGAACGACGCCGACGGTGCTGATTGCGATGTGAGCCGGGCCGATGCTCGTTCCGCGGACATCGGAGAGTGAGGCGAGTGCGTGCATGACTGCATCGAAGTTGTGGAGTGGCTCGCCCATTCCCATGAGGACGAGGTTGCGCAACCGGCGGTCGGGGTGGCTTTGCCTGAGAGCGCGGCGAACGTGAAGGACTTGGGCGATGATTTCGCCGGGTCGGAGGTGGCGAACGAAGCCCATTTGTCCTGTGGCGCAGAACACGCAGCCCATGGCACAGCCGGCCTGGGTGCTGATGCAGGCGGTGAAGCGTCCGTCGTAGCCCATGAGGACGGTTTCGATGGTTTGGCCGTCTGAGAGTTTTAAGAGAAATTTCCTCGTGAGGCCGTCGCTGCTGCGGATCTCGTCAACTTGGGCGGGGTTTTCGATGTAAAAGTTGCCATCGGCTCCGAGTTCCTTTGCGAGCCATCGCTGGAGGGGGGGAGACAAATCGGTGCGGCTTTCAAAATCCAGAGTTCCGTCGCGGTATAGGGCGCGCCAAAGGGCTTTTGCGTGGTGGGCGCGGATTCCGGATGCAGCGAAGGTGCTCTCCATTTCTGAAAAGGATAAATCGAGGAGTGACCGTCTGCCCGCCTGCGCCATGTGCTCCATGAATGATCATTGGATTTAGCGCGTTGGCGGGCAAGTCAGATGATTTTTTCTGGGGGAATGGAGGGCGGCAAGTGTGATTTAAGCAGTAGTAGACTATTATAACTGGGGCAACGGTTTTTTTACTATTAGTAGTCTACGTTTTTTGGAGTGTTTTGGGGTGGCGGAGGGGGTGGGGGGTGGTGTAGGGGTGGGGGGTGGAGTATCGAGAGGCAATTGATTGGTTGTTTGGGACGCAGATGTTCGGGATCAAGCTTGGTCTGGAGGGGCCGGCGCGGTTGTTGAGGGAGTTTCTGGCGTTTCCGGAGCATGGTGTGAGGGTGATTCATGTGGCCGGGACGAACGGGAAGGGGAGTACTTGTGCGATGATGGACCGGGTGGCGCGGTCGAGCGGATTGAGGACCGGGTTGTTCACTTCGCCGCATTTGATTGATTATCGGGAGCGAATCCAGGTTTCCGGGGTGATGATTCCGGAATCTGAGGTGGCAAGGGGCTTGACGGAGCTGCGGGAGATTTGTGAGCGGCTCGATCCGCATCCGACGTTTTTTGAGATCACACTGGCGCTGGGGATGCGGTGGTTCCGGTTGCAGGGGTGTGAGTTGATCATTTTGGAGACTGGAATGGGAGGTCGGTTGGATGCGACGACGGCGGTTCCGGCGGATGTTTGTGTGATTACACCGATCGGTATGGATCATACGCAGTGGTTGGGGGAAACGTTGGGTGCGATCGCAGGGGAGAAGGCCGGGATTCTGTTGGAGGGGAAGCCAGCGGTGTCTGGTCCGCAAGCGGACGAGGCGCGAGTGGTTTTGGAGCGGGAGGCGAATGTGCGGCGGGCGCCGTTGGATTTCATTGAGGAGCCGTTGCGAGGGTATCCAATCGGGTTGTGTGGGGAGCATCAGGCGTTGAATGCGGCGTTGGCGTTGGCGGCGTTGCATCGGGCGGGGGTTTCCTTGAGGTATGAGACGGTTGCGGATGGTCTTTCGAAGGTGGAATGGCCTGGGCGGTTCGAGCGGTTTGAGGGGGTGAAGGGAGCGGCGGGGCCGGTGATTCTGGATGGCGCGCACAATCCACATGCGGCGAGGGTGTTGTTGAAGACGTGGAGGGAGGAGTTCGGAGATCGGAAAGCGGCGTTGGTTTTCAGTGCGGTTTGTTCGAAGGACATTGCGGGGATTTTGGAATTCCTGAGCGAAATTGCGGGTTCGATCCATCTTTGTCCTGTAGATACCGTCCGAGCGGTATCTACTGAGGAGTTGGCTCGTTTTCTGCCTTCGGGTGCGGTGAAGCCGACGTTCCATGGGGGATTTGAGGAGGCGTTTGAGGAGGCGTTGTTGACTGGGTCGCCAATTTTGGTGGCGGGATCATTGTATTTGGTGGGTGAAGCGCGGGCGCGGTTGACGGGTGGTGATTTTCAGTCGTGTTCGCAGTGAGTTCGGGTGGGATGGGTTTCCTGCTTGGCGGGTGGGTGGTGTGAGGGTTGATTGGAGGTGTGAAGCGACGAGCGGCAATTTGGATGGGGTGGTGGCTGGCCTTTTCGGGTTTTGGTGTATTGGCGGCTGGTGCGGAGGGGAATGCGAGGCAGTTGTTCGCGCGTGGGGTTTTGGCGGAATGTCGTGGGGACGAGGCGGGGGCTGCGGGTGCGTTTGAGGAGGCGTTGAAACTGGATCCGCTGGCTTTGGCGTTGGTGCGCAGGGTGGTGGCGGTGAGGTTGGAGGAGGGGAATCGGGCGGGGGCGGTGCGATTGATGCGGGAGTTGGCTGAGGCGAGGACGGGGGAGTTGGCGGTGCAGTTGGAGTATTGTGATTTTCTGGAAGATGTGGGGAGGGGTGATGCGTTGGCGGTGCGGCAAGCGATCGCGGTGTTAGAGGCTGCGTTGGAGAAGCATCCGGGTCATCCGCGGGTGATCGAGCGGTTGTTTGCGCAACTGAGGGCGGACGGAAAGGCGGAAGCGGCGCTGGAATTGTTAGAAAGGCTGGATGAGGCGGATGGGGAGTCGGCGATGATTTACGGATCTTTGGCGGCGAGTGGTTTGGAGAGTGACGATGAGGAGGGGATGGGGCGGATCGGGAAGCGGTACGAGGCGGCGTTCGGTGTTGAGCCTGGGAATGCGAGGTTGGCGCGGGCGGCGTCGGAGTTTTTGCGGAAGAAGGGGAGGGAAGAGGAGGCGATTTCGATTTTGGAGAGGCATGTGGAGGTGGCGCCGTGGTCGTTGGAATTGCGGACGCGTTTGGGGATTTTGTATCTTTCCGCGAAGCGGGAGGAGGAGGGGCGGAAGGCTTTGGAGGACGTGTTGAAGATCAGCCCGCGGAGAATTCTGGCGCATCAATCGTTGGCTAAGCTGCACCGGATGCGGGGAAGGGCTGTGGAGGCGCGGCACCATGCGGGGGAGTTGCTGAAGATCCGGGGTGGGAGTGAGGAGGAATATTTGAAGTTGGCGGATGAGTATCTGGCGGCGGGGGAGGTAAGGGAGGCGCGGATTTTGTTAGAGAAGGCGGCGTTCGAGCATGGGGATTCGCCGGCGGTGTTGATGAAGTTGGCGGTGGCGACGCGTCGTGATCCGGAGACGCGGGCGGTGGCGGGCAGGCGTTTCCGTGAGGCGGGGGTTGTGATTTCCGGAGATGCGAAGCCGGATGCGGCGTTTTTGTTAGAATCGGCGGAGGTGATGTTGGAGGAGGGGCAGAGCAAGGCGGCGGAAGAGAGATTGCGGGCGGCGATCCGTTCGTATCCGCCGGAGGCGAAGGTGGAGACGGCGGCGGCTTTGAGGCGGCTGGCGAGGTTGTGGGAGGAGGAGGACCGGAACGCGGAGGCGGCGAGGGCGCTGCGGCAACGTGCGGATGCGCTGGATCCGGAGAATTGAAGTCTTGCAGGATGGAACGCGGTCTGCTTTGCACTCGTTTCGATGAAAGCGAATTTTTCCCCCTGGATGGCGTTGGCGGTGTGGGTTTGCGCCGGTGCATTTGTTGCGTCGGTGAATTCTGTGAAGGGAGCGGAGGCTGGTGCTTGGGAGACGTTTTCGACGGAGACGAATGCGGATGCGTGGGCGGTTTACGATTTCAGTGATGATACGGTGTATCTTCCAAATTGGCAGGGAACGCCGGTTGGCGGGGAGTATGTTTTTTCATGGCATACGGGAGATGAGCCGTTGTGGTTTTTTGCGGATACCATTTCCGATGTTGGGGATGGTGCGATGTTGGGGGATTTTGTGGCAGAGGGGATTCAGGGGATACTGGTTGATGTTGTGATCGATTCGGTTGTGGATTTCGACCAGCTTGATTGTGCGATTGGAGTTCGGAACGCGGAGGACGAGCTTGAGTATTATTACAGTGGTTCGTTTTACGATGATGATTTTGGTGGGGATGGCTGGTACAGTTTGCGCTTTGGGTTTGAGCAGACTTGGTATCAGTTCACCGGAACGAGCTGGATTCCGGTGGGGTTTACGCCGGAGGTCTTGTCCGATGTGGTTGAGATTGGATTTCGATTTTTTCCGAAGGCGGGGATTACGGGTCCTGTGTTTGCGGCGATTGACGATGTGAAGCTTGAGCCGTTGGTGGTTGCGCCGGTGTTGGATGTTTCGGCGACGGCGACGGATTTTCGGATGGCGTTTACGCCGGCGAAGGGGACTTCGTGTGCGATCCGGAAGATGGAGACGAGTCCGGAGGTGACGTGGGAGGATGTGGTTGGTGAGGGGTTCATCACTGGGCCTGGGGAATATGTTTTCACGACGCCGTTGGAGGGGCGTGGGATTTACCGGGTTGAGAGTTTTGCGAATTACACGCCGATTGTGACGACGCCTCCTGCTCCTTGATGGGGGTTGGATGGGATGGTGGTGGTAAAGGGGTTGGCGGATGTGGGTGTGGGTGTGGTAGGGTGTAGCATGCGCGCGGGTATTGAACTTGGTGGGACGAAGACGGTGGTTGCAATAGGCACTGCGGAGGGTGTGGTTGAGGAGGAGTGGCGGTTTCCGACGACGACGGGAGAGGAGACGATGGCGGCGGCGATCGGGTGGTTGAGGGAGCGTGGGGTGGTTGAGAAGATTGGTGTGGGGGCGTTCGGGCCGTTGGGGGTGAATCGCGGGAGGGGTTCGTACGGATGTTTGTTAGATACGCCGAAGGCTGGGTGGGCTGGGTTTTCGATTGTTGGGGCGTTGGGGGATGCTTTTCCCGGGGCGGGGGTGGAGATTGAGACGGATGTGAATGCGGCGGTGTTGGCGGAGGCGCGGTTGGGTGCCGCGAGGGGTTTGGAGGATGTGGTTTACATCACGATCGGGACGGGGATCGGGGCGGGGATTTTGAGTGGGGGACGGTTGGTGCATGGCGGGTTGCATCCGGAGTTCGGGCATTTGAAGGTGCCGCGGATGGAGGGGGATGGGTTTGTGGGTTTGTGTCCGTTTCACGGGGATTGTCTGGAGGGAATGGCGAGCGGGCCGGCGATTGCGGCGCGGTGGGGGATGCCGGGGCATGAGCTGGGGGTGGATCATGCGGGGTGGGAGACGGAGGCGTGGTATCTGGCGCACGGGGTGTTGGCGCTGTTGGCGATTGTTTCACCGAAGCGGGTGATCATCGGAGGCGGGGTCTCGCAGGCGGAGGGGTTCCATGCGAAGACGGAGGCGCTGTTAGGGAAGCTGGCGGCGGGTTATTTCCCGAATTTACTAGAGACGCCGTATGTGGTGCCGCCGGCGCTGGGGCAGCAGGCGGGGATTGTGGGGGCTTTGATGCTGTGAGGTGAATCTAACGGAGAGCTTTGGCGATGTCTTCGGCGAGGCGGGAGAGGAGTCTGGATTGGGCGGCGACGAGTGATGAGTAGCCGTCGGATTGGAGGGGTTCGGTGGCGGTGAAGGTGCGTGAGGTCTTGAGGCGGCGGTCGGGGAGGGAGTAGGCACGCCAACCGGCTTCGAGTTGTGCGTGGCCATCGGCGGTGCCGTGGAATTCGCGGATGTCGAGGGTGATTTGCCAGTTGATTTCCTCGTCGCGTTGCCAGGGGTAGGTGCGGACGTTTCCGGTGCCGAGGCGGCGGCCGAGGTTGGTGGCGGTGACGCGGGCGATGGAGGTGGAGAGGTCGCCGGCCCAGCGGTGGTCTTCGGCGACGGCGAGGCGGTTGGGAGCGTCTTGGAGGACGAGGTTGGGGCGATCGAGGGTTTCTGTTAGGGTGACGGGTCCGACGCCGATGCCGGTTCCGCCACCGGAGGGTGTGGGGCCGTCTGCGGAGAGGAAGTAGTAGGATTTGGGGGCGGCGCAGGAGGCGAGGAGGAGTCCGGCGGCGAGCAGGGCGGAGAATTTCATGGGAGAGGGTGGTGGGTGTTATCTGCCGCGGGGTGCGCGGGGTGTGGGGTTGCCTGAGGATTCGCGGCCGAAGAGGAGGGAGTTGGGTTTTTCCTCGAGGGAGTTTGTGAGGGTTTTGATGGAGCGGAGTGAGGCGCGGAGTTCGTCGAGGGTGCGGAGGAGGTCGCCTTGCATGGGTCCATTGGGGCCGATGCTGGCGATGGAGGTGTTGAGTTGGTCGAGGGTTTTGCGGAGGTCGCCGGGGATGGCTTTGAATTGAGGGTCGTCGAGGATTTCGCGTGCGGATTGTGCGACGGATTCGATTTCCTTGAGGGTGTTGCGTGCTTCGGCGATGGTTTTGGCGGATTCGTCGGCGGCTGTGGTGAATTTGGTTAGGGTTTCATCGAGCGGGAGTTGTTGGAATTTTTCGAGGATGGCGGAGAGTTTGGCTTCGAGTTGTGCGAAGCCTGAGGAGACGGTGGGGACGGTGGTGAGTTCGCCGATGGTTCCGAGTTCGGCGGGTGGGGAGTCTTCGTAGTAGTCGAGGTCGACGAAGAGCGCGCCTGTGAGGTAGCTGCCGGTTTTGAGGCTGGCGCGGAGGCCATTGGCGACGGCGTCGGAGAGGAAGGTGGATTCGATGTTAGAGAGGTTGTTGGCGGTTTCGCTGCGGAGGAGTGCGGGGTCGATTTCGATGAGGACGGGGATGCGTTGGTCGAGGCTGGAGGGGAGGTAGTTGAAGGAGATGTCGGCGACGCGGCCGATGCGGATTCCGCGGAATTCGACGGGAGCGTCTTTGACGAGGCCGCGGACGGATTGGTTGAAGAGGAGGAGGAAGCGGAGGGAGGGGTTGAAGGTGGAGGAGCGGGCGGAGGATTCGTCCGGGAAGAGGGTGAAGACGGCGTCATCGGTGGCTGCTTTTCCGGGTGGGAGACCATCGGGAAGGCCGAAGGAGATGCCGCCTGAGACCATGGCCTGGAAGGAAGGTGTGCGGACGCGGAAGCCATCGGCGCCGGCGCTGATGTCGATGCCGCTGGTGTTCCAGAAGCGGGTGCTTTCGGTGACGAGGGAGCGGTAGTTTTCCTTGATGAATGCTTCGTAGACGACGCGGTTTTGAGCGAGGTCGAGTTTGCGGGTTTCGATGCGTCCGACTTCGAAGCCGAGGTAGTAGATGGGTGAGCCTGCGGTGAGGGATCCGGCGTCGTCCGCGTTGAGGGTGAAGCGGAGGCCCGGGATGCTGCGGTTGGTGGTGGGAGGGGTTTCCCGGCCGCGGAATTTGGTCCATGGTTCGGGGCTGGTGCCGGGTTCCATTTCGATGTATGCGCCGGTGATGAGGGTTCCGAGGCCAGAGATGTCGGTGCCTGAGACGCGAGGGCGTACGACCCAGAAGCGGGAGCCGCGGCGGAGGAGGTTTTCGGCATGGGGGTCCATGCGGATGTGGACGAGGACGGAGTTGAGGTCGGGTGCGAGTTCGACTTCCTCGACGGTTCCGACGCGGACGGAGCGGCAGCGGACTTCGGTTTTGCCGGCGGCGATGCCGTCCGCGGTATCGAAGCGGACGCGTGCGACGGGGCCGACGGAGCTGACGTTCTGATAGATGAGCCAGCCGCCGATGAGGATGGCGAGGATGGGGACGACCCAGACGATGTTCCATCGTTGGGCGGTTCGGATTTCGGGTGAGGGAGCGGGTGGCGAGGGATCGGTCACGGTGCGGGTGGGTTGCCGGAGGTTTTGGTTTTTTCCAAGGATTCGAGGCGATCCCAGAGGAGGCGTGGATCGAAGCTCATGGCGGCGAACATGGTAAATACCACGACGCCGGCAAAAGCAAGCGCGGCAGGGCCGGGGGTGATGGTCATGAGTGCGCCGAGTTGGACGAGGGCGACGAGGACGGCGACGACGAAGACGTCGACCATGGACCAGCGGCCGACGAGTTCGGTGATCCAGTAGACGCGGCCGAGGGCGGCGGGGGATGGGTGGACTTTTCCGGATGCGGCGGCGCAGAGCCAGAAGAGGGCGATGATTTTGAGGACGGGGATGAGGATGGAGGCGATGAAGATGACGAGTGCGATGGGGTAGTCGCCTTTTCGCCAGAAGATGGCGACGCCTTCGAGGATGGTGCTGGCGAGGACGTCTCCGAATTCGGCGACGACCATGATGGGGAGGATGTTGGCTGGGATGTAGAGTGCGGAGGCGGCGATGAGGAAGGCGAGGGTGCGTTGGATGCTGTTGGATTTGCGGAGGTGGAGGGTGGAGTGGCAGCGTGGGCATTTCCCGAGGGAGACGGGGGATGCGAGGCCGCAGGTGTGGCAGGAGGCGATGGCGCGGTGGATGGCGCGGGGAGGGGTCATGATTTCGCCACCTCCAGGCGGTCCCAGAGTTCGTTGCGGTCGATGCCTGCGATGGCGGCGGCCATGCAGATCATGAGTGCGGCGAAGGCCCAGAAGCCGGGTCCGAACTCGAGTTCGGCGGTTTTGCTGAGTTTCATCATGCTGACGAGGACGCCTAACAGGAAGACCTCGATCATGTTCCAGGGTTCGGTGCGGTGCATCCAGCGTGCGACGAGGCGTGCGCCGGGTGCGGCGTGTCCGAAGAGGAGTGGGGCGCAGACGTAGACGAGGCCGCCGGCGAGGATGAGGGGCGCGAAGACGGTGAAGATGGCGACGGAGATGCCGACGAGGGTGCTGCCCTGATCGATGAGGGCGGCGGCGGATGCGATGGGGTTGAGGGTGGTGTGGTCCGAGCCCGCGTGCATGGTGAGGAAGGGGAAGGAGTGGACGACGACCATGAGGACGAGCGCGCTGAGGGAGAAGGCGGTGGCGCGGACGAGGGACGCGGGGCGGTTCTGATAGAGGGTGGCTCCGCAGCGGAGGCAGCGTGCGGCGGTGCCTTCGGGGATGGGCGAGGAGTCGTGCAGGGAGTCGCAGAAGTGGCAGACGGTTTGGCGTGGTCCACCCTTTGGACGAGGCCATGGGAGGATGGACAGGCGGCGTTTCATGCGAGGTGGTGATGGCCGGCGACGACGCGTTGGCCGGTTTCTCCGAGGCCTTCGACGCCGCATTCGACGAAGTCTCCGGGGAGGAGCCAGCGTGGCGGGTTCATGCCCATGGCGACGCCGCTGGGTGTGCCGGTGGCGACGACATCGCCGGGGAGGAGGGTCATGAAGCGGCTGATGTAGGCGACGATTTGTCTAACGGAGAACATCATGTCTCCGGTCCAGCTGTTTTGGCGCAGCTCGCCGTTGACCTTGGTCCAGAGGCGGAGTTTCTGGGGATCGGCGACTTCGTCTGGTGTGGTGAGCCATGGGCCCATGGGGGCGAAGGTGTCGGCGCTTTTGCCTTTGGTCCATTGGCCGCCCATTTCCTTTTGGAAGACGCGTTCGGAGTAGTCGCAGAAGACGGAGTATCCGGCGATGAAGTCGAGTGCCTCGCGCTCGTCGACGTAGGAGGCGGTGCGGCCGATGACGAAGGCGAGTTCGACTTCGTAGTCGAGCTGGGTGGAGC
Organism: Verrucomicrobiaceae bacterium; assembly: GCA_005787565.1. GTDB lineage: Bacteria > Verrucomicrobiota > Verrucomicrobiia > Verrucomicrobiales > Akkermansiaceae > Luteolibacter. The sequence continues at coordinate 3,608 of SYAP01000309.1, read as the reverse complement.
CGCGCGGGGTGATGACTTCGTCGAAGGGGCCGCTCCATGCGCTGGTGGCTTTCATGAAGAGTGCGGGTTCGGTGGGGATGCCTTCGTCGAGTTCTTTGGCGTGTTCGAGGTAGTTTTTGCCGACGCAGACGATTTTGGAAGGGCGGTCGACGGGAGGGCCGAGGCGTGCGAGGGGGTCGACTTCGCTGCCGCCGGGGCAGCCGTCGGCGACCCATTCGGCGAGGGATTCGAGGCCGCCCATGGCGAAGAAGCCTTCGTCGTAGTCGGAGAATTCGCCGCTGGCGTCGATGCGGCGGCCATCGGGGAGGATGACGCCGGGTTCTTCGCGGCCGTGTTCTCCGAAGCGGATCAGTTTCATGGACTCACCCTAACGCGGATTGGAGCGGGAAAAAACCGGAAAATCCGTGGAGGAGAATCATTTCGCGTGGTGGAGGGCGGCGCAGACGGCGGGGAAGAGTTGTTTTTTGCGGCTGACAACGCCAGGTGCGTCGAAGAGGGCTTCGTCGAGGCGTTCGAAGGGCATTTTGGCGAGGATGTTGTCCTGGCCGATGGCGAGGACGAGGCTGTGGTGGCCGGTGATGTCGGTGACGGCGAGGACGGCGAGGTCGTACTGGTGGGTTGCAGCGATGGAGCGGAGGTGGTCTTCGAGTTCCTCGCGGCGGGCTTCGAAGCCTTGGAGGCCGCGTTCCTCGACTTGGGAGATACTGACTTTGAAGCCGTCTTCGGTGAATTCCTTGCGGTCGGCGTTGAGGATGTCTTCGGGGGTGCCGGTGGCGAGGAGGGAGCCGACGGCGAAGAATTCCTCGGTGAAGCGTTTTGGATCGATGCCGGCGATTTTTCCGAGCCATGCGAGCATGTCGCGGTCGAGCTGGGTGGTGGTGGGGGAGGTAAGGCAGAGGGTATCGGAGACGATGCCGGCGCAGAGGCAGATGGCGACGCCGGGATCGGGTGTTAGATCGCGGTGGAGGAATTTGCGGGCGACGAGGGTGGAGGTGGAGCCGACGGGTTCGTTGAGGTAGCGGATGGGCTCGCGGGAGACGAGGTCGCCGGCGAGGCGGTGGTGGTCGATGACTTCGACGACTTCGGCTTCCTCGACGCCGTTGACGGCTTGGGCGTATTCGTTGTGATCGACGAGGGCGAGGCGGATGCGCGGGGGATCGATGAGGTCGGATTTGGAGAGGACGCCTAACAGTTCGTGGTCGGGGCCGTCGAAGACGGGGAAGAGGTCTTGTTTGGATGAGGCGAGGCGTTTGCGGAGGCGGGAGACGGGATCCGAGCCGTGGATGGGGGTGAAGGCGGTTTCCATCACGTGGCTGACGGCGCGCGAGCAGCGGATGAGGGTGGATGCGGAGGCGGTGTCCTGATGGCAGGTGAGGAGGACGACGTTTTTTCTAACAGCGAACTGGCGGATGTCCTCGGAGACGGGGTTGTTGCCGGTGACGAGGAGGGCGCGCGCGCCGCGTTCGATGGCGTAGCGTTGGACGATGGGGCGATCGCCGCAGATGACGAGGAACTGGCCGACGTTTCCATCCTTTTGTGCCTGTTCGAGGCGTTTGTCGACGGTGCCTTGGGAGGATGCGCCGACGAGGAGGATGAGGTCTTCTTCCTCATCTGCGGGTGGGATTTCGGCTCCGAGGCTTTTCGCGTCCAGGGTGGCGGCGAGTTTGCCGAGCGAGACGTGGACGGTGCGGACGCTGAGGCCTTCGGTTTGTGCGGGGAGGAGCAGTTCCAACAAATCGAGGTAGCGGAGCATGCCGTGGACCTTGCCGTCGTCATCGGTGACCGGGACGCAGCGGACGCCGGAGGAGAGCATGCGGCGGTAGGCTATTAGAAAGGTGTCCGTGAGGTGGACCTGGACGATTTCGCGGCGGCAGATCATGGCCGCGGTGGTGCGGACGTCCGTGACCAACAGGGGCGCTTCCATTCCGGCTTTCTCGAGGACCCAGGCGGTGCGTTGCGGGACATCTCCGCAACGTGCGGCTTCTGCGTGGGGTTCCTCACCGGAGGCCCGCAGGAGTGCGGCATGACCGATGGCGGAACAGATGGCATCCGTGTCCGGGTTTTTGTGGCCGATGACGTAAAAGGCGGGCATGTTCTGTTAGCTGATAGGTTGCTGGGAAGCAATAACGGGCGTGGAGGCCGGACCTTACATTTTCTCCGGGCAGCGGATGCCGAGGAGTGCGAGGCCCTGGCTGAGGATGCGGGAGGTGAGTTCGCAGAGGGCAAGGCGGCTGGAGCGGACAGGTTCCTCGGATTTGAGGACCGGGCAGGCCTCGAAGAAGGAGTGGAAGGCGCGGGCGAGTTCCAGCAGATAGTTCGCGAGAAGGTTCGGGCGGAAATCCTCGAGTACTACGGGAAGGACTTCGCCGAAGCGGAGGTGGAGGCGGACGAGGTGGATTTCCTCGTCTTTCTCGAGAACGATTGTGGCGGAGGAGGCATCGAAGGGTGCGTCGAGCTTGCGGAAGATGGAGCGGATGCGGACGCTGGAGTATTGAAGGTAGGGTGCGGTGTCGCCTTGGAGGGCTAGCATGCGGTCCCATGCGAAGACGTAGTCGGTGAGGCGGTTTTGCGAGAGTTCGGCGAATTTGACAGCACCGATGCCGACGATTTCCGCGATTTCGGCGGCTTCCTCGCCCTGGAGGTCGGGGTTTTTCTCGGCGATGGCTTTTGCGGCGCGTTCGACGGCTTCGGTGAGCACGTCTGTTAGGCCGACGTTGTCGCCGGAGCGGGTCTTCATCAGCTTGCGGTCCTCACCGAGGATGGAGCCGAAGGCGATGTGGCGGAAGTCGCCTTGTTTGCCCCATCGTGCGGCGGCATCGAAGATCTGGCGGAAGTGGAGGGATTGGGGAACGCCGACGACGTACCAGATCTGGTCGGCCTTCCATTGATCGATGCGGTATTCGAGGGTGGCAAGGTCGGTGGTGGCGTAGAGGAAGCCGCCGTCGGCTTTGCGGATGATGGCGGGGTTGTCGGTCCAGCCGTCCTCGCGGTGGACTTTGAACGGGTCCTCTTCCGGCGGACCGGTGTCGTCGGAGAAGATGCAGATGGCACCATTGCTTTCGCGGGCGATGCCTTGTGTTAGAAATTCGTCGACGAGGCCCGGGAGACGGTCGTTGTAGAAACTTTCACCGAGCCAATGATCGAAGCGGACGTCGAGTTTCTGATAGATGGCTTGGAGTCCGCGTTTGGAGACGTCGATGCACTGCTGCCAGATGGCCAGGTTTTCGGGGTCGCCGGCCTGGAGTTTGACGAGTTCGGCCTTGCAGGTTTCGAGGACGTTGGGGTCCTGTTTGGCGGAAGCGTTGACTTCGCGGTAGACGCGGACGAGTTCGGTGATGGGATCGGTTTCGAGGTCGGCGGAGTTGAGGAGGGTTTTCCAGCCGTGGAAATCTATTAAAGAGTTTGCTGAAGTTGTAGCACCAACTATGTTAAAACCAGTGCCAACCGAGTCAGAGATAAAGGAGCTCGTAGATCCACTTACCTGGGTAGAGCTAGTTGAAAGCACCTTAGCTCAGAGCTTAAATGATAATTTCTTTGATGATCTAGTAAAGGGAGTTGTCCTTACCGATGGACTTATCGGCACATTTACTAGCGCCGATGATCACCTG
>SYAP01000308.1 GCA_005787565.1 Verrucomicrobiaceae bacterium | reverse complement strand
TCGGCATCGGTGGCGGAGGCGGTGAAGGTGAGGAGGGTGTCTGCGCTGGTGATTTGGGGAGGGATGGGGGCGAGGGTCGGTGCGGTGTTGGGTGGTGGGAGCGGGACGATGAAGCGCCATTGGACATCGTCACCGATGCTGGTGTTGGCGACGAGGCTGTAGGTGGCGACGAAGTTCGAGTTGTTGTAAACGAGTCTGAGGCGTTTCGAGGAGGAGGGGTGGCCGATGTAGTGCCAGCCGTGCTGTGATTCTGTTAGGGACCATTCTGTGGCGGTGCCGGTGGTGCCCGGGGCGGCGAGGCTGACGGTGGTTCCATTCGAGCTGAGGCGGCGACCGTCGAGTGCGGAGACGATGTGGTAGCGGTTCGAGGACCCGGCGGAGACGAGGGTCCAGTTGACGAGGTTTCCGTCGATGCGGATGTTTCTGCCCGCGAGGTTGGATTGGGTGGTGAGGTTGGCGATGCGTTTTCGGGATTCCTTGTGGTGGATGTGATAGGATTTGTTGGTGCGGACGGTGGTATCGCCATCCCATGCGGCGTAGAGTTTGCCGAAGGCTGTTAGATTTCCGTTGATGTCGAAGGAGTTCGATCTTGGGGCGGGTGTGACGTCCTGCCAGGCGTTAGGGGGTTGGGGATGTTCGGCGCTTTCGGTGAAGACGAAGAGGGAGTATTTGCGGAGGGCGGTGAGGTTTTCCGCGCGCCAGAGGAATTCGGCGAGGCAGTTGTAGTTGTCTTCCTCGCTCCATGATTGGTTTCCGGCCCAATCGACGAAGGAGAATTCCGTTAGCCAGACGGGGCGATTTTTGGAGTGATAGGTGTAGGCGGAGTTTACGAAATTGACGAGGTTGTTGGATGAGCCGCTGCTGGGGCCGGGGTAGGTGTGGACGGCGGTGTAGTCGACGCGGTAGCCCAGGGCATCGGCCTGGGAGTAGAAGGAATCGAGCCATCCGCCATCTCCGCCGATGGTTCCGGGGGATGGGCTTGTTAGAGGGAGGTCGAGTTCCTGAAGGCGGGGCCAGAGGTTGATGACGGTGGCGAGGGAGATGTTGGATTGGTCGGTGCGGTCAGGTTCGTTGAAGCCGAGGAGGTGGATGCCATCGGCGCGTGTGCGCCATGCGGGGTATTCCTGCCAGAGTGGGCCTTGGTTGGAGCCGATGTCCCAGCTGAAGTTGCCCCATTGCATGGGGTGGAAGATGGTGTTTTGGGGGATCGGGTTGGTGTTTCGCCGGCCCCAGTTGTAGGACCAGTTGGGGTTGGTGGACATGGCGAAGGTGGTGCCGCCGATGCCTTTTTTGGGGTGGATGGCGTAGTAGGATGGCTGCCAGCGTTGGGAGGGTGAGGTGTTCGGGGTGTTTTGGACGAGCGGGGTTGCTGAGTTGGTTGAGCCGTTTTGGGAGTCGATCACGAGTCCGCTCCAGGGGTTGATGAAGCGGAAGGTTTGGCCGCCGAGGGGATCGAGGATCCAGTCCTGATCGGGGAGTGCGGAGTAGGGTGCATCGACGAGGGGGAGGCCCGGGGTTTTGTCGAGGCGGGCGCCGGAGAGGCAGTTTCCGGTGGCGCGGTTGCGGAGGCGGTAGGTTCCGTTAGAGAGGTTGAGGAGGAGTTGGTATTGGCTTTGGCCGAATGCGAGGTTGGGTTGGTCGAGGGAGGGTTGGCCGTTGTCAGGGACCGACATCCTGCGGCCCGAGGAGGGGTTGTTGATCAGATAGAAGGCATCGTTGAAGGTTTCGTAACTGGCGATGGCACCGGAGGAGATGATGTTGGTGCCGAGGGGGTAGCCGATGTTTCCGGTGTTGGCGGGGAAGATGCAGAGTTCGCGGATGGAGGTGGTGGTTGTGTTTTCGAATTCGAGGCGGACGCGGCTGGTGGAGATGGGGGTGACGGGGCTGACGAGGTCCGGAGTGGTGTTGCCGGTTATGGTGGCGCCGCTGATGTCCTGCCAAGCGGTGCCGTCCCAGTATTTCAGGGTGAAGGCGCCGAGCGGGGAGATGCCGGTGGAGCCTGAGTAGAGGTGGGCGCTGCCGATTTTGGTGGTGACGCGGAGATCGATTTCGAGAGTGTTGGTGCCCGGGGTGTTGGTTTGCCAGAAGGAGCCGACGTGGGCGCGACCGTCGACGGCTTTGAGGGCGACGTTTCCGGAGGTGTTGGATGAAGAGACGGCGGGGCGTTGATAGGCGAGGTTGAGGGTGAGATCGGTGCCGAGGGGGAATCCGCCGGGTCCGTTAGGTGGATAGAGTGCGAGTTCGCGAATGCGGAGAGGGGAATCCGGTCCGATGATGCGGAATGAGGAGGCGCTGATGGGGGTGGTGAAGATGATGTTGCGCTCGACGTTGTTGTTTCCGGTTACGGAGCCGCCGGGGATGGTGGTCCAGGTGGTGCCGTTGAGATATTGGATGTTGAAGGCGGTGAGGGGGAGTGTGTCATCGATGCCGGTGAAGACCTGGGCGCTGCCGACTTCGACGGGGAACGGGAAGTCGATGCGGGCGTTGTTCCAAGCGGAGTTGGCGCTTTGCCAGCGGTTGTCATTTCCGACGACTCCATCGGTTAGGTAGGATGCGAGGCGTTGGCCGGCGAATGAGCTGGTGGTGACGGATTGGAATTTGGCGAGGTTGAGGCGTTGAGGGTTGATGAGCGGGGTGGCGATGCCGGCGACGCTGATTTTCGCGCTGGAGACGGAGGGGTCGCTGGTGAGGGTGCCGGTTTTGAGTTTCAGCGAGCCGTTTCCTGATGGGTTGGCGGGGGCAAGTTGGACGCGGAAGCGGGTGCCGGTGATGGTGAGGTCTGCGAAGAGTGGTGCATCGAAGGCGAAGACGTATTCTTTTCCGCCGGAGAAGGTGAAGGTGCCGGTGGCTGAGCCAATGGTGACGTCGTCGCCACCGCCGACGGATTCGTTAGATCCGAGATAGGTGATGGTTGCGGTGATCGAGGTTGCGGAATTGGCGGTGGCGCTGGTGTGGGTTGCGAAGCCAATGCCGGTGATTAGGATGCGGGTGGGGCCTTGGTTGGGGGTGAGTTGGCCGTTGAAGAGGCGGATGGCGGAGAGGCCTGCGGGTTGGATGATGTCGGTATCGGAGCCGCCGAGGCTGGCATCGTCGAGGAAGAAGGTGGGGCCGAGGGTGGTGGTGACATCGCCTTCGACGATGGAGGCGGCGTGAAGGGTTTGGGTGGTGAGAAAGGAGAGCGCGGAGGCAGATATCCCGAGCAGGCGCAGGCGTGAGGATGATTTAACGGATGGGGCGCTGAGCGGCATCTGATGGCGAAGGTTGCCGGGTGAGTTAAGCGAACAGATTTGGATCAGGCTTCCGGTTTTGCGAAGTAGCGTTCGGGGATGGGGGCGGATAACAATTCGACGTGGCCATCGAGGAAGGAGAAGATGGCTTTTCGGTTGGGTAGGAAGTAGATGGCGCGGCGGTTGTCGCCTTTCTGGGGCATGGGGATGTAGGTTTTGGCGAGTTGTTCGTTGAAGTAGTATCGGCCGAAGGTTAGGTAGAGGGTGCCTGAGGGATCGTCGAAGGTGGCGGCGCGGCGTGGTCCGTTTGCGGGGCCCCAGGTGGGTCTGAGGGCGTCGTTGACGGCGATGGGGTTGCGGATGGTGGAGCTATCGGTGGTGACGGGTACGCCGTTGAAGATGGTGCCGGCCATGGTTTTGAGGTCGGTGGTGCCGAAGAGCGCGGTGAGGGACGCGTTCATTTCGTTGGCGAAGGATTTCTCGTTGGAGGTGGAGCTGCTTCCGAAGAGGTAGGGTTGCATGCGACCCATGAAGGAGTCGCTTGCCCATTTGCCGCCGCTGCCTTCGTATCGGCCTTTTTCGCCGGAGTCGCGGATGACGTTGATGCTGCCGTTGTTTTCGCTGTAGTAGGCGACGTTTGCCATGCCGATCTGGCGCATGGCGGAGACGGCGTTGGCTTGTTGGGCGTTTTTGCGGACTTTGCCGGTGACGACGAGGACGAGGGCGGCGAGGACGATGAGGATGGTGATGGAGACGAGCAGCTCGATGAGGGTGAAGCCGTGACGGTTGGTGTGCCGCGAGGTGGTGGAGGATGGGTTTGCGTTCATGCGGTGGAGGGTTTGAGATTTTGGTTTGGCGTGACCGATGGATGTGGCTTTACCATGCTGGGACGGATGGCGATCGCCGGGTTTGCGATGTGCTTAGGTTTGTGGCTGGAACGTAGGTACGGGGTTCCTGTGTGTCACTTGTGCGAGATTGCACGGTTTATGCAAAAGCTTGCACGATATGGGCATGGGGGGGAGATGATTAAGGTCGGAAGGTCTGAACGTTGATCGTTGAACTTAGAAGGGCTGTGGTCTTACGAAGCGAAACGCGGAGGCGTGGAGGTC
>SYAP01000307.1 GCA_005787565.1 Verrucomicrobiaceae bacterium | reverse complement strand
GTCGGCTTCCCCGGCGAAACCGACGAGGATTTCCAACACTCCATCGACACTGTCGAGCGCCTCCAGTTCGACACCGCCTTCGTCTTCCGCTACTCGAAACGAAAGGACACCCCGGCGGCCGAGATGGACGGACAACTCCCGGAAGCCGTCAAGGAAGAGCGCAACCAGCGGCTGTTAGAGGTTGTCAACCGCATCGCCATCGCCAAAAACGCTGCCCTCGTCGGCACCCGCCAACAAATCCTCTGCGAAGGACCTTCCAAAACCAACGCCGCGCGCCTAACCGGACGCACCACCCACAACAAGGTCGTCATTTTCGATGGCGATGCCGACCCACTCATCGGCCAAATGCTCGATATCCAGATCGAGGAATCCGGTGGATTCTCCTTATTCGGAACACCTTGCGTGAATCTTTGATCCAACAGAAAATGTTGGCACGCTCAATGCTTATTTATTTTTGTTGCGACACAACAGGCGGTCCGACTGAGATGCTCCAAGGTTAATGGGTTTTCCGAGGGGATGATCAGTCGGGCCGCTTTTTCTATCAGCCCATCGCTGTGATCCAACACCGTCGCAGGGATTACAAATTCGTCACGGGTTTCCGTTCGACAGGTTGGCCTGGATGTGCCAATTTCCCCACGTCGCGACACACTAGGCGGTCCGACTGAGATGCTCCAAGGTTAATGGGTTTTCCAAGGGGATGATCAGTCGGGCCGCTTTTTTATTTCAGCCGATCTCTTCACGCGATCCGCATCACCGCGACATCACCACCCGCCACGTCGCGATCAAGGTGATCATCGCGCCAATCAGTTCGACCGGCTCGAATGTCTCGCCAAAGCAAAGGAACCCACCCAGCGAAGTCGCCAAGGGAAGCAGCATCTGCAATGAGGAACCCCGCGACACCGACATCGACTGATAGGCTTTCGTCATCACCAGTTGCGCGAAGGTGACGATCACCGCACCACCCGCCAGGCCGGCCCATGCGATCATTGGCAAATCACCAAGATTCAACGCGGCAGGGGATGCGAGGACCATGCTGTAAAGCGCTTGTGATGCGTAAATCGTCGCCGGGTGTTCCTCATTCCTGAGCCGCCGGATGATCACCACCACCCAACCGGCCCCGAGCGCCCCCGCCAGCGCAAGCCAGTCGTAGGCCGAAACGCCGGCAAGATTTCCATCCATCCCGAGAAACAGAACGAGCCCGAGAAATCCCACGACCGTCCACAAAACCGCCGCGCGTCTCAGCGTTTCCTTCAACCACAGCGCGGCGATGATCGTCGCGAACATCGGATAGGTCAGATTGAGCACCACCGCCCGGCCCGCTCCCAACTTCACCACCGTTACGTAAAACGCGACGATGCTCAGCGCGCCAACCACGCCGCGAATGATCACCCATTTCCCCATCACCAGGCGGGACGCACGCAGACCGCGACCCGCTCCATACATCAGGAACACCACCGCCAGCCCGACCACTCCGCGGAAAAAACTCGCCATCCATCCGTCGGCCGCAGGGACATGCAGCGCAACCGCTCGAACCAACAGCGTGTTCACGGCAAAAAAGATCACCGACGCCAGCATGAGCATCACGCTGCGGCGATCGAAGGGGTCATCAGATTTCAGGTGCATTCCGGTGGCGGGTTGATTCCGGAACCTCCGCAAGACGGGCGGGATTTGATGGAATCCCCGGAACCCGACCTGGCGGGCGTTCCGGAGAGATGGCGAAAATCGTTTCCATCAGACATCTCCAAACGCCGGCACCGGACGCCAAATCATGGCGGCGGCTAGGACTCGGAGTCGTTTGACGGAAAACATCGCGCCGCCGATGTGCCAGCGATCCCGCGGTCGGTCAATCACCCAATCTCCTCATCCCTGAAACCTATATTTTGCCAGGCTTTTTATCAAAACTTGCTTGTGTCCCGCACCTATATTTTGCCAGGCTTTTTATAAGAATTTACTTGTGCCGGAGGCTGGGGAATCAACCCGGCATCTTCCTTTGCTTGTTCAGTCGGCTGCCCTCATCCCTCATTTTCCACCGCCGCCGCCCGTGCATTGCCTTCCACCACCCGCAGCGCGATGCCGGTGCCGGCCATCATCAGGATTCCCAGCACCACGTAAGCAAAGCGGATGTTAGACCGATCCAAGGTCCCCACCATGTGATCGATGATCGAAACACACACCGCCCCGGCGATGAATCCGACATGACATCACAGCCACGCCTTCATCACCCGGCCGGACACCACCATGCCATCCGCACCTTCAGGCGGCGTGAATCCACCGATCAGCCAAAGCACGATGAGACCGATGGCAAGCAGGATGAAGCGTTTGGGAGCGAGGTTCATTTCCATCGTTTGAGAGTGATTTGATTCTTGGAACCGCAGTGTGTGCGCTGAAATCGATCAGCCCCATCCGTGCCAGATAGAGAATTTCCTCACGCCGCCGGGGATGGTCGGTCATCGGTTGCCAACGCTTCGCCTCGCCCAGCACCGAGAGCGTTTCCTTGAGCCGCGATTCGAGGTCGATGCTGTTAGGGATCAGGCTCGATAGCAAGGTGCAGGCCTTGAGCAGCAGCAAGGGTCCGCCAAGGAAAAGCTGGCTCAGCACATGCGCCGGTCCCGTCACCCGTTGGGCGTATCGCTCGACCTGATAGGCACCCGCCGTATCGTGCTCGAGTTCGAAGTAAAATGCGGACTCGTGGAATCCCTTCAATCCGCCACCGGATTTCCACGTGCGGAACCCGCTCCACGCCAACACCATCATCCCGCCCAAGCCCACCAGCGCGTGGTGCCGACCGACCAATCACTGCCGAACATCCCGGCGGCGAATGCCGGAACATACCGAAAAGACCACCACGCCAACGTCCAACAGATCGCGCTTCCCACAACGCAAACCAACGCCTTCGAAAACTGCCGACGGTGGTATCGACCGATCATGCCACCCAGTGAACTCCGTGAGAGAGCGACAGACTCGGCATATCGGCCTTGCAATCAGGCGCGGGGCGAGGTGCTGATGCGGCCCTGTTTTTGCGCCCACGCGTGCCCGGCCTTTGTCTGATGGAGCGGGCCACGCACGACATACACGTCCGCGCCGTATCCGATGCGGTTGTAGAGATCGACCACGTCCTTGGTTCCCATGCGGATGCACCCATAAGACGCCGGGCGGCCGAGATTGCGCTCCTCCGGTGTGCCGTGGATGTAGATGAACCGGCGGTAGGCATTCCGGTTGTGGCCTTCTTTTCCTTCCAGCCACATGATGCGGCTGACAATGGGATCGCGGCCAGGGGCGTTTGGTTTGATGACCTCACCCGTGGGACGGCGGCTCTTGAAGACCGCACCCGCCGGCTGGCCACAGCCGATCTTCTTCGCCACCTGCATGCGGCCAAGCGGCGTGTAGTTGCTGCCGGGTCGGTCGCCGATGCCGAATTTCGAGGTCGAAATCTTATACTCCTTCACCGGTTTTCCATCACGCACCAACAGCATCTTCTGCTCCCTCACACTGACGATCATGTCGTTGCGTTTGTCCCGCCCGACCTGCGTACCGCAACTGGTGAATGCCAGTGCGGAAACCAATGCGAGGGCTGCGAGGAGGAGGGTGCGCGGATGGGTGCGTCCGGTCATGATTTCAGGGGTCTTTGTGGGTGGCAGGGGCAGGGGTGGGAGCCGACGAGCCGGAGGGAAGCATGCGGGCAATGGAGGAGAAGGAAGTGTAGAAGAAACCGATCGGGAACGGCAGCAGAAGGATCGCCGAGTTCCAACGACCTTGCATGGCGGCCTCGACTACGATGAAGGTGAAAAACAGGCCGAACAGCAGCTCGACGAACGGCGTGAGCGTTTTCATCGCCTTGTAGCTGCTCTTTTTCCAATCGGTGCGGGCCTTTTGGTCGATGCCGTATTTCGGCGTGCGGACGAAGCCGGACTGGTGGTTGCAAAGCGCCTCGATCACGGCTTTCGCATTGCTGATCGACATCCCAATCCCAAGCGCGAGAAGCAGCGGCAGGTAGGGGATTTCCTTCCACCATGTGTGCGGACGGAGCGCCTTCTGCGAGGTGAGGTAGAACAGAATCACGGAAACCGATGAGAAGAAGAAAATCGGAACGTTGATGATGTAATAGGTGAGCGGGCCGAAATCTGGCTGCCACTGCTGGTTCGGATAGATGAGGAAGCAGAGGCAGATCAGCAACAGATAGGCGAAGTTTGAGGTGAGGTGCGCGGTGGCCTCAAGCTTGATGAAAAGCGGCACCTTGGATTTCCAGATGGCGGGCAGGACTTTCTTGCAAACCTGGATCGAACCCTTCGTCCAGCGGTGCTGCTGGCTTTTGAAACCATCCATGTCGACCGGCAGCTCGGCGGGTGTCTCGACATCGTTGAGGAAAATGAAACGCCAGCCCTTGAGCTGCGCGCGATAGCTGAGGTCCATATCCTCGGTGAGGGTGTCGTGCTCCCAACCGCCGGCGTCGGCGATGCAGGATTTCCGCCAGATGCCACCCGTGCCGTTGAAGGTGAAGAAGCGGCCGGAGCGGTTGCGGGCGGTCTGCTCAAGCTCAAGGTGACCGTCGAGGAACATCGCCTGAATGCGGGTCAGCACGTTGAAGGTGCGGTTGAGGTGACCCCAACGCGTCTGGATCATGCCGATCTTGTCGTCAGTGAAGTAGTGGATCGTCTTTTGCAGCAGATCCGGATTCGGCACAAAGTCGGCGTCGAGAATCAGCAGATACTCTCCCTTGGCAAAACGCGTTCCGTTTTCCAAAGCACCCGCCTTGAAGCCAGTGCGGTCGGTGCGGTGGATGTGCTCGGCATCGAAGCCGCGCGCTTTTAACCGCTCGATGCCTTGGCGGCAGATTTCCACGGTTTCATCCGTCGAGTCGTCGAGCAGTTGGATCTGCAACTTGTCCTGCGGATAATCCAACGCCGCCACCGAGTCGAGCAAGCGGTCAACCACGTGCATCTCGTTGAAAACCGGAAGCTGCACGGTGACGAGCGGCACGTCTTCAAACTCACGGAGCGGCTTGGGCTTGTTGCGTGCGTGCTTGAGATAAAGCGCGATGATGGTCAAACGATGCGAGCCATACCCGGCGAGGCCGAGCAGCACGGTGATGTAGCAAAAATACCAAAGCGGAGATGTCCAGTCCATGAGAGTGAGGGGGTTATGAGAGAGGGAAGTGAGGTAGGCGAGGCGATGAATGACGCGAAGACGACGAAAAGCCCGGCATCCCGGGCAGGAGATTTTCGTGCGAATTTCCGTCGTTCGGGTTCGACAAATGATTGAAAATCAATCGCCGGACGCCGCAGGCAAGCAGGATCCGGGCCGATCGTCAAGATTCGAATCCGGCACGCAAAAATCCGGCATCAGTTCAAAAACCGAACCAGCAGCGCCAGATTCTTCCGCTCCGTCGGGTTGAACGACGCCGAAATCGCCGCCTGATCGGTCGTGCGCCCGACGTAGGCATCTCCCAACGAAGCCGTGTAGGCCTTGCCGCGCGGGGTGCTGAAAATGTAGCCCTTGCGCGCATACATTTCGTTTTTCGCCCGCCAGAGCGTTTCCTGATCCAGGTTCCGCACCTCCGCCTCGGTCAGCAAGCGCGTGGACGAATCGGGAAAAATCCACACCGAAACCGGTGGCGGGCCGAAGACCTCTGAACCCAGATCGGAAAATCCATCGCGGATCGTGATGAACTGGGACTCCGGAATCAGGTATTCGAAGCCGATCATCCCGACATGGTAGGGAAGGTCGTTGAAACGCTTCCAGCCATCCGCGCCGATCAGGAAACGGAACGTCGGGTGATTTTCCACCGGGATGCCGGCGCGCTGGCTTGAGCCGATCATGCTCTCTGTTAGGTCGTCTCCCGCTTCCTCATCGAGCGCGGCGACGACGATGCCTCCCTCGGCATCCCAGAGCACATTCGTGTATCGCACCGCCCGGCCGCAGAGTTGGAGGTTGGTGAAGTCCGGCTTGATGTGGATGATTTTCCGCGACGGTTCCTGACCGAAATACATGTCCTCCGGCGGCTTCACCGGATCGCCCAGCTCAAGCTGCAGAATCACTTCAACATGACCGGTCGCGCCGAGACGCACAGCGGTGATGTCGTAAACGGTGAGCACCGAGCAAACGACCTTGCCCGCCGAATCCACGCCGATGACCACCGGCGCTCCAGCGGCGAAAGGCGGAGGGGTTTCCGGCTTGTCCCACTCCAGGGTGAAGACGATGCCCTTTGGCGTGATGGTTGGGATGTGGCTTAGGTTTTCATTCTCCCTCATGCGGGGACCCACGCTGAAGGTTTCCGACTGCATGGAGGATCCTGAGGTCAAATACCATGCACGGAAGGTGATGAGGCATTTTCCGGTGGCGTCGAATTCCACTTTCTCGACCATCGCGATATAGCCTTTGGAAGCCTTTTTGAAGCGGGCTTCGAGGGCTTTCCAACGCGTTTTGCCTAGCGCCCAATAGCCTTTGTAGCTTTCGCCGAGGCGGAGGTATTTGGCGTGGTCTTCGTAGTCCCCATCGGAGAGGAACTGGAGGTCTTTGTTAGGGATGGGGAACGGCTTTTGTGCCAACGCTGACGTGGCGAAGAGGAGCGCGGGGGCCAACAGGAGGAAAAACTTCATTGCGGTAGGTTTAACAGGAAGGTGCGTACGGTTTCAAGGTCGCGGATCGTTTGCGGGGATGGGCTTGCCGCATGGAGGCTTTCAACAATGCCGAGCGCCGCCGTTGCCGATGCGCGGGCTTCCGCAGTCATCGCGCTCTCCGCTTCGAGCATGGCGACTTTCAAGTGCGCAACCGCAAGCGGGCGACTTGGCTTTTCTGGCTTTTCGATCCCGGAAAGGAAGTCGCGCCCTTTTCTCGCGGCGTCGATGGCGGCGGGGAGTTGGCTGGTTGCGGCGAGGATTTCCGATTGGGTGAAACAGGCATCGGAACCGAGCACCGCATCCGCCGCGCCGAGCGCTTCCGCAAGCGCAACGGCTTCGGCGATGGTTGATGCGGCGGCATCGAGTTCGCCGAGGTCGGTTTGAAGGTTCGCCTTGGAAGTGAGGACCATCATCAGCTCTCGTGCCGCATCCGACCCGTTAGGCTTTCCGAGATCCTGATAGACCGAGCGCAACAGATTGACGGCGGTGGTCGAGGAGGCAAGCGCGGCATCCGGATCGGTTTCCAGAAGGGCGGAGCGCAGACCATCATGTGTCCATGCCAGGCTGGACCGCCATCCGAGATTGCGCGGGGAAAACTCGGTCAGTTTCCTGAAACGGGCGAGCCCTTGCTCGAAATCGGCCTTCGCTTCGGGAGCCTTTCCGCTTTCTAACAAAACAAACGCCCGGTGGTTGTGTGCGGTGGCGGCAATGCGGCCCCATTCGAGATTGCTCGGATCGCGGGACTCAAGGACCGACGCCTCGCGCAAGGAATTCTCAGCGAGGAAAAGTGCACGCTCGTTGTTGGACTGCCTGAGTTGGAATTTCGATTCCTCGATGGCGTTGAGGATTTTCTCCCGATCCCAAAGCCAATGATCGGGATCCTGCGCGGCGAAGGTCGCGATGCGCGAGGAGCGCTCCGACAGAATGTTGATCGCCTGCGGGAGGTTTTCTGCCTCGGCTTCGAAGCGCGCCTGCCGCAGGAGAATGCGAAGCAGAGTTTCCCGTGGCTCGGGTGAAGCGCTTTCCCTGGCCGCACGATCCGCATTCTGGATGGCCTCTTCCGCAAGGGTGCGGGCGGTGGCGAAGTCCTGCCGCTGGAGATGATAGTCCATCAGATTCAACAGCGCGAGGGCGAGCGGCGCGGAACGCTTGTGTTTGCGGAACGTTTCCACCGCCTGCGATGCGAGCGACTCGCCATCCGGCGCACCGATGCGGATGGCCATGTCGCTGGCGAAGCTTTGCAGGCCGGCGATGGCTAAGGCGACGTCGCTTTTCTCTGTTAGTCCGGCGGGGATGCCGCGCGCGGTTCTCTCGGAAATCTGATAGGCCTCGTTGATCCGGCCCTGGGCGAGGCGGATTTTGGCGACCTGGTTTTTTAGGCGGAGGTAACGCACACAGTCGATCTGATCCGTGGGCACCGGACCGCTGCCAAGGAGCCTGTCGAGGCGCCCCGCCGTTTCATCCAACAGATCGGTGCGGCCGATGCGTATCAGGCGCTGATAGAGATCGACGATCATGAACTCGCTGAGGTCGTCCGATGTGGCTTTGGATCGACGCGCGTCCTTTTCCCGCTTCAGGGCGAAGGCCCCGGCAAGCAGCGCGAGCGCCGCACGGAGGATCATGACCAGCGATACGCGCCAGAGAGCACGGGCGCGGCGGCGGGCTTTTTCCAACTGATAGACCTTGTCGCGCTGGGTGAGATAACCGAGGGGAACGCCGAGAATGCCGGCAATGATCTTGAGCTTGGCGAGTTCGGAGCGCTTGCGGTATTCGGCAACGCGAAGATCAATCTCGCGGTCTGATAGATTCTCGGCTTCTCGCAGCGATTGCCGGTAGGCTTCCGGCGTGGTCCAACCTTGCGTGCCATCCGGCAGCCGGAAATCGGCGGCGATGGGCTCCGCGCGTTCGGTTTCGATGAGCTTGCCTGTGGGATCGACAGGATGTTGGAGCGGTTTGGGAAAGCACTCCCGGGCGGGATCGATGCCGGTGCGGTGTTTTCCTGAATCCCACGAGGCGTTTGGCTCACCTTCGATGAGGACCGCGAGGACGCGCACGGCTTTTCCGAGCTGTTTGAAGTAGCGCACCTCATCCGCGACATAAGCCGATGCGGCGGCTTGCGGTGAGCAGAGGACGACGAGGAACTTCGACCGCTCAAGCGCCCGATAGATCGGCGAGGCGAGGTCCGCATCCGCGGGCAGCTCGTCCTCATCGCGGAAGACCGGGAAGATGCGCTCGGGAAAAACATCGCCGCGGTCGTTGGTTTTTCCCACGAGGTCGGCGGGCACCTCGTAGGTCTCGATCTGCTGATGCAGCCAGGTCGCCCACTGCCGGCCAGAGTCGCGGTTGTCTGCGTGGCGATAGCTGATGAAACACCAGTATTCGCTTTTCGGCATGGACTTAGCTGCAGGAGCTGGAGCGGGCGCGGGGGGCATCGGCAAGATCGGACCTCGATCGGAACCCACCCTGCCTGATCCAGATTTTACCGCAACATCAGATCCAGCTCGGAGCCTAGGGCAAAAGGTGATCCGGCACATCCGATTCCAGATTCTTACCCAGGTCTTTCAGATTTCTACCCAGGCCTTTTATCAAAAATTACTTGTTATGTTAAACGTCCAGGTCTTTTGTAGGATTCTGCTTGTCGGGAGGCTGGGGGTTTGGTTGGGTTTGGGCATGGGACGCCGTCGATGGATCATAGGTCGTGGAGTTGAGGGGCGTGGGGAACCGGGTCAGGTGGTGGGAGTGGGCGAGGCATTGGGTAAGGGTGCTGGTGCTGATCGCGAGGGGGGTAGAGCGGGGGATCAGGGACTTGGTGGATTGGAGATGGATGGGAGGCCGGCGCTGTATCATTGCATTTCACGGGTGGTGGAGCGACGGTTCGCTTTTGGGCCGGATGAAAAGGAAAAGCTGCGGACGTTCATGCGGATGTATGAGAATTTCTCGGGGAACCGGATTTTGTCTTACTGTTTCATGTGCAATCACATCCACTTGCTAGTGGAGATCACTCCGGCTCCGGCGGGTGGGTTGACGGATGAGGAGCTGCTGGGGCGTTTGAGGTGGATCCACTCGGAAGGACAAGTAGCATTGGTGGCGAAGGAACTGGCTGAGGCGCGTCGTGCGATTGCCGCCGGGCAGGTGAAGGATCCGGAGGGATTGGTCCGGGGGATTCACGAGCGGTTCACGTGGCGGATGCATGATCTCTCGCAGTTCATGAAGGATTTTTTGCAACGCTACACGCAGTGGCACAACGGGAAGCACGAGCGGACGGGACATTTGTGGGAAAGCCGTTTCAAGAGCGTGATCGTGGAAGACGGCGTGGCTGCTCGCACGATGGCGGCTTACATCGATCTGAATCCTGTTAGGGCAGGGATGGTTTCCGATCCGGCGGAGTATCGGTGGAGCAGTTATGGGGAGGCGATTGGCGGCGGGGCGAAGGGGAATGGCAAGAAGGCGCGGGCGGGATTGGTCCGGGCGATGCGTGCGCATCGTGGGACGGCGGCGGATGATGCGTTTTGGAAAGACGATGTGGCGGTGGAGTATCGGAAACTGCTGCTTTCTGGCGCGGGTGAATCGGTGGAGGAGCGGGTGAATCGAAGCGGGAAGCTGGAGAAAGTCCGCGTGCGGAAGGGGATGTCGGCGGAGGAATTGGAAGTGGCACGGGCGAAGTTGAGGGAGGCGGCGGAGAAGCAGATGGGCGAGGTTCCCTTTGGGATGATGTTGCGGTGCCGGGTGCGGTATTTCACGGATGGGGCGGTGATCGGGAGCCGTGAGTTTGTGAATGCCGCGTTTGTGGCGGCGCGGGATCGGTTCGGGCCAAAGCGGAGGGATGGGGCGCGGCGGATGAAAGGTCGGGGGGCGGCGGCAGCGGGGGCTTTGTGGAGTGTTAGGGATTTGAGGAAGGATGTTTGACGGGTGCGTGGGGATCGGTGGAACGCGGAGATGGCACGACGGGGTGGGCGGCGAAATCGGATCGGTGATTTCACGAAAGAACCCGCAGGGGAAGGTTCCGCTGCGGGTTCGGGTTGGGTGTGAGCTGCTTTGGCAGGGTATACTGATCAGCCTTCTTTTTCGGCCTCGGTTTTGTATTTGAGGAGGCCGGTGTATTCCTTGGGAAGGGGAACGCCCGCGCCGAATGAGATCTGATAGAGGTGGGCGACTGCGGATGCTTCCAACAAGCGGGCCCTGCCCATGGCGTTGGGGTTTTCATCGGGAGTGCCCCAGAGTTTGATGGCGAGCTGGACTTCCGGATCGGCGTTGTGGATGCGGAGGATGTTAGTGGCGGCATTGCGGGCGATGTCTTCGGAGCCTGCGGCATCGGCGGTGAGGGCGATGTTGTAGGCGTTGAGGGCTTCGGTTTTTTTGCCGAGTCCTTCGAGTGCCAGGCCGTGGCAATAGGCGACTTGTGCGCGCTGGTAGCCTGGGAGTTTTTCCTTGAGGCGCTCTTGGGCGAGGGTGTCGAGGCGAGCCCAGCTTTTGGTGCGGACGGCATCCCAGAAGACGTAGATTTCGATCTGGCGGAGCTGGTTTGGCCGGGTGAGGGGGTCCTTGATGAATTTTTCGAGGCCTGCTGCGAGGCCTTCGAGGTCGCCAAGGCGGCGCATGCATTCGAGTTCGTAGAATGCGGAAAGGGTGGCGAAGTTGTTAGGGAGGGTTTGGAGGGATTTGTGACGCTCCTTGACCTCGGCGAATTTGGCTTTGGCCTCTTCGTATTTGCGGGACTGATAGAGGTCGACGGCTTGGGAGTATTCGCGGGGTTCGATGATGTAGATAGCTTCGGTATCAGAGATCTTAAGGTCGACGGTATCGACGCCTTGTTCGGTTTCACGGAAGCGGATGCCGGTTGCAGAGGCGGCGACGAGCCAGACTTCCTGTGACTCGCCCTCCTCGAAGATAAGGAAGGCGCGGGTCTGGAAGCCTTGTTGCTGGGCGGCGGCCGGTGCCACGGATGCGGCGAGGAGGACGGGGGCCAGGAGGATGCGAGGGTTCATGTCGGTGATGAAGGTTGGGGTTGGGTTGCGGGCTGGGGATTAGCGGCGGCCCGCGGCTTTTTCCTTTTCGATCTCGGCCATGGATTTGATGGAGGGATCGGCCTCGTATTGTTTGGTGAGTTTTTCCACATCGGACCAGAGGGCGAGTTCGTCTTCGGTCATTTTGCTTTTGAATTCGGGACGGCTGGTGAGGTTGATGAAGTTCCAACCACCTTGGTAGGCACCTTGGCGGTCGCCTGGTGTTTCAGCATTTGCGCCCGGGAGGTTGCGTTGCCAGGAGAGTTCCATCCAGCGTTTGACGGCGGGGGCGGAGATGGGGACGTTGCCCATGTGGGCTGACCAGACTTTGACATACATGGCGATGGCGTCGTTGACTTCACCGCGTTTGTCGTAGGTCTGTGCAAGGATCATGCCGACCTGTGGCGCATATTTGCTGAAGTTGTTCTCTTTCTTGTCGAGGTAGCGTTTGGCGTCTTCAGCGGCCTTGGCATAATCTTCCATTGCCATCCGGGATTCAATGGTGCGGAAAAGGGCCGTCTCACGCTCTCCGTTGTCCTGAGAGTCGGCGAAAACGCGTTGGAAGTCCTCGATGCCTTTGGCGATGTTGGCTTTGTCTGTGGAGCGTGCGAGAACATCGCCGCGACCAAAGAGGGCGGGGAAGCGGTAGGAGAGGTCGGTGCGCGAGATGGCCTCGTCGTAGTAGGGCAGGGCTTCGATGGGCGCTGCGGTGTTGGTGCGGAGGTAGTCGCCGAGTTTGACGAGGATGTAGTTGGTGAGTTCCTTGGGGCTGAAGTCGACTTTGAGTTCCTGGAAGAGAACTTTGATCATGGCATCCGCGGAGCGTTTTTTGGCTTCGTCTTCGGCGGATTTTTTGGAGACGTCCTCGAAGACGCCGATGACGGCGATGCGGAGGAGGGCGCGGGCGGCCTTGTTGCTGGCCTGAATGCGGGGGAAATTATAATAGTGCTCCTTCAGTTCCTCTGGGGTGTGTGATTCGAGGTAGACGTCGGTGTAGGAGTTGATGGCTTCTTCGAGGCCGAAGGCGGTCTCGGTATTTGCCGCCATTTCCGCGATGACGTCGCGGAGGCGGTTGAGGGCTTCCTCACCGCGGCCGACGGCACCGAGGGCGTAGACCTGTGAGACGGCGACCTGGATTTTGTATGGGGAGTCCTGGCCGTGTTCTTTCCAGAATTTGTCGGCGTAGGGGACGGCATCCTTGAGGCGTGGGTTTTCGTCCTTTTCCTTCCCTTTGTCGCCAAGCATGGCAACGAGGTAGTAGAGGGCTTCACCGGCGACGACTTCGTTTTCGCGGCGTTCGGCGAGTTCGAGGGCCTTGAGGTAGGATTGTTCGGCGTCTTCCTTGGAGCCGAGGGTTTGCTGGACGTTGCCGCGGAGGTTGAGGGCCATGTCCATGATCTCGGCGTTGGGAAATTCCTGGTCGAGACGGTTAAGTTTTTCGAGGGCTTGTTCGTTTTCGTCCTCGGCGTAGTGGCAGTTGGCGCGATCGTAGAGGGCGAAGGCGTAGAAGGTGTTTTTCTGTGGATCGGGGTATTTCTCGAAGAAGGCGTCGAGGAGTTTGGCGGCTTTGGCCCAGAATTGGAGGCGGGAGAGGTTTGAGGCTTGGAAGTAAAGGGCGGCTTCGGCGAACTGGCTTTCGGGGTATTTCTCGACGTGTTGGTCGAGGAGGGGTTGAGCCTTGTCGTATTTGCCGGTGTAGTAGTAGGAACCGCCGAGGACGTGGACGCAGATGTCGTGTTCTTTGGTTCCGACTTCGAGCTGGTCGATCATGGCGGAGGCGACTTCGATGCAGGTGTCGTATTCGCCTTCATAGAAGAGCGAGGAGAGCATCATGCGGCGGACGGCGGGGACGTGGGTGGAGTTGGGGAAGTCCTTGAGGAATTTCTGGCCGTATCCTTCGGTGGCGAAGACTTCGCCGATGATGGAGCTGGTGCGGACAAGGTTGTAGAGGTTGTCCTCGCGTTTTTCGGCTTTGGGGTAATAAAGTTCGAGCTGTTCGTAGGCGGCGTAGGCACCGCGGGTATTGCCGTTTTTCTCGTGGATGAAGGCGGTGGCACCGAGTTTGATGACTTCGGTAGGTTTGTTGCCGCGGCGCTCGTCCTCGAGCATTTTGGCTTGGGCGGCGAGTTCCTTGTTGACGATGTTGCGGCCGCCATCCCGGACGCCGGCACGCGCGGCTAGGGATTTGAGGCGTGCTTCGGTATCGTCGAGAGCGACTTCGGTAGCTGGAACGAGGTGGTAGAGGGCCATTGCGCCGCGCTGCATGTCAGCGCCGATGGCGTCGCCGGCGAGCTTCATGAAGATTTTGGCATATTTGACCATCTCGAACGGCTCTGCGGTGATGTCACCGCGGTTTTTTTCGACGAAATCGAGGAGGGCCTGTTCGTTGCGTTTTTCGATGACGGCACCGACGAGGGCTTGGAATCCGGCGACGATGCCAGCGTCCGGTGTGGGGAAGCGCTCTTTGTTTTTAATGGCAATTTCGAGGTTCTCGTTGCCTTCGGGGATCTTGGCGAGCTTGTAATGGCAGATAGCCATGTTGATGTAGAAGGCTCCTTGTGGAAAGTCATCGCGTGTTTTGTCGCGCTCTTCGAGGAACTTTTTGAACTGGCGGATGGCGAGGTTCCAGTCTTCCGCTCCTTGGGCGGCCTCGCCCCATTTGAGTAGGGCTTTTTTCTGGAAGATGTTTCCACCACCGGCGACGGCTCCGTCGTTGGGGAAGTCGCGGTAACAGCGCTCGAAGGATTTCATGGCGTCCTCCCACTTCTTGGTTTTCATCTCGCAAATCCCTTTGCGGTAGAGGACCACGCCGAATTGGGGTCCGAAAAGCTGAAGGGCGTTTTTGCCAAAGCGTTCGTCCGCACGCGTGAGGAGGGCAAGGGCTTCGTCCCATTTCTGGGCGTTCATGAGGGTGAGCGAGTTGGTGACCAGGGTGCCGACATCGTCGCCTTGTTGGGCGTTTGCCGGGACAGTGGAGACGATTGGCACCATGAGGCCGCCGAGAATTGGCAAAACGGAGAAGCGTGGGTTCATGACAGGAGGGTAGTTGAGGTTTTGTGGTTTTTAAAAAAAGGCCGCCGGGTCGGTGCCCGCAAGAGGGAACGGCCGGCGGCGGAATTTTTTAGGCCGGAACGGGCGTTCCTGCTGGAGTTGAGATCAGGGGTCGACGAGGTCGGTGAAGGTGACGGAGTTGATGCCGACGCCAGCGAGGGCGTTGAGAATGTCAATGACGCGTTGCTGGCTGGCTCCACCATCGGCCCAAATCTGGACGAGGGGTTTGGAACCAGCCGCTTTGGCGGCACTGGCATACATGTCCAGCTGCCCTTTGAGAAGCGGCAGGGTCCGTTCTCCAGTGTCCGTGTCTAGGATTTGCTGGCTGTTTCCAGTGCCGGTGTAGATGGCACCAGCGGCGTCCAGTTTGATGAAAAGCGGCTCGATATCCGGCTGCTGGTCACTGGGCTGGGCGGATGGCAGGGCCATGCCGAGGTCGGTCTCGCGAGGTTTGATGGTGGAGGAGACCAAGAAATAAATGAGCAGAAGGAAGCACACGTCGATGAGGGACGAGATGTCCAAAGCTGGGTCGCTCTCTTCCTGAGCTTCGAATTTTTTGTGGCGTGCCATGATTAATGATTGGGTCGGAATGGATCAGGGCTGTTTGACAAAAACAGCGAAAACAACTTCGCTGACCTTTGCTTTTGCAGCGGCACGGATAGCGGTACGACTGTATTTGAAGACAGTGTCCTTGTCGCCACGAAGGTGGAGTTTGGGCTTTTGACCCAGTTGCTCGATTTTCTGTCGCTCCTTGTCCACCAAGTCGAAGATCGCGACCTCATCCGGAAGAATCACATTGAAATCCTCCGCGGTGTAGGTGCCATCCTCGCGGATGTTGATCACGATCCGGCCGTCCTTCGTTTTCTGCTTCATTGCGTTCGCAGCAATTGGAGGCTTAACGTTCGGATCGGTCTTAACGATGATCGCAGATGCGTTGACAATGAAGAAAATCAACAGAAGGAAAACGCAATCGATCATTGGGGACATATCCAAAGCGCAATTCTCGTCTTCGGCACTGCTTGCTTGTCTGAGTTTGGATGAGGCCATGGCTCTTAGGGAGTTTTCTAAATTTCACCGGCTGCCAGCAGTCAAAAAAATTCGACCGCCAGCGATCTAGCGAACTTCCTCAATCAAACGGCAATACCCTCAGGAATCTTGGCATACAGCGTGTCAGCATTGACCGTTGCAATTGCGGCATTGAGCATTTCTTCCGTTGAGTGCACGCACTCAGCTACCAGCCCGTTGAACTTGTTCTTGAGGATGTAGAAGGCGATGATGCAAGGGATAGCGTTGATGAGTCCCCACAAGGTGGTAAGAAGCGCGACGGAAATGGAGCCGGCGAGTTGAGCAGGGTCAGCGGAGCCTGTCTCAGCGAGAATACCGAAAGCGTCGACCATACCAAGAACCGTGCCGAATAGCCCAAGCATTGGGGAAGCCTGTGCGATGACCGAAATGTAGGTGATCCAAGTCATGATCTTTCTGTTCTCATTTACTGTGAAGTCTGCCATCGCATCCTCGATCTGATCTCGACCAAGATCCTCGGGACGAGTGGCGTCAATATTGGGAAGCGAGTATGCCACCATGCGTCCGAGGTAAGAAGGATGTGATGCGGCCAACTCGATAGCCGAGCGGACGCGGCAATTGGCCATGTGGTCCATCAGGGCGGCCTTCAAGTCTGCAGGGCAGAACTTCGCTTTGGTAAGGAGCATCGAATTGTAGATGGCCAATGCGATGAATGCCACGATTGCAGCACCAATGAAGAACATCGTCCACCCCCCATCAATGACCCATTTATCGAGTAGGGTCTTCTTACTGGGAGCGGCAGCACCTTGAGCGAACAAGGCCGGTGCAGTGATGAGGGCGGTAGTGACGATGGTAGCCGTGAGTTTGGTTGAGCGGCTTGCGAATTGTTGGATCATTGGATGGAATGGTTGCGCGTTGATCGGTGGGGATTCTGGAAATGGAGGCGGCGGCGGCAAGGAAGATTTTCAAAAAGAACGCATGGCAGGCGGATTATCTTTGATGGATGGTTTGGAAGTCTGAGTTTTTCTCGATAAGAAGACGGTTTCCGCCGGTTTCCCAAATCACAAAACCATCCTCTTCCTGGTTCTGGGACTGCGAACCCGAGTGGTTGCGACAGCTTTGGGGGCGCCAAACCCATGGATTTTCAGCATTTGAAGCGAGGGTGGAGCGGGTTTTTCGCGTTCTAAAAGGCTTGCACCATCGCTGGAGCGAGCCTATCCCGCCGACAACATGTCGCACGAGACCACCCTGATTTTGTTCAAACCGGACGCCGTCGAAAAGAAACTGGTGGGCCCGGTGCTCGCCCGTTTCCAGGCCGCTGGCTTCCAAATCCGCGGAATCAAAATGATGCGGCTCGGTGAAGGGGTGCTGCGAGAGCACTACTCGCACATCGCGGACAAACCGTTTTTCCCTGACATCGTCGCTTTCATGAGCAAGTCGCCGGTCGTGGCATTGGCTTTGGAAGGCGAAAACGTGATCGCCCAAGTACGCGACTTGCTCGGGCCGACAAACTCAAAAGCGGCTCCAGCCGGCACCATCCGCGGGGATTTTGGCGAAGACATGATGGTCAACGTCTGCCATGCATCGGATTCCCCTGAAGCGGCGGCTGCTGAGCTGAAGCGCTTCTTCAACGACGGTGAGGTTTTCTCCTTCTGATGCAAAGCTTCACTCGCCGAGCATGTCGTGATAAATACGAATGCGGTGCCCCTCGAAGCGCCTCAGGGCGTCGCGGAAATCGTTCACGGCCTGGTGTCGTTTGACATCCTCAATGGCTGCTCGGATTTCCAACCTGGAATCCTGTAGACTCCTTGTTTCCCCGGGTTTGTGGCCGATCACTTCAACCAAGTGATGGCCTGCTTTAGTTCGGAGGATTGTTGGTTGGTTGAGCGGCAGGTCAAAAAGTGCCACGGTTAAATCTGCGGGCAAGCGGTCGCGAGTCAACCAACCGAGCCCACCTCCATGATCCTTCGTTGCTGGGTCCCGGCTGGTTTCCCGAGCCAACGTGGCAAAGTCCTTTGTCTTCGCGGTAAGTGCGGCCAATGCGGCTTCCAATTTGGCCCGTGCGTCTTCCACGGTTTGGCCAATAGCCGGAAGAAAAATGTGCCGTACCTCAATTCGCTCCGGGCTTGCGAGAGCATCCTTGTTTTGCTCATACCAACCGGAGATCTCCTCGTCGCTCACCTTGATCAGCTCCGCGATTCTTGCTTCAACATATTTCTCCTGCTGGATACGAGCGGCGATTCGCTCACGAAGTTCCATCTCGCTGGCAATTCCCTGCGAGAGCATCGACAAATTCATCGATTGGACATCTGGAAACCTTTCAACCATCCGCTGGTAACGCGCGCTGATTTCCTCTTTGGAAACAGGAAACTCAAGGGTATTGACTGACACCTTCAGACGCATCAACTGATGGTCGATCAGTTCACCCAACACCGCGTAGCGAACAAGTTTTAGATTCCCCATCGTTAGATCATCGAGCTCCTTACCCTCCAGCCATAGACGCTCACGCACAGCACGATCCAGCTGACCTCGAGTGATTCCGTGATTGAAAACCTGAGCCACGATGCCATTCGCCTTGGCCTTGGCGATGGACTCAGGGCTGTCTGGACGAGATGCTTGAACTCGTCGATTGAGAGGCCCATTGAAGATAAAAAGGTCGCATAATAGGTAGGCGACAATGCCTACGTAGATCGAAAGTCGTATTGCAAATTTACCTGTTGTAGTCATCAAAATGCTGCGTGGTGATCTTCATACGCGAATCACCCACAATTCCTAGCCGCCAATTCTCATCCCCCGAAAAGATCCAGCTGCATCATCGGTTGCGGGTCGTCAAATCGCACGCCCACTCCCAACAACCGCACCGGCCTCCCCCCTCCCCGCGACCACGCCTCCGTCAAAATTTGCTCGTAAACCAAAGCATCCAGCACCTGACCAGCCCGCTCAGCAGTGGTCTGCTGGAAGTCAGCAAACTTTAGCTTAACCACCAAGGAACGGATTCGCCGCATTGAATGCTTTGCCTCCAACTCCTCGACCAATCCGGCCAACATCACCTCCATAGGCCGCCGAAGATCCTCCATCGCATGCAGATTCTCCGAGAACGTCGTCTCAGAACTCACCGACTTCCTGATCCGGTGCGGCTGAACCGCACGGTCATCCATCCCCCGGCAAAGATGCCACAATTCGTGCCCCCATTTTCCGTAGCGCTTCACCAACTCCACCACATCAAACCGTTGCAAATCACCACAAGTCTGGATCCCCTGCGCCGCAAGCCTCTGCCGCATTTTGCGCCCCACCCCCCATAGCCTACCCACAGGCAAATTTCTGACAAAATCCGGAATCTCCTCCGCATCCACCTCAAACTGACCGTCCGGCTTGTTCCAATTCGACGCAATCTTCGCCAGCAACTTGTTAGGCGCAATTCCCGCCGATGCTGTTAGTCGGATCTCCTCCTTGATCTGCGCCCGGATCTCCCGCGCCACCGCCGCACCGCCACTACGAAGGTGCGAAACATCAAGGTAAGCTTCATCCAGCGACAGCGGCTCCACTAGATCGGTGAAACGATGAAAAATCGCACGGATCCCCGAACTAACAGAACTGTAAAGATCGAATCGCACCGGAAGCAGGATCAACTGCGGACACAACTCCAGCGCCTTGTAAACCGGCATCGCCGACCGGCACCCATACTTCCGCGCCTCATAATTCGCCGTCGTCAAAACACCCCGCCGGCTGCTGCCACCCACCGCCACCGGCTTCCCGCACAACGAAGGATTCTCCCGCTCCTCGATCGCGGCGTAAAAGCAGTCCATGTCAATGTGGATGATCTTGCGCATCTGAAAGCGACGCCCCCACTCTCGCATAGCCCGGCACCATCATGCAAATCCCGACTCATCACCCGATGACAACGCACCCTTCCACCCTGCGTAGCCTCCACATGCCGTCACTTTCGCTCCGGATCCTTCTAACAATCATCTGCCTCCTCCTCCCCTGCCCCGCCGCGGACTACCACGTCGACGCCAATCAAGGCGACGACTCCCGCACCGGCCTCACCCCGGCCGAAGCCTGGAAATCCCTCGAAAAAATCAACTCCACCACCTTTCTCCCCGGCGACCGCATCCTCTTCAAATCCGGCGCGCGCTGGACCGGCTCCCTCAGACCAAAAGGCTCTGGAACTCCCGGGGCCGACGGAAAACCCATCACCATCTCCCGCTACGGCGACGGCCCCCTCCCACGCATCGATGCCAACGGCAACGCCCGAGAAGCACTCCTGTTAGAAAACATCCACGCCTGGCAAATCAGCGACCTCCACCTCACCAACCGCGGAAAATCCACTGCCCCATGGCGCTGCGGCGTCGGTAGTGTCCCCTGAGTCGTTAAAATTGGTTGGTGGCTGGTTGGCCTCATGCACCAGCATGAGGGCGCTAAAACCAAAACCAACCAACCACCGTGATCCACGAAAAATTGAAAGAGGCCTTCTTGCAAGGCGAAGAAAAG
>SYAP01000306.1 GCA_005787565.1 Verrucomicrobiaceae bacterium | reverse complement strand
CGCATCCTTTCCGTCCGCGGCGAGTTCGGCTACTGGGTCTTCGAAGGCCACACCATCCCCGCCCAACGCCCAAGCTGGAACTACCGCAAGGAAGACGACGGCGGAATCATCGTCGACATGCTCTGCCACTGGCAATACGTCATCGAAAACCTCTTCGGCGAACCCAAATCCCTCTCCTGCCTCGGCGCTACCCACATCCCCGAACGCGTCGATGAAAACGGCAACCCCTACCCCTGCACCGCCGACGACTCCGCATACGCCACCTTCGAACTCCAAAACGGCGTCATCGCCCACTTCAACTCCTCATGGAACGTCCGCGTCCGCCGCGATGACCTTCTAACAGTCCAGGTCGACGGCACCAAAGGCTCCGCCGTCTGCGGCCTCCGCGACGTCTGGACCCAACACTACGGAAACACCCCGCGCCCCGTCTGGAATCCCGATATCCCACAACCCATCAACTTCTACGAAGGCTGGTCCAAAGTCCCCGATCAGGAAACCTACGACAACGCCTTCAAAATCCAGTGGGAACTCTTCCTCCGCCACGTCGCCATCGACGAACCCTTCCCATGGGACCTCAAACGCGGCGCAAAAGGCGTCCAGTTCGCCGAACTCGGCCTCAAATCCTGGGCCGAACGCCGCTGGGTCGATGTCCCGCCCCTCGATTGAATGAAATAAACAAGTATCATCCCCATCCCCGCCCAAACCATCGGTCGGAACCCGAAAATTCTCAGATCTCCGGTTAACCGGTTGCAGTCGGTAAAATCAGGTGCTAGGAAGCCAACGTCTCCGTTTGCTTCCTAACCTGATTCATCAACAAAGATCATGAAACCCAAGTCCTTCGCCTCGGGCACCGCCGCCCTCGCCGCCATCGTCATCACCCTCACCCCAGCCCTCCGCGCCGCGGATCTCTATTGGGACGTCAACAACGACACCGCAGGCTCCGGCAACGCCGCTGGAACATGGGACACCGCCACCACCGCCAACTGGTCAAACCTCGCCGATGGCACCGCCATCACCGGAACCTTCCAAGACGGAGACGCCGCCATCTTCTCCGCCGGTGCCGACGGAACAGGCAGCTGGACCGTCAACATCTCCGGCTCCGTCCAACCCGCCTCCATCACCTTCAAGGAAAACGGCACCAAAACCCTCTCCGGAGGCGAAATCTCCGTCGCCCTCAGCCCAACCATCTCCTCCGCCGGCCGCGCCAACAACTTCAACTACAACATCGCCTCTAAACTCACCGGCACCGGCTCCATCACCCTCGCCGCCAACGGCTCCACCTCCGATTCCGGCGACGGCGTCCCCGGAAACCTGACCCTCAACAACAACACCAACGACTTCACCGGCGACATCACCATCACCTCCGGCGTCGTCAACTTCTCCTCCGACGCTGCCTTCGGAAACTCCTCCAACGACATCATCATCCAGGGCGGCGGCATCGTCTGCACCGCTGCCACCAACAGCCTCCCCGCCACCCGCGACATCATCTTCTCCGGCGGCGGCGACAAAATCTTCCGCCTCTACGGCTCATCCACCTTCACCGTCGATAGCACCATCACCGGCTCCGGAAACCTCCGCCACACCGACGGCGGAACCCTCATCCTCAACGGCCCTAACACCTTCACAGGAAACATCGAGAACCACCGCGGCAACCTCACCCTCGGCAACTCCGCACACGTCGGAAACGTCTCCATGTTCCAAGGCACCCTCGCCCTTAAAACAGGAAACACCTACACCGGCATCACCCACATGCGCGGGTCCAACACCCTCCGCCTCGATGAGGACAATGCCCTCCCCGATGGCTCCTACTGCGTCTTCTGGGGCGGCACCTCCTTCAACGTCAACGGCCGCACCGATACCACCGGAGCCGTCACCACCGGCTCCGCCGGAGACACCAACGTCGTCATGAACCTCGGATCTGGCGGCAATCTAACGGTGACTAACAACAACCTCGTCGCCGGCACCTTCGGCGGCTACGGCAACGCCACCTGGGACGGCACCATCACCGGCACCGGTAACATCACCTACGCACACGCCACCGCCACCGGCGGAGCCGTCCACTGGGACATCCGCAACGCCAACAACAGCTTCACCGGAAACTGGACCATCCGCAACGGCCGCCTCCGCTTCCAACCCAACACACTCGCCGACGCCTCACTCGGAAATATCGAGAACGACATCATCTTCGATGGCGATGTAGTCGAATCCCTCAACAACCAAGGCGGACTCGCCAGTATCCAGGTCACCAACGGCCAATCCGTCACCCACCCAGCCACCCGCACCTTCACCCTCAACAACGGCAAGGAAGGAACCTTCTACGTCTGGGGCGGCACCACCCAAACCATCAACGGCCTCATCACCGGTGGCGGAAACCTCCGCAAGGAAGACGGCGGCACACTCGTCCTAAACAACACCTCCAACGACTACACCGGCCTCACCCGCATCGCTGCCGGCACCCTCCGCCCCGGCACCCCCGGCGTGATCCCGGACGCATCAACCCTCGAACTCGCGGGCGGAAACTTCGACACCGCCACCCTCACCGAATCCGTCGCATCACTCATCGGCACCGGCGGAAACGTCAACGGCGGCGGAACCCTCACCGTCCTCACCTCCGGCTCAGCCACCTATCAAGGCACCATCTCCGGTAGCACTATCCTCAACATGGCCGGAACCGGAACCCAAACCCTCGCCGGAACCGCTGACAACTCCGGCGGCTGGGCCCGCGCCTCCTCCGGCACCCTCATCCTCGCCAAAGCCAGCTCCCCCACCGTCCACGCCATCGGTGCATCCCACGTCGTCGGACTCACCGTCGATCCCGGCGCAACCGTCCAACTCGCCGGAACAGGTGACGACCAAATCTACCTCCAAACCCGCGTCACCCTCAACGGAACCCTCGACCTCAACGGCAAAAACGAAGGCTTCCAAGCTCTCTTCGGCACTGGAACCGTCACCAACTCCGTCGCCGATTCCTTCTCCGCCCTCACCCTTGGCCAAGACCCCCCGACCACGGGCACCGACTTCCTCTTCCCCGGCACCATCGAAGACGGCATCGGCACCGTCGACCTCCGCAAGGAAGGCAACGGAACCATCCGCCTCTCTAACAGCCACACCTACACCGGCTTTACCGACATCATCGCCGGCACACTCGCCGTCGATGGCTCCCTCGGAAACTCCATCACCCGCATCTCCGACGGCGCTACCCTCGCAGGAAACGGCGCACTCGGCTCCGATGTCCAGGTCTACACCGGCGGCGGACTCGGCACCCGCATCACCGATTGGTCAGGTGCCCCAGGCACCGGCTTCACCGACCTCACCATCGCTGGCCAACTCCAGCTCGATGGCACCTCACACACCATCCGTGTCGATCTCACAGGCGTCACCAACTTCACCGAAGCACCCGCCTCCTTCCCCATCGCCACCGCCACAGGCGGCATCACCGGATTCAATGCCGCCGACTTCACCGTCATCCCCAACGGTTTCTCCGGCATCGGAAACTGGGCCGCATCCGTCACCGGCAACATCCTCTCCATCGTCTACACCCTCCCGGCAGGTTACGACTCATGGGCCGATGACAATGCCCCCGGCCAAACCATCGACCAGGACCACGACGGCGACGGCGTCCCTAACGGAATCGAATACTTCATGGGCCTCTCCGGAAACGCCTTCACCGCCAACCCGACACCAAACGCCGCCGGAACCATCTCCTGGCCCATCGGCGCCGAATACGACGGAATCTACGGAACCGACTACGTCATCGAAACCTCCGACGACCTCGGAAACCTCGACGCCTGGGCTCCCGTCCTCGAAACCGACCCCAACCTCACCATCGGCGCTTCCTCCATCGACTACACCCTCCCCACCGGAGAAGTGAAAGTCTTCGCCCGCCTCAAAGTCACCGGCCCCTGAGCCCCAAACCCCAACCATTCCCCCTCCAAACCGCCCGTCGCCCCACCCGGCCACGGGCGGTTCCATTTCAACTCATCCCCATCAACCCATCCCACACCCACCTTAGCCAACCCATCCTGTCCATCCGTGTTCATCCGTGGTTCCTGTTTAGGTTTACGCGACTCCATCTCTGCCCTTCGCTTCACGAGATCTCCCGACCTTCCAGCACCTCACCTTCTTCCTCTCCGCGACCTCCTCTGCGACCTCCGCGCCTCCGCGTTTCGCTCAACATCCTTTCCGACCTTTTAGCATCTCAGCCTTTCAGCATCTATTCCTAGCTCCATCAAGCCCCGCATTGACGCCCCCGCGAAAATCTGAACATCTTTCAGGAAAGGCGAAATTCCATGTCTGCCAAATTCATCATCCTAGCGATCACTCTCTCGCTCGCAACCCACCTGCCCGCCCTCGACCTCAACGCCGATGGCCTCTGCGATGTCTGGCAAGCCCGCCACCACGCCGCAGCCCTGCCTCCCTCCACAGACCACGATGGAGACGGCTTCACCCAACAACAGGAAGCCACCGCCGGAACCGATCCCTTCGACCCCTCATCCCGCCCCACCTCCGGCGCCCTCACCCTCGGCGAAAACCAAACCTCCCTCCAAACCCCAACCCTCCCCGGAAAATCCTATCAACTCCTCCGCGCCGAAAACCTCTCCGGCCCATGGACTCCCGTCGGCCCACCACAACTCGCCCTCGCCCCCTCCCTCGCCTTCACCGCTCCCACCGCCGAAGACCGCTCCTTCTTCCGCATCGAAATCCGCGACGCCGATACCGATGGCGACGGCATCAGCGATTGGGCCGAACTCCAACTCGA
The DNA here is from genome assembly GCA_005787565.1 of Verrucomicrobiaceae bacterium. Taxonomy (GTDB): domain Bacteria; phylum Verrucomicrobiota; class Verrucomicrobiia; order Verrucomicrobiales; family Akkermansiaceae; genus Luteolibacter. Next base: position 8,287 of record SYAP01000306.1, on the reverse strand, counting down.
AGGCTTCGACCGCCTCTCCCCGGACTCCTTCAACACCGGCACCCCCTACGGCGATTCCAACATCGCCACCGCCATGCTCCAGTCTCTAACAAACGGCGACATCTCCGCCTCCGTCACCACCCCTTCGGCCTTCGAAAAGGAAAACGCCAACGCCGTCATCACCTACACCCGCACCGGCCCCACCACCCACCCCCTCACGCTCTTCGTCCACACCCGCCCGGACCCCGATGCCCGCCGCTCCTCACCAGCCGCCAACGAGTTCACCCTGCGCAACGCCTCCACAACCCCCGTCCACCACACCCTCGTCATCCCCGCCGGCGCAACCTCCGCAACCCTCCACCTTCACCCTCTAACAGACTCCCTCACCGAAGTCCCCGAATACCTCCAGATCCAAATCGGCGGCACCACCCTCTCGAACATTCTCGCCATCTGCGATGCCCCTCCCACCCCGGAAAACCAGCGCCTCTTCATCGCCTACCTCCGCCCCGTCCCCGGCATCTCCTCCGCCGGCTCCGGCCTAGCAACCATCCGCCTCCCTGGCGACAACGACACCGCCACCATCTCCCTCGCCTTCTCCAACCTCAACTCTCCCGTCAACTCAACCCAGGTCCAAACCACCGACGACGCCATCCTCAGATCCGTCCCACCCTCCGCCTACAACGGCCACCCATGGGCCATCCGCGCCAGCCAATCCTACCCCACCGACCAAACCGTCCTCGACGCACTCATCTCCGGCGCCGTCGAACTCGGCATCTTCACCGAAGCACACGTCGCCGGCGAAATCTCCGGAACCTTCCAGCCCGCCGTCGGCTTCACCGAAATGCCAACACCTCCCCCGGCCCCTCCCATCTCGCCTCTAACAAACACCGATCTCAACCGCGAGATCATCCGCTTCCTCACCCAGGCCACCCACGGCCCAACCCCCGCCGACCTAACAGATCTCCGCGCCCGCGTCGCCGCCGCCAACGGCGACCGCATCGCCGCATTCTCAACCTGGATCGACGAACAATTCTCACTCCCTTCCCCAAACCTCCTCGACTACACCATCGCCGCCAACCGCCAAGGCATCGAATCCCGCCTCGATCCCACCAAATCCTACTACGATCCCGCCTACGATCCCAACGAAGGCAACCGCCGCCGCGGCTGGTGGCTCTTCGCCCGCCACGCCCCGGACCAACTCCGCCAACGCGCAGCCCTCGCCCTATCGGAAATCTTCGTCATCTCAGACAACGACTCCCTCATCAAGGACCGCGCCTACGGCTCCGCACACTACTACGACATGCTCAAATCCGGTGCGTCGGGCTCCTTCCGCGACCTCCTCGAAAACGTCGCAACCCACCCCATGATGGGCTGGTACCTCTCACACCTCCGCAACCCCAAGGCAACCTTCGATGCCCAAGGCAACATCCTCGTCTCACCCGACGAAAACTTCGCCCGCGAAATCATGCAGCTCTTCTCCATCGGCCTCGTCCAACTCCACCCGGACGGCTCACTCAAACTCGGACCCGATGGCCTCCCCATCCCCACCTACTCCCAAACCGACATCACCGAACTCGCCCGCGTCTTCACCGGCTGGTCCTTCAGCGTCTACAACAACCCCTCCGCCAGCACCACCGTCGTCCCCAACGAACTCTTCACCCGCACCAACGGCACCGAACGCTTCGAAGACCGATGGATGAACCCCATGAAAAATTTCCCCGCCTTCCACGACGTCGGCGCAAAAAATGTCCTCGGCCTCAACCTCCCGCCCAACCAAACCGGCGAACAGGAACTCGACGCCATCACCCAACACCTCGCCTCACACCCGAACACCGCACCCTTCATCTGCAAACGCCTCATCCAACGCTTCGTCACCGCAAACCCTTCCGCTGGATACCTCCACCGCACCTCCTCCACCTTCACCTCATCTAACGGAAACATCGCCGCCACCATCAAAGCCATCCTCCTCGACCCCGAAGCCCGTTCCCTTGACATCGCATCCAACGTCGCCAGCTTCGGCAAACCCCGCGAACCCCTCCTCCGCTACACCGCCTTCGTCCGCGCTTTCAACGGCTCCTCGCAACTCAAACTCTCCGACCTCTCAACCTACGGCTACCCACCCGCAGAACTCGCCAAATTCCCCGAAGGAACCACCCTCTTCCGCATGGGAAATACAGACTCCCAACTCGGCCAAACCCTCCTCTACGCCCCCAGCGTCTTCAACTGGTTCCTTCCGGACTACACCCCCGCCGGTGCCCTCTCCGCAAACGGCGTCGCATCCCCGGAACTCCAGATCGCCAACGAAAACAGCGTCATCCAGGCAACCAACTACATCTATAGTAACATCTACAACTCCTCCGGAAACAGCAACGTCTCCAAACCTCCCGATCAGGAGGAGGAACCCTACCTCTACAGCTCCACCGCCCACCACATCCGCATCGACTTCGCACCCCTCGAAGCCCTCTACATGGACGTCGTCGACATCAACAACGACCAGATCTTTAACAGCGCCGATGTCGGCACCCACAACAACCCCACCGCACTCCGCAACGCCTGCGAAGCCGTCCTCGATCACGTCGACCTCATCCTCTGCGCCGGCGCGCTCAAGGCACGCTACGCCGACACCCCCGGCAATCCTCGCCGCACCATCCTCGATGCCGCCGTCTCCGTCCGCTCTTCCAACAACACCTCTAACAGCCAACAGGCCTCCGTCATGCGCGACCGCATCGAAGACATCCTCTGGCTCGTCAGCTCCTCGCCGGAAGCCATCATCCAGAAATAACCCCACCCCATGGCCATGAAATCCCGAGACAAGGAACACCGCCGCTCCCGCCGCGACTTCCTCCGCCAATCCGCCTGCGCCTCACTCGGCGTCACCGGCCTCGTCAACGCACTCGCTCAAATGCGCCTCATGACCGCCGCCATGGCCCAAGGCGAAGGCACCGGCTACAAAGCGCTCGTCTGCCTCTTCCTCAACGGCGGCCACGACTCCAACAACCTCATCCTCCCCATCGACGTTGCCTCGCCCGGCAATCTCCGCTCCGACTATCAAAACGGCCGCGGCGTCCTCTCCATCCCACGCGAAACCGCCATCCCCCTCAACCTCCCCACCACCACCCGCGCCTTCAATCGACACCACGGCTCCGAAATCCCCGCCATGGGAGTCCACCCCTCCGCCCCAGAACTCGCCAACCTCTTCAACACAGGCAAAGCCGCCTTCGTCTGCAACGTCGGAACCCTCGCCTACCCCGTCCCCTCTCGCTCCGCCTACACCAGCGGATCCGTCCCGCTCCCTCCCCAACTCTACTCCCACTCGGACCAACAAACCCAGTGGCAATCCTCCATCCCGGACCGCCCCTTCGCCTCCGGCTGGGGCGGCCGCGCCGCAGACCTACTACATGCATCGTACAACAGCTCCGCCGCCTCCAAGGTCTCCATGTCCATCTCCCTCGCCGGCATCAATTCCTTCCAGGTCGGCACCGGCGGCGATGTCGTCCAATACGTCGTCCGCTCCACCGGAACCGTCCCCCTCAGCGGATTCAACAGCGTGTCGGACTCCACAGACAACAACCCCTACGACGGTGCCCTCGACCCCAACGGCTACCGCATCGACCGCGATCAGGGTAAACGCCTCAAAGCCTTCGAGGACATCATGCGCCTCACCCACGCCAACCTCCACGAAGAGGAATACAACCGCATCGTCCGCCGCGCCCGCGCCACCGAAGCCACCATCGGTACGGCACTCACCGCCTCCGCCACCAGCGGCGTCGACTTCAACACCATCTTCGCCAACGCCAACCACTCCCTCGGCGATCAGCTCAAAATGATCGCCAAACTCATCGCCGGCCGCTCCGCACTCGGCAACAACCGCCAGATCTTCTTCTGCCAGGTCGGCGGCTACGACACCCACCAAACCCTCCTCTCCTCCCACGCCAACCTCGTCGAGGAACTCTCCTCCGGCCTCGGCGCCTTCCACGATGCCCTCCAGGCCCTCGGCATGTGGAACGACGTCGTCACCTTCACCGCATCCGACTTCAACCGCACCTTCACCCCTAACAGCACCGATCCCGCACGCGCCGGCTCCGACCACGCATGGGGCGGCCACACCATCGTCATGGGCGGCGCCGTCAATGGCGGCGACCTCTACGGCCACTTCCCCTCACTCAAAACCGGTGCCGCCACCGGCTCCATCGACGCAGGCTCCACCCGCGGCCGCTGGATCCCCGATGTCGCCGTCGACCAATACGCTGCCGTCCTCACCTCATGGATGGGCGCAGGTTCCAACGAAATCCAAGCCATCTTCCCCAACCTCCCACGCTTCGACGATCCCTTCCAAACCACCTCCGCCAACCTCGCCTTCATCAGTTGAAAAGCCTCGAAAAATCCGCGAACCCGCTCAATCCCTCCAAAAAATCAGCAAATCAACGAAGTCAGTGGTTAGAATCCCATACCCCAAAACCACCCTCGCCATCCTCTTCGCCGCCCTCTGCCTCACTCTCTTTCTAACACAAAGCCGGAATCCCCAGCCGCCACCACCCGCCCCGCAGCCTCTAACAGCCACTCGCATTCCGCCACCCGAGGTCGCCCCTCTCCCAAAAACCCTCACCCGCCTCCCTTCCGCCGACCTCGCCGCACAGCTCAACAACCCCGACGAGTCCCCCGAAGAGGACCTCGCCATCATCGACCTCCTCCTCACCGAATACCGCCGCCACTTCAACGGAAACCCTGTCGGCGAAAACGAGGAAATCACCGCCGCCCTCACCGGCAAGAACCCAAAAGGCCTCACCTACCTCCCCGCCAACTCCACGGCCATCGACCCTCAAGGCCGCCTAACCGACCGCTGGGGCTCCCCATACTTCTTCCACGCCATCGCCGCCAACCGTATGCAAATCACCTCCCCCGGCCCGGACCGCCAACCCCACACCAAAGACGACCTCACACTCGAACGCTGAAACCACCAACCATGAAAGCCCCCATCCACGATGGCGACCAAACCGAGCACTTCTGGATCGTCAACGTCACCTACGAAAACGAAACCTTCTCGGGCCGGATCGGCAATGACCCCGGCATCGTCAAAAACGTGAAAACCGGCCAAGCCTGGAAAATCAAAAAGGACGAGATCTCGGATTGGATGTACACCAAAGGCGACCGAATCCATGGCGGTTTCACCATCGATCCCTTGTTGGATTCCTATCCAAAAGAGGAAGCGGACGCCCTTCGATCCAAACTCGTCCGATAGCTTCCAACTCCAGGAGATAACAAAATGCTCAACTGGAACGAGAATCCCAACCGTCACACCGCCACCGACGTCGAAGACCTCGCCTACCCACCCTCCGGCGGGAGAGTGAAGCTCGTCCTCCTCGGCATCATCCTCCCCATCGTCATCATCCACTTCGGGGTTCAAGCCTGGACCAGCGAAAGAGCCACCTGGTTCGGCAACCAAGGTTCAAGCGTTGTCGTCCACGGGGCCACCGCCAAATCCCTCGCTATAACCCAAATCTCGGCCGGACTCTTCTGCCACTTCCGATGGTTTTGGGGATTGATCCCCGTCTATCGAGCCTTCGAAATCGGCATTATAATCTCAACTCTCGGCTTTCTCGGAGGCTTGTTCTCCGCCCTCTATTTCGCATTCACATGAGGCGGCCACGCTACAAACCACGCAGTCCTTCTGCCCTCCTTCTCGAAATCACCAAGAAAGCAAACGCATCATCCTGCACGCCGGCAACCTCTACCTCTCAGCGGAAATCCGAATCACAAGGAAATCAGGCACAATCCAGGAAAATCAAATCCAACCCGACCTCCCGAATCTCCTAACCGGATTCATCCTCCTCGGATCCACCTCATTCATCAGCGGCGTCATCCTCGGAAACATCGCCGCAAGAACCAAAGAAACCCAATGAACCCCATGGAAATTTGACCACCCTCCGAGCCAAGGTAAACTAACCCCACATAACCACATCTCCCCGCCATCATGCCCCTCACCTGCGCACTCGGATACTTCGAGCTCGGACTCTACGAAGACTGCCTCGCGGAACTCGAATCCGCCGGTCCCGTCACCTCCGAAATGACCGACCTCCGCGTGATGGCACTGCTTCAACTCGAACGCTGGGACGAAGCCGCACTCCTATCGCTCCCGATGCTCGAAAAGGAACCCACTAGCCCCGGCTGGTGGATCCACGCCGCCTACGCCGTCCGTCGCTCCAACTCGATCACCGAGGCCGAAATACTCCTCAAACACGGCCTCAAACTCCACCCCAACCACCCCCTCATCCAATACAACCTCGCCTGCTACGCCTGCGTCCAAGGCCGCCCCGAAGACGCCAAGCCGCTCCTCACCCGCGCCCTCCTCAGCCGCCCCGGCCCCACCCTCGCCATGGCTCTCCTCGATCCGGATCTCTCCGATCTCCACCCTTGGATTCTCCAACAAAGCACCCGGCCGCCCAGCCCCCGATAGATCCTTCATCCGCCTGCCCCCCACCCAAAGCAACTGGTTCATCGAACACTTCTCCCCCTGAGCCCCCGATTTTCAAAAAAATGCGGGCGAGGGACATCGAGAACCCTCGCCCGCATGAATGCACATTCCCCCCAAAGATCCCGACTCGTCGCCGCCGGCCTTTTCAACCTCCCCCCGGAGCTTGAAAAAACAATGACGGTCCCTCGCCGGAACAGAGAATGGCCCCTCGATTCAGTTCGCCGAAGCTTGCTGTCATCGGTTGGCAACCATCTGATTATTTAAAAAATCAGGAAATTAAAAGCAAAAAGATTCAGATACTTAAAAATTTTTATTAACTAAGTTTAGCAAGTTTCATATTTACATCAAGGCAACCCTTCTACTTCAAACGCCCCATGTTTCTGAAAGCGCTCGCCTTCACCTCCCTCCTCACCTCCGCCGCAAACGCCGCCACGCTGACCACCTTGCCCGCCAATAACGGAAGCGGTGGCGTTTTTTTGAGCCTAACCCCCGTCACCTCGACCATCCAACTCACCGGTTTCACCGCATATCTCGGTAGTTCGACAGTCGGAACCCCAGCCGAGATCGAAATCTGGGCAAGAGTCGGCTCCTACGCCGGATTCACTGCCTCAAATTCAGGCTGGACCCTATTGGAAACCGTAACCGGAATTGCCGCAGGGACCTCCACGGAATCCGCAGCGATCAATTTCGGAACCCCCATCGAACTCCCCTTCGGCCAAACAACTTCTCTCTACTTCCACTCGATAACCCTTGGAAACGGCATTCGCTACCAAGGAATAGGAACCACCTCCACCAGCACCTTCTCAAACGCCGACATCAGCCTTTTCAGCGATGTCTCAAGAACGGGCACGGCGCCCTTCGCTGGAAATCAATTCACCCCACGCGCATTCGCTGGAACCATCATCTACGCCGTGCCCGAGCCCTCGACGGCTCTGATCTTGGGAGCCTCCCTCATCGGACTCGCCCGCCGCAGACGAATTTCCTGAGCCTCCGGTTACCCCAGCATCCTCACCGCCTTGCCAACGGCGGAAACCAGCGCCTCCACATCCTCCTCCGTATTGTAGAGCGCGAACGACGCCCTCGTCGTCCCCGTGATCCCGAACCTCGCCATCAGCGGCTGGCAACAATGATGCCCCGTGCGCACCGCAACACCCATCTGGTCGATCAACGTTCCCAGATCATAATGATGAATCCCCTCGATCCCGAAAGACAGCGCGCCTATCCGATCCCCCGGACCGTAAAGCCGAATCCCCGGAACCTCCGCCAACCGCTCCGCCGCCGACCGGATCAACCCCGTCTCATGCGCCTGAATCTCCGGCAACCCGATCTCGTTGATGTAATCAAACGCCGCCGCCAAAGCGATCGCCCCCTCGATGTTCGGCGTCCCCGCTTCATACTTGAACGGCGGCTCGTTGTAAGTCGTCCGCTCGAAAGTCACCTCCTTGATCATCTCACCACCTCCTCGCCACGGCGGGAGATCATGCAATAACTCCAACCGCCCCCACAAAACCCCGATCCCCGTCGGCGCATAAACCTTGTGCCCGGAAAACACCAGGAAATCCGCCCCAAGCTCCTGCACATCCGGCGCAAGATGCGGCACCACCTGCGCCCCATCGATCAACACCAGCGCCCCCGCAGCCTTCGCCGCAGCCGTCATCTCAACCACCGGATTCACCGTGCCGAACGCGTTGGAAATCCACGTCAGCGCAAGCAGCTTCACCGGCCCCTCCAGCAATTTCTGATAGACCGACTGATCCAGCCGCCCCTCCTCATCACAAGGAATCACCTTCAACTCCGCCCCCGTCCGCTCGCAAAGCATCTGCCACGGCACACTGT
>SYAP01000024.1 GCA_005787565.1 Verrucomicrobiaceae bacterium | reverse complement strand
GGCTAACGCCGCAGCCTCGTCCTCCGTTGCGAGCGCCAGCGCGGAGAAATTTGCCCCTTGTCTTTCATACACCAAATGACCAACCTAACTCCAACCAGTCGCCGCCAGTTTTAACGATCTGAGGGACATCCCCTGACGAAGGAGGTGATGAGTTTGTGTTTCATGTTTTGGTTTCGGTTTGTGTTTCGATTCAGTTCGCCCGGAGGCGTGATATCGATTCACCCGAAACAGAGGTTCTCAATTGGAAAGCGGGGGTGTTGTTTCCACTCGTTTGAAACTGGGGGTGGGAGGGGATTTCATGCGGCGGATTGCCATTTGCGGGCGAGGGCTTCGAGGTGGGTGGGGTCCTCGGGGAGGGCGGATGCGCTGAAGTGGCGTGCTTGGAGGGTTTCGATTTCCTGGAGGAGGGCGGTGCGGGAGGATGGGGAGAGGGAGGGGTTTTGTTGGAGGCGCTGGAGGTAGCCGATGACGCTGACGGCGTTGAGTTGGGAGGGGATGGGGAGGAGTTCCGGGCCGGTGGGTAGGGGTTTGCGGCGTTTGGCGAGGAGGGTGAGGAAGGTTGCGAGGAGAATGGCTGTTAGAGCGATGGCGGAGATGAGCCAGCGGTTGAGGCCGGTGGGGATGCGGCCGAGGGGTGTGGTTTCGCCGACGGGGATGAGGTCGACGTCCTGATAGCGTTGGCGGGTGAGGCCGTTTTCCTTGGCGAGTTCGGCCTTGATGGCGGGGAAGGTGAAGTTGGCGGGGAGGGTGGAGCCGTTGGCGGGTTGGTATTCGATGCGCCATTCGTGTTCGGAGATTGGGGCGAGGTCTTCGGCGGTGGCGTCGAGTTCGACGACGCGGAGTGTGCGGTCCTCGATGTCGGCGGTTTTGAAATTGGTTAGATCGCTATCTATCAGTTCATCAAGTGGCGGGATGAGGCCGCGGGCGTTGGCTTTGATTTCGAGCAAGACGCTGCCTTTCTCTTTGGCGGTGCGGTCGTCGAGGGTGAGGGTGAGTTGGAGGTCGCGGAAGGGTCTGGGTTCGGCTTTTGATGCGTCGATGGGGACTTCGGCGGAGGTGATGGGGAGGACGACGTAGCCTGAGGTGTCGTTGAAATCGAGGTCGATCTTGAGGGGTGGGATGCGGTCGATTTGGGGGCCTTTGGGTTTGAGGAGGAAGTAGGCGTAGGGGGTGAGGCGCCAGCCGAATTGGGGGTCGGTGATGGATTCGACCTTGTCGGAGTGGAAGGTGAGGGAGAGGACCTCGAAGTGTTCTTCGAGGGCTGCGCGTGCGGCTTTTTCGAATTTGTCGCGGTAGTCTTCGGTGGGTCGGCCGAAGTTGAAGCCGTATGGGGAGTTGGTTTGGTTTTGGAGGTATTTCTGGAAGCCGCCGGATTCGCGTTCGATTTCGCGGGTGTGGCGGAGGTTGATGCGGAGGCCGAAGGGTGCGGTGGTGCCGACGCGGTCGGGTCCGTCGATGGAGGCGGAGAGTTCGATTTCGGTGATGAGGTCGCGGTAGTAGCGGAGGACATCGGAGGCGTCGGCCATGGCTTCGTGGTCGCCGACGATGGCGGCGGCGCCTTCGAGGTAGCGGAGTTTGAGGTCCGGGGAGACGTTGGCGATGCGGGTGTTGAGGGTGGTGGCGAAGGATTTGAGGTGGCGGGACTTGGCGTCTCCTGTTAGAGAATCGAGGGCGGTTTTGATTTTGGGGAATTCGGTGGGAGTGGCGACGTGGTGGCTTTTCATTGACTCGAGCGAGGGTGAGCCGAGGGCGGCGTAGAACCAGGTTTCGAAGACGGAGGTGGATTCTTCGGATTCCTTTGCGGAAGGGAAGTCGCGGGAGTAAGCGGCTGCGGCTGCGGCGAGGGCATCGAGTGCTTCGCGTTTGATGGAGGAGTGGCGGTGGTCCGGGTTGAGGGAGCTGCGGTAGTTGCTTTCCTCGAAGCGGAGGGCGGCGAGTTGTTCTTCGATGCGCCAGCGGTGGGGCGGGTTTTTGGCGATGGCACGGTCGAGCATGCCCTGGGCGGCCTGATAGCCTGTTAGAAGCTGTTGCTGGAGTTCGGTGTCCTTGCGTTTGGTCTGATAGGCTTGTTGGAGTTTGGGGTTTGGCCAGAGGCCGGCGAGGTTGAGGCGCATGCGGCCGACGAGGGTGGCGAGGGTTTTGGAGTCGAGTGCTTCGGTGGAGCCGAAGACGGATTCGATGGCTTCGACGCGCCAGACTTCTGCCTGGCTGTGGCAGGAGATGAAGGCTTCGGCGAGTTCCGCGTCGAAGGATTCGCCGAGGTTGAGGGCGCGGATGCCTTTGACGAGTTCGGCGAGTTCGACGAGGTTTCGTTCCTGTTTGGAGCGGGTGAGGGGGATGGTGCCGGATTGGTTGTTGAAGCCGTAGAAGTAGAAGTAGCGTGAGCGTTGGTCCTGTTGGTCGTTGGGGTTGTGGTTTTCCGACCAGACGCGGATCATGTCGCGGACGAGGGATTTGGCCTGATCGGGATCGGTGGTGGCGATGGATTGGATGAGGGGGAGGGCGTTTTTTTCCTCTTTCACTTTGAGGAAGAGGCGGGTGGCGGCGAGTTTGCATTCGTCGCGTGCGGAGGTTTCGAGGGTGGCGAGCCAGCGGTCGTCGGGGCGGATCTCTAACAATTCACCCGCGCCGATGGGGCGGGTGCCGGGGCCTTGGTATCCGGTGTTGGGGCGGGAGAAGAAGAGGTTTCCCCATTCGTCGAATTGTTGGATCATGCGGCCGGAATCGCTTTGGTCCTTTTCGCGGGTGACTTCGGCTTCGTGGGCCCATTGGCGGGCGAAGAGGGTGAAGATGTCCGACCATGCGGCGGGTTGGAAGCCATCGGTGGCGAGGAGTGTGGTGACGGCGGCGTGTTGGAGTTTGAGGTGTTCCTTGCGGATGGATTCGTCCGGGTTTTCGCGGCTTTGGGCGGTGAGGGTGCCGAGGGCGGCGAGGAGTTCGAGGCCTGCGCCTTCGGGGTTTTTGAAGGTGGATTCGAGCCATTTGCGGCCGGTGTCATCGCCGAGTTTGGGGATGATGGCGAGGGCGCGGGAGAGGGCTTCGGCGCGGGCGGGAGCCGGGGCCTTTTCGTCTGTTAGAAAAGAGGTTGATATTTCCCATGCGAGGGGGAGGGCGTCTTTGCCGGCGGCGGTGGGGTCTGATAGGGCGAGTTCGGTGCGGTGGCGTGCGATGAGGTTGAGGGCGGCGTAGTCTTTCTTTTCGCGGGCGGTGGCGAGGTCTGGGAGGAAGGTGTTGGCTTCGGGGGTGTAGCCGGTTTCTAGCAGGAGTTTGGCAGCGCGTTGGCGGTCGGCGTCGTTGGTTCCGCCGAAGTGAGGGATTCCTTTGGTGAGGGCGTCGAAGAAGGAGGCGGGGGGTTTGGTTTGTTTGGGGAAGAGGCGTGCGAGGGCCTGGATGGTTTTGTCGTCGGGTGGTTGGGGTGATGCGGCGGCGAGGCCTAACAGCTCGGTGGCGGGGAGCCAGCCGGGTTGGGTGTGGGCGGTTGCGCCTTGTGCGGCGAGTTCGGGCGGGGGATTGACGGCGGTGGGAGCGGTGAGTTTTGCTACGAGGATTTCGTAGGTTTTGGCGGCGACGGGTTTGGGGAGTGAGGCGAGGAAGGTGCGGACGTTTTCCCAGCGGCCGAGGACGACGTCGCGGCGGAAGATGGCGGCTTCGCGGGTGATGCGGGCGGCGGTTTGTTCGGGGGATTCGGTTTCGGGTTTGGGTGGGGCGGGGACTTTGGGAGCGCGTGCTTCTTCGAGGCGGGTGGCGAGGATGCCGGGTGGGGAGCGGTCGAAGGAGAGTACGGCGAGTTGGGCGATGAGTTTTTCCTCGGGGGTTGTTTCGGGGCGTTTGCGGCTTTCCTCGATGAGTTGGCGGAGGCGGTCGAAGTCGACTTCTTGGGCGGGTGCGGGGGTGGGTTGTTGTGCGGCGAGGGGTGCTGTTAGAGAGGCTAGGGCGAGGAGGGCGCGGCGGAGGGGCAAGAGGGTTGATAGATTGTGTTAGAGATCAGGAGCCTTCGCCGTCCATGGGTGCGCCTGCGCCGGCGCCGCGGGAGTCTTTGGGTTTTTGAGCGGGTTTTTGAGAGGGTTTGTTGCATTTGCCGGATTTGCAGCCGCTGCATTGTTTGGGGATGGCGAGGCCGTAGAGTTCCTCGGGTTCCATGCGGGCGAGGCGGATGGCGGACTCGAGGTCGTCGGCGTGGCGGGTGGCGGCGGCGGTGTTTCCGGCTTGGGTGGCGCGTTGGACGAGGAGTTTGCGTTCTTGGCGGGCGGCTTCGATTTCGGGTTCCCACTCGGAGTCGGGGAGGCCTTCGAGTTTCATGAGGTAGGTCATGTAGAAGCGGGCTGAGGCGAGGGAGGCGAGGGCGTCGTCGCGGAGGGAGGCGGGGGCTTGAGGGTCGGCGTTGATTTCCTCGACGAGGGCGGCGAGTTCTTCACGGGCTTGCGGGAGGCCGGCGTTGGTCATGCGAGCTTTGGCGATTTCGAGGCGGATTTCGCGGGCTTCGTGGATGCGGTCTTTGGGGAGTGCGACGAGGGCGCGTTCGAGGGCGGCGATGGCTTTTGCTGGGTTTCCGGAGGTGGCGTGGGCGCGGGCTTCTTCTAACAGCGCGGAGGTGGAGTCGAGGGAGAGGCCTTGTTTGCCGGGTCCGTAGTGGTAGGCGAGGAGGCCGATGGGGACGAGGCACCAGAGGGTGAGGATGAGGATTTTCATGGTGATGGAGCGGGAACGGTTGCTTTTAGCAGAGTGGGTGGAGATGGGAAGGAGATTGGGGATTGGAGATCAGGGTTTTTGGATTCGATGGTTGGTGGGGCCGGGGTTCCAGGGGGAGCCGAAGAGGTGGAGGAGGAGTGGGAGGGTGGCGAGGATGGTGGTGGCGAGGGCGGTGAGGAGGAGTGCGAGTTCGCGGCGACCTGGGAGGCGGGTTGCGGATTCGTTGGTGAGGGTGCCGAGGCGTTTGAGCATGGCGGTGGGGACGAGTTTGGCGTTGCCATCGTGGTATTCGCCGCCGAGACGGGTGGCGATTTGGCGGAGGGTGGAGCCGTCCTGGCGGGAGTGGCGGCCGTCGATGAAGCTGCCTTTGACGGGGTCTCCGACGCCGGCGACGAGGACGCCGCTGATGGAGGGTGGGAGTTTGGGCATGCCGGTGGAGGGGACGGTGTCGCCATCGGAGACGAGGACGAGGGTGGCGGAGGCGCGGGGCCATTTGGCGGAGATGCGGGCGGCTTCGGCGATGCCGTCTAGCAGTTTGGTTTTTCCGGAGGGGAAGGCGTGGTGCATGGGGAGGTCGTCCATGAGGTTGTGGAGGATCTCGAGGTCGCGGGTTTCCTGGACGACGGGTTTGGCACCGTTGTAGACGGCGACGACGGTGGTGTGGAGTTTGTCGTGGGAGGTGCGTGAGATGACGGATTCGACGATGGCGCGAGCGCGGTTCATGCGGCTTTCCTTGCCGGTGGCTCCGGCATCGCGGAGGCGCATGGAGGGTGAGACGTCGAGGACGAGGAGGAGGTGTTGGCGTTCCTTGGGTTCGACGTTTTTGATGATGGAGCGGTGTGGGGTGGGGGCGAGGATGAAGAGTGTGGCGAGGGCCCAGACGAGGCAGGGGAGGGCGATGATGCGGATGAGGGGGGCGGCGTGGCCGAGGGGTGAGGGGTTTTTATCCGGGCCGAAGGCTAGGGCGGCGACGCTGCGGATGCGGCCGTGGTGGAGCCACTCGGCGCCGGCGGTGAGGACGAGGGTGGCGAGGGCTAACAGGAATGGAGGGTCGATCACCATGGGGTGTGGCGGAGGCCGAAGAGGGTGAGGAGGTAGAGGGAGCCGATGCCGAGGCCGGCGAGGGCGAAGGGTTGGAAAAAGTCGACGGGATCGGGGGTGACGCGTTTGAGGGGAGCTTTCTGCATTTCGTCGATGCGAGAGAAGATGGATTTGAGTGCGGCGGGATCGCCAGCGGCGAAGGTTTCGCCGCCGGTGATGTTAGAGATGACGGCGACGGAATCGGGGACGCCGCCTTCGGCGATGTGGATGGCGTAGAGTTTGATGCCGTTGGCTTTGAGGGATTGGGCGATGGCGAGGTCCTGGCCGTTGTCTAGGTCGTAGCTTTCGCCATCGGAGAAGAGGACGATCATGCGGTCTCCGGAGTCGCTGGACAGGAGGGTTTTCTCGCTTTCGCGGAGGGCGAGTCCGATCATGGTTCCGCCGCCGACGTAGGTTGGGAGGGTTTCCGGGCGGAGGAAGGGAGGGGCGCATCTGAAGGCTGAGACGTCGCTGGTGAGGGGGACCCAGTTGAGGACGTTGGAGCCGAAGACGGTGAGGCCGAAGGCGTCGCCTTTGCGGAAGGTGATGAAGTCGTTGACGGCGGTGATGGCGGCATCGTAGCGGGAGCCTGAGCCGAAGGGTGCGGTCATTGAGAGTGAGACATCGAGGCAGAAGAGGATGTTGGTGAGTTGGCGTTCGTTGCGGGGTTGTTCGAAGCGGCGGGGGCCGGCGAGGAGGGTGATGGCGATGGCTAACAGGAGGAGCGGGAGGAGGTCTGCGGATTTGAGGAGGAAGCCTAACAGGCGAGCGCGGGGGAGGGGTTGGTGATCGAAGGGTAGGGGGATTTTCCGGCCGCCGTGGCGATGCGCGAAGACCGCCAGCCCGATGGGGAGGAGGAGGAGCGCGAGGAGCCAGGGGTGGGAAAAGGGCATGGGTTATTGGGGATTGCATATTGGGGGGCTGGGAACTGGGGCTGAGGTGTAGGGGGTGAGGAGGGAGTCGAGTTGGGATTGGGTGAGTTGGGTGGGGTTGGGGGAGTGGAGCCAGTTTTCTAGGGCGAGGAGGAGTGGGGAGGCTTCGGGGTCGGCGCGGAGGCGGACGAGGGTTTCGGCGGGAGTGAGGGTGGCGAGGTCTGGGCGGAGGCGGAGCCAGTGGCCGGTGATGAGGCGGTCGAGGGTGGCGCGTTGGGTGGTGTCGAGTTGGTGGCGTGCGGCTTGGTCGAGAAGGGGGCGGATGCGATCGGCGAGGGTGGGTGGGGTGGTGGTGTTAGAAGGGGAGGTTTCGGGTTTTTTCCTGCGCCAGAGGAGGATGGCGATGAGGCCGAGGAGCCAGGTGGCTGCGAGGGCGATCATGGTTTGGCGGTAGCCGCCGAG
>SYAP01000305.1 GCA_005787565.1 Verrucomicrobiaceae bacterium | reverse complement strand
TCCGGCATTGTGGGCGCGCGGGGATTTTGTGAGGGAGTTGGTGGGGCACTATGGGAAGCAGAGTGTGGTGGCGTCGGTGGATTACCGGAGAGTTGAAGGAAGTGATGTAGTGTTTGTCCGTGACGGGAGCGAGGCTCTGGAGATGGGGTTGGAGGAATATTTGTGTTATGTTGAGGGTTTGGGGGTGGGAGAGATTTATCTCAATTCGATTGATCGGGACGGGACGGGTTTCGGATATGATATGGATACGGTGGGTCGGGTGGGGGAGATGGGTTTGGGTTGTCCGCTGATTGTTGCGGGTGGCGCGGGAAATGAGGGCCATTTGATCGAGGGTTTGCGGTTGCCTGGTGTGAGTGCGGTGGCGACGGCGAATTTATTCAACTTTGTTGGAGACGGTTTGCCGGTGGCCCGGCGGAAGATTGTGGCATCGGGTGAAAACATTGCGAATTGGGATGCTCATTTCTGATATCATCAAGAAGATCAGGTATCATCTTGTCGCGGACAGGATCGGGCCTGATATGCCATTTACGCATTGGCGGTTGCATTTTCGGTCGACGATGTTGGCGACGTGCCGGAAGCGGTTCCGTGGATTTGACGAGACGTCGGATTTCCGGCCGGGTGCTTATGCGGTGGGTTGTTCGCAGATCCGGATCGGGGCGCGGGTGGTGGTGCGGCCCGGTTGCATGTTTTTCGGCGAATCGGATACGATGGATGAGACGATCGTGATCGAGGATGATGTTATGATTGGCGCCGGGGTGCACATTTATACGAACAACCACCGGTTTGACCGGGTGGATGTTCCGTTGGTGGAGCAGGGGTATTATCCTTCGGCGGGGGTGCGGCTGAAGCGTGGTTGTTGGATCGGGGCGAATTCGGTTCTGTTGCCGGGAGTGACGGTTGGGGAGAACTCGGTGATCGGAGCGGGATCGGTGGTGACGCGATCGGTGGGTGACGGGATGGTGGCGGTGGGGTGTCCGGCGCGGGAAATCCGGAAGATTGGGCCGAGGGATGGGGTTTGAGGGTTATTTCACGGGGATTGAGGTGAGGTGAGGGAGAGGAGTTTGGATGAGTGGAAGTGGACGTCTGCGGTGACTCCGAGGATGGATTGGAGAAGTTGGATGCGGTGACGAATTTCCGAGGGGATGAGGTTTGGGAATTTGTTGTTGCCGCGTTGGGAGGAGCGGGTGAGTGGGGAGATGGCGCGCTGGACGGTGGAGGATGAGCGCACGGGATCTGATAGACGATGCCAGACGAGGGGTGGAACAGGGCCTAGGAGTTGGGTGTCTGGCGCGTCGTCCTGGCAGTGGCGGATGATTTTGGCGAATTCGGCGAAGGAGTCCCATGAGGGGTCCATGTTTCGGATCATCCGGGTGAGTTGTGCGAGTGGTTCTGGTGGGGTTTCGGCTCGGCTGCGGCCCTGGTCGATTTCGATGATGGCGTGGGCGACCTCGGCGGCTGTGGTGCAGGTGACGCCAACGAGGTTGGGGAGGGTGATTTCGAATCTGGGGTCGTGATGGGGTTGGAAGTTGATGACAGGTGTGTTTCCGAGGTGGGCTTCGATGGCGGTGGTGCAACCGTTATGGATGAGTAACTGGCAGCTGCGGAGCCAGGCGTGGAGCGAGCCTTCGCGGGTGACGGTGACCCTGGGGATGTATTTGAGGAGAATCTGATAGGCGCGGAGGTCCTCGCTGGGGTGAGGGCGGAAGACAATGTGGTGGTCGGGAAGTTTGTTAGATAAGTGATTGATGAGTTCGATGAATGCTGCTTCGCGGCGTGCCTCGTGGCAGTATTGTTCGATGTAGTGAGTGCGGGTGGCTGTGTCGTCAGGGGAGATCTTGTAGAATCGGAAGTAGACGTCCCTGCCTGTGACATTGCTTGCGATGATATTGGTGTTGACGAGGATGAATTTGCCGTGTCGTGCACGGAGTTGAGCCGCCTCCTCCTGATAGAGCGGGTCGAATGCAGGGCGGCAGAGGTCGAAGCGTGGATGGCCGGTGGTGGTGATGTTAGATGCGCAGGCGGGGTTGAGAGAGCGGTAGTGCTCTTCTTGGAACCTCCCCCAGGTGCAGACGTGGTCTTCGGGGTGGAGCTGACGGACGTCGAGGCGGTTGTTGAGGTCGATCTTCCAGCGTTCGGGGCCTCGTTCGTAGATGGCACCTTCTTCATCGAGCTGGATGATGCGGTGGTTGAGTTGTTTCCAGCGCTGGTATTTCCATGGTCGTTTGCCGCCGGTGACGTTCTTGATGACGGCGACGGGGTTTTTGAGGCGGAGGGAGAGCTTGAAGAGGAGTTCGTGATCGCCGACGAGGATCTGCCAGTCTGGGCGTGTGACGAGGAGGCCGAGGATGAGTCGGAAGTCGAGTTCCCGGACGGCGGTTTCGACGGGGAAAAGAAGAATTTTCCTGCGAAGGAGGAGAGCCATTAGAGTGAGGATTGGCGTTTCTTGAAGAGGAACTCGGCGAACTCGAAGTCGAGCGGAGTATCGATGTCGATGGCGTGGTCGTTGGGGATGATGGCGGATTTGAGGACCCCGTCGAAGATGCCGTTGTTTGCGAGGATGAAGTCGGGGGAGGTGACGTAGGCGCAGGTGGTGATGTTGTAGACGGAGGGTGCGTCTTGGCGCCTGGTGACTTTACCATCTGGTTTGATGACAATTTCAGTTAGGTCGTCCGGAGTGACTCTCACCATGTTGAAGTAGGGATTGTTTGCGGCGGGGGTGATGCCGATGACGATGTCAGCGGAGGATTCCGAGTAACGTTGTAGGCAGTTGCGGATATCGGTTTCGTCCCGGAGAGGAGAGGTGGGAGGCAGGCTGATGAAGCGGTCGAATGGTTCGCCGATGACATCACGGACTTGGGAGACGGCGTGTTGCCAGGCGAGCCACTCGGGAGTGTTGTCGGCGGCGAGTTCGGACGGACGAAGGAAGGGGACGGATGCGCCGTGTTGTTTGGCAATTTCTGCGATCTCGGGGTCGTCGGTGGAGACGATGATTTTGGAGATCTCCGGCATGCCGAGGGCGAGGGCGATGGTGTGGGCGATGAGGGGTTTCCCGGCGAAGGGGCGGATGTTTTTGCCGGGGACGCCCTTGGAGCCACCGCGGGCGAAGATGAAGGCGTAGGTGACGGGCATGGAAGTTGGCTGATGTTGGTGGAAGGTAAGGGCGATCGGTTATTGGACTCCTTTTCGCCACGCCCAGCGAACAAGGTGTGGGCTGAGTAATCAAGGATCATGCATGAGGAAATGATGCAACGTGTCGGCTGCGCTAGTCAGCTCCGATTCGATCAGCCCGGTCTTGACGCGCTGACTACGAGGCATCTTGAGCGGTTCGCTATTGAGATACAGTCAGCAAACGACTTCGTATGGTATGAACTCTTGGTCTGGCGAGACAGAGGAGAATGAATGTCAAAGATCTAACATAAGTACGCTGGGGCACAGCATTATTTGGAATTTGCATGACAAATTGATCGAGTGATTGAACGACTCTCCGTCGCTAGAGGGATCAGAGCCATACCAACGACGCAGAAATCACATCGCCCCATTTAACGTCCGGGTTAAGCGGGCTAGGGCTTCGTTCATTGCCTTGACGCGAGCCGAAAAAGGATCTGGAGATGCGGGGCCGATGGCAACCGAGGTGCGGAAAGCCTTCGGTGAGGTGTCGCCACCGCCGACGGGTTGCAGTTTCCAGGTGCATTGGAAAAGCAGTGAGCCATCGGGTGCGGGATCGAAGCGCTCGATGCGGACTTCCACGAGTGCGGTGTAATCCCGGGCGATGAAGTTGGCGGCGGGCTGGATGTTGGTGGAACCGGTGAGACGCCGCAAGTTGTCGGCCAGCACGCGGGAGATCGCGGAATCCAATGGCTCGGACCAGAGATGGCTTTCGTGAAGGGTGACGCGACCATCAGGCAGCCGCGTGATCAATTCCGCACGGTCCAGATACAGTGGCAACGATGGCCGGGCGATCGCGATGGCGGGCTTGGCTGCGGTGGGGGTTCGGTCCGGCAATGTCGACTCCAACAAATGCCTAACAGGATCATCCGCGATTGGCGCGAGGATGGTGCAGCAGGGCAAGAGAAGAACGGCGAGAAAAAGGGCGTGAAGAGGTTTCATTCCTTGGAGTCCCTGCCGCGAAGCAGGCTGTTCGGGTTTCGTTTTAGATCGTTAGTCAGTTCCTGAAGCGAGCGCGAGGCGCGTTCGGTTTCCTGAAGGACGTTCTGGAGATTTAGCATCATCGGCGATCGCGGATCACCGTCGGCGGTGAGCTTGGCGGCGGTCTCCTCGATTCTTTTGAGGGTTGTGTTGGCGTTTTCCGCAAGCTTCTCAATCTCCGCGAGCGCGGGATCGATTCCCTCGTTCGCTTTTTTCGTTAGATTCTTCAGCTCGATCAGTGTGGCATCAAGATTGGCGATGGCGTTTTTGAGTTTCTCATCGCCGGTGATTGTGCGAATGTCCTCTGTAATGCCAACTAGGTTTTTGTTCATCGCCTTCAGGTCGATTTCCTCCAAACGTTTGTTGGCGTTGGTGAGAACGTTCCTGATTTCAGCCATCAGCCCTTCGAGGTCGAGGGCGTTGATCTTTTTCAAACCATCCGAAATGCCGGCAATCAGTTCATCCATTTCGGTGGGAATGGTCGGGACGATCGGATAGGGCGGCTCTTCCTCCGGCTGATAGATGAAACCGGGAGTGCCCTTTACGATGTCGAACTCGATGTAAAGCTGGCCGGTGACAAGGCTTTGTTGTTTCATACCGGCTCGAAGGCCTTCGCCCACGGCATCGCGCACACCCTGATCGGTGGCGAAGTCGATAGAGCCGCCACCAGCCTGGGTGACAAGGACTAGATCTTTCTCCGCCAGCTTAACGACCACGGGGATGATCTTCCGGTTGTTTCCGGTGTCGATGATGACGCTGATCGAATCCACGCTGCCGATGCGCACGCCACCGAACCGCACATCCGAGCCGACCTGCAAACCATTGACGCTTTTTTCGAAAAACAGCAGCACCTTGTGTGAGCGCTCAAAATATTTTCCCGCACCCAGCACGACGAGACTCGCACCTGCAAGCACCAGCGCGGCGAGGGTGAACAGACCGATGACGACGGGGTTGGCTTTCTTGCTCATGGTTGGATGGGTGATGCAGGTTCTCCACGGCGCAGGAAAAGGCGAACGGCCGGGTTTTCGGAGTGATCGCTCAACCATTTCGGGTTGCCTGTCGCTCCCTGCTTCCTTGTGGCAGTATCGAGGAAGATCGAATGATTTGCGATGGCGAAAATGCTCGCGAGTTCGTGTGTGACGACGACGACCGTGGAACCAAGCGTGTCGCGCAAACGTAGGATCAATTCGTCGAGCCGGCGCGAACTCAGCGGATCCAGCCCCGCGCCCGGTTCATCGAGGAAAAGGATTTCCGGATCGAGCGCCATAGCCCGGGCAATGCCAGCCCGTTTGTTCATACCACCGCTGACTTCGGATGGGTAGTAGTCCTCGTAGCCTGATAGACCGACGAGCGCGAGTTTATACGAAGTGAGATCGCGAATGGCGCTCGGTGACAGATCGGTGTGCTCCTCGATCGGCAATGCGATGTTCTCCGCAAGGGTAAGTGATGACCATAAGGCACCGGATTGATACATCACTCCGAAGCGCCGGATGAACCGTCCCCGATCTTCCGGCGGTGTGGCGGTGAAATTTTCCCCGTTGTGATAAACAGCGCCGGACTTTGGCTCCATCAGGCCGATCAAGTGACGCAGCAGCGTGCTTTTGCCGCAACCACTTCCGCCCATGATCACAAAAATATCCTTTTCCGCGACCTCGAACTCCAGGTCACTCATCACCACGAAGGATCCAAACGCCATCGTGAGGTTTCGGACGGCAATCTTTGGCGGGTCGGATGGATCGGCTTCGGGCATTTCAAATATCTAACAGGGCAAAAATAGCAGCAAACGCGGAATCGAGCACAATCACCGCAGTGATCGAGGATACAACCGCCCAGGTCGTCGCCTCTCCCACTGCCGCGGAAGAATTTCCAGCGCGCATCCCGTTCATACACCCGCAAATGGCGATGGCCACGCCGAAGAAGACGCTTTTCATCACGCCGAGCGAGGCATTGACGGGAGTGAGTGCATCTAACAACTCAACCCAGAACAGCGCTGGCGGGATATCGACCGTCGCGGCTACGAGCATCCCGCCAAGAATACCGATCGCGTTTGAGTAAATCGTCAGAAGCGGCATCATCAGCACAAGTGCAAGCACGCGCGGAAGCACCAGAAAGTCAAAGGGATTGAAACCGAACGTCCGCAGCGCATCGATCTCCTCATTCGCCTTCATGCTGCCGAGGTGTGCGGCAAACGCGGCACCGGTGCGTCCACACATGATGATCGCGGTCATTACTACACCCATTTCTCGCACCATCGCGAGCCCCACAAGGTCGGCGATGAAGAGGCTTGCCCCGAAATTCGCCAACTGCACGTTTCCAACAAATGCGAGGATCAGACCTATCAGAAAGCTGATCAGTGAAACGATGGGCAATGCTTGCACGCCACATTCCTGAAGCGTTACCCAGAAGTCCTTGTGGCGGAAGGTCGCTCGACCTGTTAGGAAACGCCCTAGCGAGAGCATCGTCTCGCCGGTGAACTCGAACAGCCCGCGCAGGACCTGCCAAAGCCTCGCAGAGATCGCCGCCAATCTAAGCAAGCCGGAGCGGCTCGCCGTTCTCGGCCGCGCATCGCTTGCATCCGGCACGGCCAGCGCGAGTTCCATCAACCCGCGAAGTTGCTCGGGCAAGCCATCTGGTAGCGCTGCGGGTTCAGGCGTATCCACCTCCCGGAGCCGTGCCAACAGGAAAGCCGGCAGTGTGGAATCGAATCCCTCCAGCGCCGAGGTTTCGAACGCGTCCGGCCATTTTCCTGATCCCTCGCCCTCCACTTCCGGCACCGCCTCATCCCGATGCCAGCGCCCGGACAACTCCAACACGTGGCGTCCTGATTCTTCGCGCCACTTGGCCTTTGCTGGTGATGGATCGTTGGAATTCATTCTATCAGAAAAATCCAGCCAACCGCTTCGGCGACCTCATGAAATCAACCTGCGCCAGATTGACTGACATTGCGAGCGGGAATCCCGCCTCACTCCCTCAGCAATCGCCCACCTTGTTTGCGGAAAACCCCCGGGCTGACCCCTTCAGCTGCGACGAACGCCACGTGAAACGGCTGCGGATTCGACCACCCGCAGATTTGGGAAATCGCGGCGATTTTCTCGTTCGAGTTGAGCAACAAATCCCTCGCGATCGAAAGCCTCCGCCGCGTGAGTTCCTCCTTCGGACTGCGCCCCAAATGCTCGCGAAACATCCGTTCAAGATGGCGTCGTGAACACCCGATCTGCTTGCTCAGCTCGTGGATGTTCAACGACTCCGCCCCGCCCACACGCATCGCCTCCAGCGCGCGCCGCAAAAGCGGATCATCAACCGCCAGAATATCCGTCGAAAGCCGCTCGGATACCGCGCCCGGCTCAATCAGCAACGACTGTGGCGGTTCACCCGCGATCCGGCGCTCTAGCAGCCCCATCAGTTCCGACCCCAACCGCGTCCACGGCACCCGCACGCTCGAAAGGGCAGGCTGGCTCAACGGGCAAACCAGCGGGTCATCATTCACGCCCAGCACCGCCACCTCGGACGGCACATCTAGCTCCGCATGTCGCGCGGCCTCGATCAGCGCGCGCCCCATCGGATCGTGCGCCGCCAGAATCCCCACCGGCTTCGGAAGCCCGCGCAGCCAGTCCAACAAAGGCTTGCTCGGCGCAGGCCAATATTCGGAGTAACGCTCCGGCCCCTCAAAGGGCTCGACCAGCACCTCCGGCTTCTGGTTCTCCGCCGCCAACCCGCGGAGAAAACCCCGCAGCCGCTGCTCGGAATACTGGATGTTCTTCCCATAAAACGCGAACGACCGAAGCCGCTTGCCGAGAAAAAATTTCGCCGCCGTTTCACCCACCGCCTCGTCATCCACATCACAACACGAATGCGGGGATCCAGGTGGCAGATTGTACTGGACCGCCACCGTCGGCAGACCCAACTCAAACAACGGATCAGAAATCCCCGGGATGCACTCCGCGATCAAACCCAAGGGTTTCCACTGCCGGATCAGCGAAACGGTTTCGTCTACCGGCTGGTGGCTGTTGAGCTGCCAAAAAGTCGTGTTCGGCCGATTGTATCGAACGAATCCCGGGACAAACCGCCGGATGTTAACTTGGGTGAGCACCACCGCGATGCGGTCTGGAACCGGGCGGATGGAGGATTGAGCCATGGCGAATCCGATCTAACAGGTCCCGGAAACCCTACGGCGAAACCTCAAAACGGGATATCGTCCTCTTCCTGGAAATCGTCCATGGGCGCTGCGGAGGCACCTTGCGGAGGTCCGGAACGCTGCTGTGATGCCTGACGGTTGCCACCCTGCGAAGGAGCACCGCCGCCGCCACCGCCGCCACCCTTGCTGCTTGAAAGGAACTGCAGATTTTCTCCGATCACCTTCAACTTGCTGCGCTTCTGGCCGGTGGCCTTGTCGTCCCAAGTATCGAGATTCAGGCGTCCTTCGATGTAAACCGGATTGCCCTTCGCAAGAAATTGTTGAGCCAATTCGGCTTGGCGACCCCAAAGCGTGACGTCCACAAAGGTGGTCTCTTCCTGCTTCTGATTCTGCTCATCCTTCCAAACTCGATTGATCGCAAGCCCGATGTCGGCCACCGCCGTGCCTTTCGGGGTATAGCGCAACTCAGGGTCGCGCGTCAGATTTCCGATCAACATCACTTTGTTGAGATTGGCCATAACGGGGAGAAACTACGGGTTTGGGAGGATGCGTGGCAAGCCGAAAGTGTTCGAAAGAACAGACGGCGATCAGGCAACGCGCTGGAAATATTGCAGATGCACGTGGCCATTGAGCGACAAGCGCTTCTGGACCTTGGCAACGGTATCAGGACCGGCGGTGAAGGTGTAATTCACGTAGTGGCCGGCCTCAAGGTGGCGGGCGTTGTATGCGAACTGGCGGCGGCCCAGCTGGGCGACCTTGTCGATTTTTGCGCCTTCGGCTTCAAATTCCTTGGCAACAGCGCCGACCAATTCGTCGACAGTGCCTTCAAGAGACTTGGTGTTAAAGACGATCAGACCTTGGTATTTGCGGCTCATCGGATGCAGGAGGGGTTGGTGATGGATTGCGGGTATGGTAGCGGTTCGCCGCGACGGCGAGACCTTGGGAGCGCGCAAGCTGCACGGCCTCAAGCGCCGTGGCAAGCGTGTTTTCAAGCAGCGGCCGCTCGTCGGGCGCGAATTTCCCAAGAACATGCCCCACCATTTCCCCAGGACGGCTCCCGCCAATGCCGATTTTGAGCCGCGGAAACGCATCCGTTCCCAAGTGCTGAAGGATCGACTTGATCCCGTTGTGCCCTCCCGCCGAACCCTTCTCGCGGAAGCGCAAACTGCCCAGTGCCAGCGCCGCATCGTCATAAATCACCAGCAATTGCGCCGGCGTCCACTTGTGGAAATCCAGCATCTGCCGGATCGGCCGACCGCTCAGGTTCATGAAACACTGCGGCTTCAACAAGATCGTCCCGCCCGGCAATTTCGCCACGTGCGATTGCCACTTCAGCGCGTTCTCAAACACCACCCCGGCCTGCGCCGCCAGCCGATCCAACAGCATGAACCCGACGTTGTGCCTCGTCTCCTCATACTGGCGGCCCGGATTGCCCAGCCCTGCGATCACCGTGAACATGGTAGCACCCTGCCCGCGCATCCCCATCTCCGTCAAAGCAAAGCTGCCACTTCATTCTCCCGGCAACGCCTTCAGCACTCCGTCCACAATCTCGCCCGCATCCCCCTCGACCTCCACAAGATTTCCATCCTCCTTCAACCGCAACCCGCCCAGAGCCTCCGCCAGATCCGCAACCCGATCCGCCACCGACCCCGGCGGAACCAGTTGCAAACTCGCCGTCACATCCACCTGAGCCTCGCTGTCAGACCTGCCTAGCAGAAGAAACCCGGAGTCCTTGCTGAACTCCGCGTGATTCTGCCAAACCTCCATATCGTCCACCGCCACATCATCCGCAAGCAACTGCCGCTTCGACAATGGCTTCCCCGTCGCCACATCCCACACCGTGAACGCATAGATCCCCAAATTCGGCGGAATCCACCGGAAACTCCGCGTCAGCAAAAACCGCCCGTCTCCTGACCGCTCGCTCAAAAGCACCGTGTCCGATGCCTCACCCGCGCCAAACATCGCAGCCTCAATCACCACCGGATGCTTCACCGCATCCTCCGCCACATCCCAGATCTCCGTCGTGAAAAACTCCGTCTGCACCAAAATCTCCCGCGCCCCGAAAAACCTCGCGTGAACCACCGGCGCGGCAAACCTCCGCCGCCACAACGGCTCGGCCCTCCCACCCTCCCTCAACCGCAACTCCACCCCACCCGCAATCTCTAACACCCGCCCGTCCCGCTCGTCCGCAATCAACGGCTCCTCCACCTCCTCCTCATCCCAGCTCTTGTGCAATCCCCTCCGATCCTCACCCACCGCCAACTCCGCCTGCGGCGAAAGCGGCAAACGTGTCGGACCTAACAAACGCCACGCCCCTGTCCCGCCACCCGCCATCCTAACAGAAAAACGGCCCGCCGCATCGATCCTCAACCCCTCCACTCCGGTCCCCGCCGCAATCGGCCATCCCACCGTCACACCCTCTCCGGTGCCCGAAACCCGGATCGACCCATCCACCGCATGACTGATGAAAAGATCGTGCGCCACCTCACCCATCGTCACCGGCTGGTCATGCGAATTCGTCGCCACCTCCCACATGCTCGAACTCTCCTCATCCGCATCGATCCGATGCAACGCCGCATTCCCACGGCTCGACAACGTCACCAACATCGGCCCGATCTTTCCCTCCGGATGCGGCGTGAACCAAACATCATTGAAGGCCCCACCCTGATCGTTCGGATGCCCGCCACCCGCCACGATCGGCTCACCGATCCGCCGTCCCTGATCCACATCCCAAACCTCCACATACTGCGATTCCCTCCATGGCCCAGCCACAACTGCCACAAATCTCCCATCCTCCGACAACACCGCCGACGGAATCTCATAAAGATAATGCATCCCCTTGTACTTCACCCGCCGCCACGGCCCGAGCGGCTCGCCATTCGTCTCCCACACCCGGAACGTAATCGGTCCCGCCCCCGCATCCCCGGCACTCACCACCGTCACACACCGCTTCCCATCCGCACTCTCCGAATACCACGTCGGCTCCACCTCCTCGCCATCCAGATCGACCTTTTGAAACACCTCCGGCAACACCAACGCCTTCATCCGCCGCTCCGCAACATCCGGCGCAACATCCGGCGCACCCGCCGGCAACCAAAACGACTCCTGCTGGAACAACGTCCAAATCCTCGTCGCCGCCGACGCATGACCCGCACGCGCCGACCGCGCCAGAAAGGCCATCCCGGAACGCGCGCTGTTAGGGTCCGCCAAACGGTTCACCCCCTCCTGGAAATCCGAAACCGCCAGCGTCGCCACCGCACGGCGTTTCTCCTCATCCGCCAACGATCTCGCCTCCTCCGCCTCCACCCGCCGCACCTCCGCCTGCTCCTTCTGCCGGTTCGCCTCCTGCCGCTGCGTTTCCGCTTCACGCCGCTGCACATCCGCCTCCTTCCGCCGCTCATTCGCCATCCACCCCAACACCCCGGCCGCACCCGCCAACACCGCGAAAACCACACTCAACGAAGTCAGAATCCTCGCCCGCCGCTTCGCCCGCTGCAACTGCCTCACCTTGTCCCGCCGCGTCAGCTCGCCTAACGGAACCCCCAGCGCCCCCGCGATCACCTTCAACTTCGCCAACTCCAACCGCTCACCATACTCACGCACCGCACGCGCCTTCCCCTCCCGATCTATCCCACCCTGCAAATCCAACGAAGCCTCATACGCCGCCACCGTCGTCCACCCCTGCATCGGCATCCCTCCCGGCCGGCAATCCGCCGCGATCGGCTCAGTCCGCGCCGACCAATCCACCACACCACTCTCGTTCGAAACACCAAACCGCAACGGCTCGGGAAAACATTCCGCACACGCCCCAAGCCGCGCCAATTTCTCCGGATCATCCGATGCGTTCGGCTCCCCATCCACGATCAACGCGAGAATCCGACCGCTGCGACCGATCTCCTTGAAATACCGGATCTCATCCGCAACAAACCGCGATTGCACCGCACGCGGAGAACAAATCACCACCAACAGACTGCTGTTCTCCAACGCCCTCCGGATGTTGTTGGATAAATCCGCATCCGCCGGCAACTCCTCCTCATCACGAAAAACCGGATACAATGACTGCGGCACCTGCTCCCCACGCAAATTCGACGTCCCTATCAGATCCTCCGGCACCTCGTAATTCTCCACCGACTCATGCAACCACGTCGCCCACTTCCGACCCATCTCCAGATTGTCCGCATGGCGATACGAAATGAACAACGCATAGCGCCGCAACTTCGCCGCAGTTGGGGAAATCACATCACCGTCCGACATCGCCAGCAATCCTGCCCACTCCATCCCATACCCTCAAGGGCGATTTCAAACTCCACCGATCAAGCCAAAGGCAGCTCAAGCCGCGCCACCGTCCCTCCACCCTCCGCATCACCCAGCGTGATCGATCCCCCATGCAGCTCCGCCGCCTCCCGCACCAGAGTCAGCCCCAACCCCGTCCCCTTGCGCCCCGACGCATGATGCCGCAGCGAGTAAAACCGGTCGAAAACCCTCTCCCGCGCATACTCCGGAATCCCCGGCCCACGGTCTCTAACACTCAGCACCGCCACCCCATCACGCGAAACCAACCGCACCTCCACCACCTCCCCGCGCGGCGAGAAATCAATCGCGTTCTCTAACAAATTCGTGATCGCCGCCCGCAGGATGAACTCCTCACCCCGCACCTTCACCACCTGCTCCGGAACCTGCGAATCCAACCCCACCCACGCCAGCTCCGCCAAAGGCCGCGCCTGATCCAGCGCCCGCCCCACCAGATCCGCCAGATTCGTCTCCCCCGCCTCATCCAGTCGCGTCCGGCTCTCAATCGCTGAAAGTTCTAACAGACGATTGATCAGCCGCTCTGTCCGCGCAGACTCCGCCCGGATGTTCTCCAGGAAACGCCGCCGCGTCTCCACCGGCATCTCCTCATCCAACAACTCCGCCGCCCCGCGGATCGCCGCCAGCGGCGACTTCATCTCATGCGTCAGCGTCTGGATATACCGCTCCGCATACCGCCGCCCCTCCAGCGCGTCCCGCATCGAGTCCAGAGCATGCGCCAAAGTGTTCACCTCCCGCCCGATCCCGATCTTCGGCTTCGGCGGGCGCTCCCCGCGCTCGATCGACTTCGCATAATCCGTGATCCTCCCGATCGGCCGGAACAACCACAAGAACACCGCCGCAATCAGAAACAGAATCCCGCCGCCGATCAACCCGCACGCCAGATAGATCACCCGCCGCCTCTCCCGCACCAGCGGCAACACATCCGCCTGCGGCTTGTAAACACTCAACACCCCCACCGGCCGCCTCGGATCCCCCACCGGGGCCGAAACATACAACACCGACGACGCAGGATCCTCATCATTGTCCCTGCTACTACGCGCACCGTATTTCCCCGCCAGCGTCCGGTGGACATCAAGCTTGCTGCGGAAATCCTCACCCGTTCGCACCCCCTGCGAGTCGAACAACACGATCCCGTTCGCATCCGTTAGATACGCGTTGATCCCCACCCGCGTTTTGAGATGATCGAAAATCCGCGCCTCGAAGCGCCGCCCCGCCGCTCCCTCAAACGCACCCCGCAACGTCTCCTCACCCGATTTCCCCGCCTCCATCTCCGCCTCCACCGCCGCCGCCAGCAAATGCGCCGCATCCACCATCACCTCCTCCGTCGCCTGAAACGTCTGCGGCTCCACTTCGGAAAGGAAATGGCTCGCAAGCTGATAGAACCCCAGCGTGATGATGAACGCGATGAAGAAAAGGGTGACCCGGGTGAAACGCATGTAGGCTCCCTCGTTTCAAAGTGCCAGCGAATACCCCAACCCGCGCCGCGTCTGGATCAAATCCTCCGCCCCCGGCCTCACCAACCGCAACTTCGCCCGGATCGACTTGATGTGCGCGTCAATTGTCCGGTCCGTCACCGCTCCCGGATCCTCCCACGCATGATCCAACAGCTGATCCCGCGTGAACACCCGCCCCGGCCTCGCCAGCAAAACCAGCAGCAACTTGTATTCATGAGCTGTTAGGTCGAGCACACTGCCATGGCAATGGATCCGCATCGCGGAAGTATCATGGTGCAGCACCGCCACCACCTCATCCGCTGCCACCTCCGTTGCCACCGGCGCGGCAGCGCTTCCCGCCCGCCGCAAGATCGCCCGCACCCGCGCCGCGATCTCCCTCGGCGAAAACGGCTTCGTCACATAATCATCCCCACCCAGCTCCAACCCCAGAATCCGGTCCACCTCGCTGTCACGCGCGGTCAGGAACAACACCGGAATGTTAGACGTCTCCCGCAGCTTCCGGCACACATCCAGCCCTGTCATGTCCGGCAGCCCGATGTCCAGAATCGCCAAATCATGCGGATTCTCCCCAAACGCCGCCAACCCCTCGCTCCCCGTCAACGCATGCGTCACCTCGAAACACTCGGTGGTGAGCGCATAAACAAGCGTGTCGGCGATCGCCGGTTCATCTTCCACTAGCAGGACGCGGGGCATGCGTGGATTTCACCCCCTCCATTTGAAATGCCAATGAAGAAACGGTGAAATCGCGGCGCATCACGAAATTCCCCCGCGCTGCAAAATCCCGTCGATCAGCGCGCTCCGCGTGTCGATCTCCGTCGTCCGCCGCTTCGCACCCTGCTGGAAAACAATCTCCCGCAACCGCATCAACCTCCTCCCCCCAGACTGCGCATCGTAGCTGTTGAACGCGATCGTGAACCGCTGCCCCTCCTTCACCGGCTGCCCGCGATGCAAAAATTTCGCCGGTGGTGCATCCCGCTTCATCTCGATCTCAAACGGCCACAACGTCCGATCCGAGCGGCGGTCCGTCCGGTCTTCCCTCACAATCTCGATCAACTCCTCCGCAGTCACCTCCGCCGTCGCCAGCAGATTCTCATACGGCAAAAGCGTCCAACAATCCGCCACCGTCACCTTCCCCGGCATCACATCGCCCGTCCCGAAAGTCCCGTGAAACACCCCATCCACCGGCACCTTCGCACGCCCCAAAGCCTCCGCGAAACACTCGCAGAAAAAGTTCGCCAGCTTGCTCCCACGCCCCCTCCCCGGAATCACCTCCTTCACCTCGCCCACCTCCCTCGCCAGTTGCTCCTCCGCCTTCTTCAAATCCGGACGCGCCGTTTCCATCACCGCCGGATCCAGTGCATAGCGGTCATCCATCAGCAACGTGAACGCCCGCCGGTCCATCAGCTTCCGCGTCTCCAGATCGAATGTTAGATCAACTCGCCCGCAGTGGATCCCATGATAGCTCGCCTGCGAACACAACACATCATCCACACTCCACGTCGGCTGGTTCTGGTGCGAATGCCCCGCGAGAAACACATCCACGCCCTTTACCGCCCGCAATGTCTCACGCACCGGATTCGCGAAATCATCCTGAAACCTCCACCCCATGTGACCCATCACCACCACCGCGTCCGCCTTCGCCGCCACCGCCTCATTCACCGCCGCCTGCAACGCCACCGCCGGGTCCGTCGCGCTTGCGCCACCCAGCGTCTCCGGAGAAAGCCAATACGGTAAACCCGGCGTCACCAACCCGACCAGCGCGATCCGGAATCCTCCCACCTCCTTCATCGTCCACGGCAACACCTTGCCCCACGCCCCGTCGAACCCGCCCGGCTTCTTCCCGCCCCGCTCCAGATTCGCCGTCAGAACCGGCGGCTTCGATCGTGTTAGATTCGCCTCCAGCGCCTCCGGCCCCCAATCGAAATCATGATTGCCCAACGCCCACGCATCATACCCCAACCGGTTGAAAAGATCGATCATCATCCCCCCCTCGCTCACCAGACTCGCCGGCGTCCCCTGATAGACATCACCCACATCCACCAGGATCGAATGCGGCGACTCCCTCCGCCACTGCCGGATGCACGTCGCGCACCGCGCCAAACCACCCACGTCTATTAGTCCGTCATACGTCTTTGTCGGCTCGATGTGCCCGTGCAGATCCGTCGTATGGAAGATCGAAACCGTCCGCGCCCGTCCGCTTTGTCCGAACCCGAGGGCGGCTCCACCCAGCCAGGCACCGGAACCAGCAAGAAATCGTCTGCGCGTTGGGGAGATCATCCCTGCACCCTGCCCGAAATCCCCACCGACGCAAGCCACCCGGCATGAGTGTTTTTCATGCATCCGTCACAAATCCGAAAACCTCCGCCGCCGGATCGCGCAATCCATCCACAAACCGCTCCCACTCCCGCAGTTCCTCCACACTCGGCGCCACCGCCCGCCCTCCCTCACCCACATTCGCCGCCAGAAACTTCACCGGCATCTCAGCCCCAGCCCGCTCGCGCACCGCCGCATGCAGCGCCGCCATCCGCGGTGGCGAAAGCGCCCACGCCTCCGCCAGCAAAACCACCCCCGCCGGTGCCTTCGCCAGCGCCGCCCGCGCCTCCGCCTCCTGCTCCGCATCCATCACCGCCACCGGCAGCCACGCCAAAGGATTCACCCGCAGTCGCCTCAACAAAAACGGCCGCAACCCCTCCCGATCAAACACCGCACCACCCACCTCCAACACCAACACCCCATCCGCCGCCGCCTCGGATACCGGCTCCATCGTCACCTCGCGCAGCCCACGCCACAACGCCCGATGCGCCCGGCTCTGAAACTCCACCCCCACCCCCGCACGCCGCTCCGCACGCCACGCCCATCCCCACAAAACCAACCTCGGCAAAAGCCCCCACACCACCGTCGCCATCAACAAAAACCGCCACCACTCCGCCGGCCCCGCCTCTAACGTTTCCGTCCGCCCCGGCACCCACCGCGTCTCCCCGATCACCCCCGCACCCGGCACCGCCTCCGGCAGCCACCCCGCCCACGGCAGCGAAAGCCACCGCACCACCACCTCCAGCGTCCCCCGCATCGCCACCTCCGTCGTCGTCTCCCAGAAAAACCCCACATGCCGCCCCAAAACCAACCCGCCCAGCATCGCCAAAACCCCCACATTGAAAGCCATCGCCGCCACCTGCGTCCCACGCACCAACCGCCACCCCAACATCCGCCGCGCCGTCCCGCCATCCATCAGCCCCGACCAGAAACCCCACCCCTCTCCACCCGAAAACCGCCGCGCCAACCGCGCCATCAACCCCTGCAAAACCCCGAACCCGCGCCCTGTCCCCCAACTCCCGCGCAACCCCAACGCCAGCACCGCCCCTAATAAAAACACCCACTGCACCCCGATCACCACCACCAGAAACAACCCCACATGCACCCCGCCCCGCACCCGGTCCCACCACCCCAACACCGCCGACCCACCCGCCAAAAACGCCAGAAAACCCAAACCCGCCACCACCCAACCCAACGCCTGACCCAACCGCCACCCCGGACCCGCTACCGATTCCCCACACCGCATTCCCCACCACACCCGCATCCCCACCCCCCGCGCCTCCGCCTCACCCAGCCCCACCACCGCCTCCCTCACCGCCCGCTTCTCCTCCCCAAGCACCTCCGGCCTCTCGGCCAACTCCGCCTCAAGGTCAATCCACTCCTCCAATCGCCATCGCCCGCTCGGTCCTGCCATCCCCGCCATTCCACACCCACCCCTGACCATGAAAAATCCCAACCCGCAACGCTTCGATTCAATCCGTGGCACGGGCATCCTGCCCGAAGCCCACAACCTCCCCCACTTCTCACTTCCCACTCCG
>SYAP01000304.1 GCA_005787565.1 Verrucomicrobiaceae bacterium | reverse complement strand
GGTGGCTGGGGGCCGGGCGGGGGGGGGGGGGGGGGGTTGGAGGGTCCAGCGGCGGCGGCGCTTGGGGGGAGGGAAGCGGAAAGGGCGGTGGGAGGCAAGGATGGAAACAATAAAAGCTCTGGAGCGTGGTAGGGTATCTTGGATGGGGGGTGGGTGGGTTGGTGGGATTAGCCGGCGATGACGAATTTGGGGTCGAAGAAGGAGATGGCTTTGGTTTTTCCTTCGGGGTCGGCGTAGAGGACGACGACGTAGTTGCCGGGGTCTTCGGGGGAGACGGTGGTGATGATTTCGTCGTCGGCTTTGACCATGACTTCTGCGCGGTTGCGGCCGAGGTCGATGCTGGAGACGGCGAGGCGTTTGACGGTGGTGGATTCGATGTCGGCTTTTCCGGCGACGGCGGCTTGGACTTTGACTTCGGGTTTTCCGCAGACGGAGACGAGGGTCATGCGGTAGCCGCGTTCGGGGTCGCTTTGTTTGAGGCGGAGGATTTTGACGGCCCAGCGTGGGGGATCGTCGACTTTTTCGACGGGGAGGCGTTCGGCGAAGGCGATGAGGGTCATGGTTTCGCCGGTGGCGAGGCTGATGCGGGTGGTTCCGGATTCGACGCCTTCTTTGCGGACTTCGATGGAGTGTGCGCCGGCTTTGAGGCCGATGCCGCCGGTGCGTTGGCCGAGTTGGTAGCCTTTGGGGAAGATGTCGTCGCCATCGACGAAGACGTTGGCGAGGCCGAGGCCGGGGGCGACGGCGTTGACGATGCGGATGAAGCCGACTTGGGGTGGGCCGTCTTCCTGGGCGTGGGTGAGGGTGGGTGCCGCGAGGAGGAGGGAGGCGAGGAGGAGTTTAGTAAGCGTTTTCATGGAGGACCTTGATGCGGGTTTCGGAGGGGTCGATGGAGCCGTCTTGCTGGCGTTCGCCGGGGTCTGCGAAGACGGTGAAGACGCGGCGGACTTCGGCGAGGACTTCGGGGGTGGCGGAGGTGGAGGTGGTGGGTGCGATGGATTGGCCGACGACCCAGACGCGGTAGTTGCGGGAGCGGACGGTGGAGGATTCGTAGAGGCGGGCGAAGAGTTCCTCGGCGGCGGAGTCGGTCCAGTGGATTTTGGTGTTGTCGGGGTAGATGGCTTTGTTGCCGAAGACGAGGGTTCCGTCTGATTCGCGGGCACCTGCGGCGGAGGAGGTGGTGTCGAAGGGGCGGGAGCGGATGATGGCGTCGGCGATGCGGTCTGCCTGGAGGGAGTTGGTGGGGGCGTTGAGTTTGAGGGTCTGGGTGGGTGGGGCCATGCGGACGTTGGTTTCATGGTTTTCCGAGGTTCGGCGTGCGAGGAGGGGGTCCATGACGAGTTCGCCGGCGACGACGGCGCGGAGGGCGTCGCGGGAGGCGGTGTTGAGGTTGATGTGTCCTTCGATGCGGACGACGGGGCCTTCGCGTTCGGCGAGGTCTTCGGAGCGGGGGATGCCGGCGTGGAAGAGGTCCAGCAAGCGGGCGGCGTGGGTTTCGGGTTTGTCGAAGCGGGGGTGTTCGGGGCGGCCGATGCGGAGGGAGTTTCCGCCGCCGAAGTCGGTGGTGGAGGGGGTGGATGAGGTGACGTCGCCCCATGACTGGCCTGGGGTGGCGAGGGCGGTTTCCCACATAATGGGGTCGTAGACGCGGCCGAGTTCGGTGGCGCTGTAGAAGCGGTTCTGGTTGGATAGGCGGAGGGGTGCTTCTTCGCGGCGCGGGGTGGGGAGGCCGCTGAAGAAGCGGGCGTCGTCCGGGTTGACGAGCTGGCTGGTGGTGATGAAGGTGTTAGATCCGTAGAGTGAGTTGTGGCCGCCATCGGGCCATTCGGAGGGGAGGACGCGGCCGTAGACTTTGGGTTTGGTGGCGCCGTCGCTTTTGTAGATGGTGTCCCAGCGGATGTTTCGTCTGTTAGGGCTGTAGTTTCCGGGGTAGACGTTGGCGTCCTGTGGGGATTCGAGGTAGTAGGCCATGCGGGGGTCTCCCATGTTGTTTTTGAAGAGGTTGGGTCCGCGGGTGTGGGAGTGGCAGGGGATGGTGGTGCGGATGCGCTGGCGGGGTTGGTTTTCGGTGTTGGTGGGGTAGTTGAGGCTGGAGTTGTTGCGGTGGACGCCGCCGCGTGATTGGTCGACGAGTTGGCCGTTCCATTTCATGCGGTAGCCTGCGCCGGAGGAGCCGTAGGTTTCACCGCCGAGTTCGAGGGGGCTGGGGACGAAGACGGCTGCGGGGCCGGCGTCGAATTTGTAGGTGACGGTGCCGAAGTTGAAGACTTTGTATTCGTTGGGGCGGAGGGAGACGCTGATGGCGGGGAACCAGCGGTAGCCGTCGCTTTCGGGGAGTTTGGGTGTGGCGTCCGCCATGTCGTCGAAGGTGACGGAGGGGTTGGCACCGAGGGGGAATTCGTATTTGGTTTCGTAGCTGAGTTCGCAGGATCCGGCGACGGTTTGGTCGGACATGTTCCAGAGTTCGGCGTAGGTGGTGGCGCTGAGGATGATGAATTTGCGGCCGTTTTCGGTGAGGACGTTTTCCCAGCGGAAGCGCATGAGGAATTCGCTGACGAGAGGGTATCCATCGAGGCCGCGGTGGCTGCCTTCGAGGAGGGTGGATTTGGGGTTTTCGTCGGCGTAGTCGATGGCGTTGGCGGCGAGGGTGCGGAGGTAGTCGTCGGGGAATCCGCCTTTGCGGGTTTTGAATTGTGGGAGGGCTTTGTCGATGAATTCGGCCATTTCGGCGACGGCGTCGTCGCCTTTGGAGAGGAGTTCGTTGAGGTTGAGTTTGGGTTGTCCTGCGACGGTGGGGGAGATGCCTTGGGCGTAGGGGATGAGGGGTTGTTCGAGGTAGGGTTGGAGGGAGGATGCGAGGTTTTCTTCGACGGCGCGTGCTTTGACGTCGGTGAGGCGGCCTGCGGGATCGCGGGTGAGGGGAGGTTTGATGTCTGCGGCGGCGAGGAGGGAGTCCGGGGAGACGAGGAGGGGGCGGCCGGTGATGAGGGTTTTTCCGAGTGGGCCGGGGATGTCTGCGGTGGCGGCGGGGTCGATGGCGTGGAGGGCGACTTGGTCGAGGGCGGGCCGATTTTCATCGGGGGGGGTGGGGTTGATGCCGGGGGCTGGGTGGGGCCATGGGGTGCGGGCGTGTGTGCCGCCGGAGCCTTCGGTGTTGCCGGCGAGTGCGGGGTCGAGTTTGGATTGGAGGTCTTCGACGAAGTATGCGTAGCGGCCGATGTTGCGGCCTTTGTCGTCCTGGATGTAGATCCAGGCGGCGCGGGATTTATCGAGGAAGGGTTGGGTGTTGAAGTCGGTGCGTTCGTTGGCGTTTGAGGAGGCGAGGGTATCGAGCGGGGGAGTGGTGAGGGTGGGGGTTTCGGCGGGTTGGGTGGTGGTGCTGAAGAGTGGGACGTAGCGGTAGGAGAGGGAGGGGCCGCTGGCTTTGCCGCGGGCGAGGAAGAGGTGTGGGGCTGGGGTTTTGCCGATTTCGATGGGTTGTGGGAGGGTGGATTGGAGGATGATGAAGTCGTCGTTGGCGGCTTCTGCGGTGAGGATGCCTTTGATGTCTTCGAGGCCGGCGCGTGCGGCGAGTTCGGCGCGTTGGAGGTCGACGTAGGAGCGTGCGGTGCGGCGTTCGATGGCGGTGATGGTGAGGATGCCGACGGCGAGGATGAGGAGTGCTGCGGCGACGACGAGGACGGCTGGCAGGGTGAATCCCTGGTGCCCTGTGGGGGTGGCGGACGGGGTGTTCCGTCGTGTTTCAGGGGGTTTCATGGGAGTTTCCAAAGCGGATGAGGGTTCCGTAGGCTTCGAGGTTGCGGTTGCGGAGGGCTTCTGCGGGTTGGCCGAGGAGGAGTGCGGTTTTTCCGGCGCCGTCCCAGTCGGAGGTGGTGTTGAGTTTGCCGGCGAGTTCGCGGCGGGCGACGATGAGTTTGACGTCGAGGATTTGCGGGCCTTGGTCGTCGGATTTCTGCCAGTCGTCGATGTTTCCGGAGGTTCCGCGGGATTTGGGGCGTGCTTCGAAGGAGAGGACGTCGAAGGCGACGGGTTCGTCGCGGTCGAGGGGTGTGAAGAGGGTGTCGAGTTTGCCGTTGCGGAGGGCTTGGAAGGTTTCTTCGCTTTCGCGGAATCCGCGCATGAGGCAGCGGACGGTTTTGTTGCCGATCTGGAGGTCTTTGATGTAGTAGTTGACGGCGCAGAGGTCGCCGATGCGGCCGGTGTCGGATTGTGCGTCGGAGGGTTGGAGGGTGAGGAATGCGAGGCGGTCGGTGGGCCAGTTGGCGGAGCTTTTTTCGAAGACGGTGTCTTTGTTGAAGCGTGCGGTGGCGAGGTCTGCGGTGAGTTGGGTGATGAGTGCGCGGGCTTCGCGTTCGGCACCGACGCCGCCGCCGACGCGTTCGTAGCCATCGCCAGTGGAGCCGAGGACGGAGACGGCGATGAGGAGTACGATCATGCCGACGGCCATGGAGGCCATGAGTTCGACGAGGGTAAAGCCGCGTGGCGATGTGCGGTGTGGCGTCATGGCATGCGGGTGTGGAACTCGATTTTCTGGCGTTTGGCGGCGGGGGCTGCGGCGGGGAATTCGAGGGTGATGGCGACGCGGAGCATGGGGGTGACGCCGGGTTTTGGGGTGGCGGGTGTGCCTTTGAGGGTGGCGAGGTAGCGGACGGGCTGGTTGGTGAGGGTTTTGATGCCTTTTTCGTATTCGGCTTTGGAGATTTTACCGAGGGTGCGTCCGTCGTTGGAGAAGGCGAGGACCCAGACGTCTCCGGAGGGTGGGAAGGCTTGTCCGGGCTGGGTGGGGTCGAGGAATTGGGCGTTGCCGTCGCGGGTGGCTTGGAGTTCGTCCATGCATGCGGGGATGATCCAGGAACAGCGTGTTTCGGCTTGGGAGGAGAGGCCGGTTTCTCCGGATTGGACGAGTGTGGCGAGGACGAGTGGGACGGCGAGGGCCATGACGCCGACGGCGACGATGGCTTCGACGAGGGAGGCACCGCGGGGTGATGGTTTTGGGGGATTGGGGTTCATCAGTTGGTGCGGTATGGGCGTGCGACGACGCGGCCGATTTTGAGGCGATTTTCGGCGATGGGTTTGGAGTTGGGGGAGGGTGCGCCGTTTCGGTATGCGCCTTCGATGACGCGGAGGGCGACGGGGTCTGAGCCGGTCGGGAAGTGGAGGCCGCCGCGGGTGCCGAAGGCGATGGCGTGGGCGACGACTTCGATGTTTTTGTTTCCGGCGCGGTAGCGGAGGGTGATTTGGTCTTCGTCGAGGGGGTTGCGGATGCCGTCGACTTCGCCGGGGAAGAGGACGACGCCGGTGGGGAGGGTTTGCCAGCGGCGGATGAGGACGGCTTCGACGGTGGTGGGGTCTGCGGGCCAGGCGGGGACGCGGAAGAGGCCGACGCGGCAGCGTTTGTCGGAGGCGGGGAGGTCACCGGGTTCGGCGATGGCCATGACGATGATGGAGCGGGAGGTGATGGCGGTGGTGCGGGCTTGTTCGATGAGGCCGGTGACGGTGTCGGTGGCGGATTTTCTGGATTGGCTGCTGGTTCCGCCGAGGATGCGGATTCCTGCGGTCATCAGGATGGTGATGATGGCGATGACCACGACCATTTCGGTCATGGTGAATGCTTTGCGCCCGGATGGGAGCGCCCTGAGGGAGAGTTGCATTGTGTTCTCTTACGTCTTTGATTGCCCCGATGGTTGCAGAGATTGTGCCAACACGAAGTAAACACAGCAGCCGTCGTCTGCCAAGCGGCGGTTCCCAAGCGCGTGAAAGTGACATTCCGGCCACTTTTGGGCAAGGGGGGTGTGGGGAGTGGTGGGAAATCAGGGGGCTGGCTTGATGGCCTGGATAGCGTTGGGGCTGCGTTCGGCTTCGTCGCCGAGGGCGAAGGTGAAGGAGAGTTTGGTTTTTTGTTCGTCGGGGATTCCTTCGAATTCGATGCGGTGGGTGGCGGGATCGAATTTGGCGAAGGGGATGGTGACATCGCCGAGTTCGGAGAGGGGGATGGTCATGACGGTTTGGTCGCCTTTTTTGAGGAGGAGGCGGCCTTTCTTTGGCGTGTTGCGGGGGATGACACAGCCGGTGATGGCCATGCGGAAGTTTTCGAATTGAGGGATGATGCGGCCGATTTCCTGCCAGACATCGGGGTCGATGGAGGCGAATCCGTTGGCGAGGGCTTTGGCGAGTTCGGAGAGGGGGATGCCGTCCCATTTTTCGAGGGTTCCGGCGAGGTTGAGGTTGAAGGAGAAGGTGAGGTCGCCTTTGCCGAGGGTGTGGCGGAGGACGGTGTTTGGCTGGTCGGCAGCGGGGACGGGTGGGAGTTTGAAGAAGCCTTGCTTGTCGATGGGGATTTCGTGTTTTCCATCGGGGCCTTCGACGAAGATTTTGAAGGGGCGTTTGTCTTTGGGGTCGGAGTGGACGATTTTGATTTCGAAGGTGATGCCCTCGACGGCGGTGATCTTTTGGGCGGCGCCGAAGAGGGTGCTGACCATTGAGTAGGGCAGTGTCTGGGCGGCGAGGCGGGTGGGCGTGGCGATGCCGAGGAAGGCGAGGGTGCCTGAGAGGAGGGTGAGGATCGCGGTGAGGTTTCGGATCATTCCGCGATCAGGATGGGGGGTGGGTGCGGGGCATCAACCTTTCTTTTTGAGGAATGAGATGACGGCGAAGACGAGGAAGAGGATGAAGCAGACTTGGGCGATGGTGGCGGCGAGGCCGGAGAGTGAGCCGAATCCGAGGACTCCGGCGATGATGGCGACGACGATGAAGATGAGGGTGTAGTGGAGCATGGTGGTTGGGCTTTTTGTTGGATGCGAATGATTTTCCGCTATTTCGAATCGAGCGTGTGTGTTGGGGTATCGCAACTGGCAATCGGGCGGGTTGGGAAATCGGGTTGCGTGAGATTTTTCTCCACGTGGTGGCGGGGACCGGGATAGGAGTTGCGGCGTGATTGCGAAACAGTTTCAGGACCGAGTGGTTGCGCCGTCGTTGTTGGCGGCGGATTTTTCCCGTTTGCGCGAGGAGGTGACGCGGGCGATTCACAGTGGTGCGGATTGGCTGCATCTGGATGTGATGGACGGGCATTTCGTGGATAACATTTCGTTCGGTCCAGCGGTGATTCAGGCGGTGCATGAGACGAATGATGTGTTTTTGGATGTGCATCTGATGATTTCCCGGCCGGATCATTATTTGCCGAGGTTTGTGGCTGCGGGTGCGGATTTGATCACGGTGCATGTGGAGGCGGAGCATGAGGTTGGGGAGACGTTGCGGCGGATCCGGGAGGCGGGTTGTCAGGCGGGGCTGGCGTTGAATCCGGCTACTCCGTTAGAGGCGGCTTTGCCGTATTTGGGAGAGATCGATCTGTTGCTTTGCATGACGGTGGTTCCGGGTTTCGGTGGGCAGGCGTTCATGTCCGAGATGTTGCCGAAGATCGAGGCGGCGGCGGCGGAGAGGGCGCGGCGTGGGCTGGGATTTCACATAGAGGTGGACGGGGGGATTGATGCGGGAACGGCGGCGCTTTGTGCGAAGGCGGGGGCGAATGTGCTTGTTGCGGGGTCCTCGACTTTCCGTGCGGCTGACATGGCTGAGGCGGTGAGGGCGATCCGGGAGGCTTAGTCCGCTGAACGAAAAGGGGATTTCGTTTCGCTAGCCCCGATGTATTTAATCACTCATGAAATCCGTTGTTTTGCCATCGTTGTTGTTTGGGGTCGGTCTTGTTGTCGGCTGGTTGCTGAAGCCTGGCGCGGAACCGGTCAAGGAGACTGCGACGGTTGCGAAGCCGGCGGTGCCGCGTGTTGAGGCTCCGGCACCGGAGGTTGAGGAACCTGCTGGTTCTGATCCGGTGGCACCGCCGATTTCGGAGCAGCAGAATTTCACTCCGCCGGTTCCGATGATTGGATCGCAGGCGGAGGCGAATGTGAAGTTGCGGGATGAGGCGAAGTTGAAGCGGTTGGTGGAGGTTTTGGGTCTAACAGAGGAGCAGGCGGCATCGCTAGTGGAAATGATTGAGAAGGTGCGGACGGCTCCGGAGGACGCGGAGAACTCGGGATTTCCTGGGCCGAGTGAGATTCTGGCGAGTTTGAAGGCTACGGGGGAATCGTTGGATGCGACGTTGAAAGCGATTTTGACGCCGGAGCAACTGGTGGCGTTCGGGGAGATGCGGAAGCGGCAGGAGGAGAATCGTGTGGCTTCGCGGACGAGCCGCGAATTGGCTGAGATTCAGGACATGGTCGATCTAACAGAGGAACAGCGGGGATTGCTTCGCGAGCGTTTGACGGAGGAATTGGTGGAGTCGGCGATTTCTGCGGAGGTGGCGTTGGTTTTGGAGTCGTCCCCGTTACCGTTGGGTGCGGGGACGATGAATGCGCAGGCGGTAGAGTCGTTGGTGCTGATGAAGGATGCTCCGGCGTCGGATGATCCCCGGATTGCGCATTTGGAGTTGATTGAGAATCAGCGGCGCGAACTTGACCAGAAGGTGGAACGTTTGAAGGGAATTCTGACACCGGCGCAAATGCTGCGCTATGAGGCTGAACTGGCGAACCAGCGTTTTATTTTGGATCAGATGGCACCGCCTTCGCCGTGAGGGTGTGGGTTTTCGATGAATGTAACTTTTTGGCTTCAGTTTTCGTACCCGTTTGAGATTCCACGACCCCAAACACCATGAACCGTCATTTGCTGCCGTTGTTTTTTGCCGCTGCCCTGCCTCTTTCCGCTCAAACCGCGCCTGCGGATCCGTTTGAGGATGCGATGCGGGAAACGATCAAGCTTTACCGTGTGGGGAAGGTTGGTGAGGCGAAGGAGGCGTTGGCCAAGGCGAAGGAGGTGCTCGACAAGCAGCAGGCGAAGGCTGTGGTGAGCACCTTTCCCGATGCACCTGAAGGATGGACAGCAGGGGAAACCGTAACGGAGGATATCCCGGCTGCGTTTGGCGGTGGGCGAGTGGTTCGCAAGACCTATTCGTCGAAGGAGGGTCGGAAGGATTTGGTGCTGGAGGTGATTTACGATGCACCGACGATCAAGTTGTTGATGGGGTTGGTTGCGAACGATCAGGTTGCGGAATCGCAGGGCTACAAGATCAAGCGTGCGAATTCCGAGCGGGTTCTGATCAAGGAAACGGGTGGCAATGTGGAACTAAACATGCCGGTGGATGAACGGATTCTGGTCAAAGTGATCGGAAAAGGCGGAGCGACCGAGGATGAGGCGATCAAGCTGGTGAGGGAAATCGATCGGCGGGGCCTGAAGGATATGAAATAAACGGGAGAATCCACAGGATTTTTGCTGTCTACGAGTGGAATTTGCCTTCCTGTGTTGGGGAGGTGTCGGAAAAATACACCATTTTGGCGAGGTTTTCCAAGCGCATCGCTGGAGATGGTGTATTTATCAGGTGTTTACCGTAGGTTGAGTTGAGGCGCTTTGGACGTCACCCATTTGAATCATGGACCTGCTCGGAAGAGTGGGAGAGCTTCCGGATTCAGACGCCAAAGCCTTTGCGAATCAGTCACCTGATTCACCCTGTTACGCGGCTGCAGATTTGCTTCGCGTCGACCGAGTGCATCAGGTGGCGCAACCGGAAACTCCAGCCATGAAAATCCACATTCCATTTTTGTCCAAGATTCGCGTTCGCCAAACTGGGCGACAGCCGCGCGGATTCGCGTTGGTGGTGACCGTTTTGCTTATGGTTCTGATGACCATGATCGCGCTCGCTTTGCTGACGCTTTCCTCGGTGAGTTTGCGATCATCTGGGCAGGGCGATGCGATGGCGTTGGCGAGAGGAAACGCGCGGCTTTCGCTGATGTTGGCGCTTGGTGAATTGCAGGCGACGCTTGGGACGGATCAGTCGATTTCGGCACCTGCATCTGCGGTGATTCCGGGAGCGACACGTCCACATTTGACCGGCGCGTGGGAATCGTGGCGTTGGACGCCGGGCTCTGGCGGGGCTCCGGACTATACGCAGAAGGCAGCGAAGTTTCGAAGCTGGTTGGTTTCAAGCGCGACGCCAGCCGGGGCGGAGTCGTTCGACCTCCCCTCGCAAGCTGCGGGAAATGATGTGGTTGAGTTGGTAGGTGCGTTGCAGAACGACGGTCGATCCAACTCGATGAAGGCTCAGAAAGTGCAGGTGAGCAGCGGGAGCTTGCGAGGAGGATTGGCGTGGGCGGTTTTTGACGAAAGCACCAAGGCTGCGATAGATCTCGGAGATCCATTAGCGGCACCCACGAAGGCGGAGGAAGTCGCCTCTCGGACGGCACCTTACCGGTATCGTGCCGATTCTCTATCCAGCGAATTGGAGAGCCTCGCGGAGCCGAAGAATTTGGTGTCGCTGGAAACCGCAGTTATCCCGGCAGGAAACAACACAGCGCCTGACTTCCGCCGCAGATTTCATGACTTCACCACAAGCTCCCTCGGGCTTCTGACCAATCCGGCAACCGGCGGTTTGAAAGGTGATCTTACATCATTGTTCGAGGCGACCGCCTTTCCATCGACGGCCTTTGCGGATGAAACTCCCTATTTCAGCATCCGCGAGGGTGCTCCCAGATGGAGATATCTTTACGACCACTACCGGAAATACAAAACCATCCAGACGGTTTCTAACGGAACTCCGCGTTATTCGCCGCCGACGGCCGAGACATCACCCAACTCAGTCGGTATCGACACGTCGCCGCAGCGAGAGCGTTTACTTCCGGTGGTGGCAAAATTCCAGTTGGTGTTTTCAGTAGTCTCACACCGTCATCACATCAGGGATCGAGTGGATTTTCACAACACGATGGC
This sequence comes from Verrucomicrobiaceae bacterium, assembly GCA_005787565.1. Taxonomy (GTDB): domain Bacteria; phylum Verrucomicrobiota; class Verrucomicrobiia; order Verrucomicrobiales; family Akkermansiaceae; genus Luteolibacter. The sequence goes on along the minus strand of SYAP01000304.1, from coordinate 23,919 downwards.
TGAGCCGCGTGGCAACGCTTTCCATGCGGTTCCCCATCTTGCATACGATCCGGTAATCACGCTCTACAATCCATACGACGTGGGGCTGGATTTGCGCAACATGCGTATCCGGATTTGGGATCCGCCGGTGGGTTTTCGCCTGATGAAAGTGGATAAGCAAAAAAGCACGTCTGTTTACTACCGTCCGGAAATGGCGAGCGGTAAATTCCATGGTCTCGCGCAATTCCAGATTGCGAACGAGAAGAATCTCAATGCCCGGAAGTTTTTCACGCTGCAACTAACAGATGGCAGCTCCGAGCGCGCCGCGTCCTCCCTTCGTTTGTTGCCCGGCGAGGTGAAGGTGTTTTCTCCGCGCATTGAGAATGCATGGACATGGGGATACGAAACCGGAATTGGAAATGGCTATGAGCCACGTTCGTTTTTCGATTGGAATGCGGGCAGTGATTTCGGAAACATCGACCGCCGCACGAACAACCAGTGGGGCATTGAGGCCGTTCCCGGTTGGGACGCGCGGGCGGGACTGCAGACCGACCACATGAGCTACGCCAGCCGACCGCGCGACACGCTTTACGACTTTGAATGGGACGCCGCGAACAATCGTCAGCGGCCGGGCGTCGGCGGATTTCTGTCAATGCGTCTAACCGACGAAGTGCGCGTCGAGATCAGGCCCGAACGCACCACCGGCGGGGCCTCGGGTGTTCCTGATTTTCAGATCGATCTTCTAGCCAGTCGCTCGACGGCGGTGACATCGGATATCCTGCGGAGTTATAAGTTCCGGTTCGCTGATCTGATCAATGAAATCAGTGAATATCCCAACGTCCCGACGATTTCCCGTTCATTCACGGTCAGTGACACCCTCCAACTGCCGGATGACAAGAGTCTCGGATTGAAAAAGCCGTTCGCCATGTTGGAGATGGGCGCACGCACGACCAAGGATCCGCTGGATGACACCAAACCCTGGCTCTATAACAACCCGGTGATCGAGGGAGCGGAACAAACCCACTCCGTTGTTGGTCCGGCCAACCAGAGTTATGATGTCCGGCTGATCAGTCTAACAAGCTTTACCAGTTTTCCGGGTATCGAGATTGATCCTGACACCAAACGAGGCTTTTTCGGCGCGAGCAAGACATCTTCCGAGGGTGCCACCAATGTTTCCATGATGCATGTCCCGGTGATCCCGGCATCATCCCTTGGCGACTGGGTTTCTTCCAATCTGATCTCGGGATCGGTCTTGCCACGGGTTGTGCATCCGTTTGGAAACTCCCGTGCGCATCCGCTGATTCCAGTCGGTAGCATCAGCCGCCTGTTGGGAGGCACCACCGCTCTCGATCATTCCTATCTGCTCAACGATGTCCTTTGGGATGGCTGGTTTTTCTCATCCATCACCGACTACAACACGCAGATTTTCGGTGGAAACCGTACCCGTAAGGATGTTTTGACCGGCGTGATTGATGGCACGCGCCCCGCGCTGAACAGCCGCCTAGCTCCTGTGGTCAATCCGGGAGATGTCTCCCGATTCGTCAACGAGTTGGACGGGCTAAACGATCTCGAACGCTCTCGTTCGCTTGCCGCACATCTGGGCATCCGTGGTGCATTCAATGTCAACTCCACTTCGGTCGATGCCTGGCGTGCATTGCTCTCCGCGCTGCGTGACCAATCGGTCAATGGCTGGAGCAACCGCAAATTGGAAAACTCTGACCGCACACCTTTCGCCCGGACTTCCCTCCCTCTTGCGGGATCCGCCGATTCTGACAGTGATTCCGGAGCGGACGTTCTCGGGCAAATCCGCTGGGCGGGATTCCGCACCCTCGATGATGGCCAGATTGAAACCCTCGCCCGGGCCATCGTTACAGAAATCCAGTCGCGCGGAAATGCGGATAAAGCCCCCTCTCTAACACTCGGGGAATTCGTCAATCGCCGCCCCGGCTCATCGCTTCAAGGGCTGTCCGGCCTGCTGCAAACCGCCATCGACAAATCGGGCGTCAACCAGCCGTTCCACGCTCTTGATTCGAAACCGGTCAGCGCCTCCGCCATCGGTGCCGCCCGCAAGCTGGGCACGATCACTCCCGAAGTGATGGACGGCCAGTCAGCCGAGGGTGCGCCTTCGATTCTTACCCAAGGCGACCTCATGTCCGCGATCTCTGCGGTGGCCACCGTGCGGGGCGATACCTTCAAAATCCGCGGATACGGAGAAGCTCTTGCGTCTAACGGGACTACGGTGCTTGCCAAAGCCTGGTGCGAGGCCGTCGTGCAACGTGTTCCCGAATATGTCGATCCCTCGGACGAGCCTGAAGCCTCAGCGGCCGGCTTGTCGAGCGATGTCAACAAGCTTTTCGGCCGCCGCTTCACCCTAGTTTCCTTCCGTTGGATCAACCCCGCCGAAATCTGATCCTTGCCAAAGGTCCCCATCCCTCCATTCACTAACCCGCGCCTCCGATGAAACATCTCCTCCGCCTGGTGCCCGTCTTGGGTGCCCTTATGCTTTCCGGCATCGCCCGGGGAGACGGATTGCGCACCTCGCTCCGCCTGTTGGCGTTTCATCCGGGCCTCTCCGCGCCGGAGGTTTTTCTGCACGATCCCTCCGCCGCCGAGGAAACCGCAGCGGTCAAGGCGGAGATCAAATCCTATCTCAATCACGAGGCGTTCCCGCTTGTTCTAACAGGACGCAAGTTGGTCATCACCACCAGCCCGGACCGTGCGTCCATCACCCGCGATGCCGACCGTTTTGGGGAGGCCACACTCCCGGATGGTGCCCGCTCCGCCATCCTGCTGTTCCTGCCCGCCGCTCCGGATGTGAAATCCAAAGCGCAGATCCTGCCGATCGAGGATTCAAAGAAAGCGTTTCCCGCAGGTTCGTTCCGCGTCTCCAACCTCAGCCCAAGACCCGTTAGGATCATGCTGGAAAAGGAAAACTTCGATTTCAAGCCCGGCCAAACCCTGCTGATCGAAGATCCTCCTGTTAGGGAAAACCAGCACTCCGGCATGAAAGCCTTCGCCTTCACGGACAACGAATGGCGGAGGATCGGCAGCGGACTCTGGCCCCATCCCGGAACTTCCCGCACCTTGCAAATCCTCTTTCACAACCCCGCCTCCGGCCAAGTGCAGATGCGTGCGTTCGACGACGTGCCGCCGCGCGATCCGGAGCTGGAACCCGCCGCCATCCCGTGAAAATCCATCGCTTTTCCTCGCGTCTGACCGCCGCATGCGCCATCGCCCTGCTGCTGCCTTCATGCGGATTGATTCGAGCGCCCTTCAAGATTGTCGGAAACGTTGCCGGTGGCACCTATCGCGCCGGAACCGACCTCGTTGATTCCACCCGCACAGCCATGGATGAGCGGAAGAAACGCAAGGAGCAGGAAAAAGCGAAGGCTGAAGCGCTTGCGGAGAAGGAAGCCGCCGCCAAAAAACGCAACACCCCCAACGCCGGTCCCACCGCGGATCCATCTGCCATCCTACCCGTCGAAACCGTGCCGATCGAACCGCTTTCCGATCCAGGGGCCAATCCGGATACCCTCCCGCCGCTTCCCGATCTCGGACCTGCGGACCTCGTTCCGCTTGATCCCCCCGATTGAGCGTTTGAATCCGCCGCCGGATCGCGTATCAAGCGCGCATGAAGGATCACACCGAGATGTGGAAAACCATCCGCCGCGTCGTCACCTGCATCGGCATCATCGTCGGCGTCTGGCTGCTCGTCGTCGCACCGGTCGAGCGTGTGATGTCCGGCGCGCGCAAGGACTTGTCCCGCGGCCTCGACAAGGTCCTCGGCGCGATCACCCATTCCAGCACACGCGTCGTCGAGGGCCGCGCGGAAATTGTCGAAACCACCGAGATTTCCGAGCTCTCGTTGTTAGAGATGCGGATGAACGCCACCCGCACTTTTGAAAACGAAGGGTACGTCCTCAAGTATCTCCCCACCGGCACCAAGAAACTGATCATCCGCGGACACTATCAGGTGAAAGCCGGATACCGCCTCAAACCCGGCATCTCCCTGCGTGTCGAAAACGGTCAACCCGTCGCCCGCTTCCCGAAGCCAGAGATCCTCTCCGTCGAACTCGTCGACTTCGATGTCCTCAACGAGGAAAGCGGCATCTTCAACAGAATCCAGGCCGAGGATCGTGCTCAGGTGCTGCGCGAACTCCGCGAGCAGATGCGGCTCGAAGCCATCCGCAGCGGCATGCTCGAAACGGTCGACATCACCCTCAAGACCCGGCTGCGCGACTTGTTGGATGTCGATGCGGTGGAAATCGAGCGCGAGCGTCCGTGATCACTCGCGCATGAAACTTTCCTCGTAAGGCGGCTCGGCGGCCAGCGCTCGCTCCACTTGAAGCACCGGTTGCAGAATTCCCTCTTCCGTCGGGAAAGTCATCACGCCCGCCACCCGCACCCAGCCGTTTTCAGGCATCTCCGGCGGGGTTTTTCCGAATTCGAGCACGATCGGAATCGGTCGGCTGTCCGCCGCGCAGCAAGTGATGAAAAGCCGATAGAGACGCTTCCTTGTTCCGTTAGGATTGCGTTGGATCTCGTCGATCCAGCGGCCCTCGGTCTCCACCTTCAGCCCGTCGAGCGCCTTTTGCATTTCGCGGTCACCGGCGGCAAAGAACAACTCCATCAGGTTGAACTTGTAAAATCCATCGTCGGTTTTCGGTTGAGACTTCTCGATGTCCTCGCGTGTGAATGGCGGCAGCGATGCGGCGAGAAACGGCGCGTTGAAGTCCGCCGGCGCATCGTAGAGCCCCTTGCTCGTGAGCGCATTCGCCGAATACTCGTCCTTCGTCCACGCCACCGAAAGCGCCACCGGCACCACCATCAGCAGGAATGCTGTTAGGGGAGGCAGATCGCTGGCCTCGTGATCATGCCCCTCCGCATCAGCACCTTCATGATCGTGCCCGCAGTCTGCGGATTGGCCTGCGGTGAAGAGATTGAACAAACCCAACACCGCCAGCCCCAGCCCGCCAACCAGCGCGATCGGCCGAAAGTCCGGTGCCAGATAGACGTTGATCCGGCCGGAAGCGTGGAAATAAAGCAACACACCGCTCCACAACAGCACGGCCAGCGAAAACAGGATGCGGCGTAGTGTCGGTTTCATTTCATCGAAGAGAGCAAGAGATTCTGCCAGAAAATCGAAATCCCGCCGATCGCCAGGAATATCCCGATCGCCAGAAAGAGAATGAACCGGCGGCGCATCACCGTCTGATAGAGGAAGATCAGCTTCACATCCATCATCGGCCCGAAGGTGAGGAACGCCAGTTTCGCGCCCCAGGAAAACTTGTGAAGCGTCGCCGCGATGAAGGCGTCCGATGTGCTGCAAAGGCTCAGGATGAACGCCAGCACCATCAGCGCTGCCGGTGCCTGATAGGGATTCTGCGCCAAACCATCCAGCCACTCGGCCCCGGGGGCGATGCCCGTGTTGAACAACGCCGTGATCGCCACGCCGATGCTGAAGTAAACGCCAACGTCCACGAAATCCTTCAGCGCCGAACGGAACGCCGCCACCAACCGGTTGTCCTGTGGTGCACCATGGTCGTGCCCGCAATCGCCATGATCATGATGATGGTGATCCCCGTGATCATGCCCGCAGCAGCCATCGTGCTTGTGATCGGGCTTGTGCGACTTCGCCTCTTTCGCCGCGCTTCTCGCCGCATCGTTTTCCAGTTCCTCCGCGAGCTGGGGTTTCAGGATCGAGCGCAACGACAGGCGCGAAACAATCAGTCCAACTCCCACCGCGATCAGGAAACCTAACAAAAGTCGCGAACAAGTCATCATTCCGGCTCCCTGTCCCTGGAAAGCCTTCCACGTGCTCAACGCCGTGATCGGATTCACGATCGGCGCCGCCAGCATGTAAGTGATCGCGCATGAGACCGGCAGCCCCTTTTTCACCAGCCGCCGGATCACCGGCACCACCGCGCATTCGCAAACGGGAAACACCGCCCCCATCAGCCCCGCGGACATCACCGCCAGCGTTTTGTTCTTCGGCAGGAAGCGGTCCATCGTCCCCGGCGGCAAATAGATGTCGATGAATCCGCTCACCAGCGTTCCAAACAAAATGAACGGAGCCCCCTCGAAGAGGATGCTGAGGAAAGCCAAGGCAAAGTCCTGCTGCGATTCAGGCGACATCGGCACAGAGCAAACCCGCTGCCATCGGGCCTGTCAACCAAGGCCCCGGCCAATCGCTCAATCGCTCAGCGCAGCAAAAAATACACGCCGAGCGCGAAAAACCCGAACCACACCGAAGCGATGTGCGCAACACTCAGCGACCGCGCCCCCGGGCTCTCCCACGGTTCGTCGCGCCGCAATCCGAAAAACGACTGAGCCTTCACTACCAGCACCAGTCCCAACCCGAGCCAGGCCAGCAAAAACAAGGAAAGTGCGATCTTGGCCCAAATCATCGGAGTGGACGCCCCTTTTCGGCACCCCGCTCGACCGATGCAAGAGGTTTGTGCGGCTTCCCCGTCCGGCCCAATCCCGCATTCGGTGGTTTTTCGAGAGACAAGATTGCCTCCGGGGCGTTTTTACACGAGAAGAAGTCGCCCGCATGACCCAACTCCTGATCGAACCTGCCCGTCGCACCGGATGCGAGGACCTTCACGCACTTTCCGAAGTCCTCAAAGGGGCGGCGCAGCGCCAACGTTCACCCATCGACGACCTGCTCGACGCCGGAGTCGTCGAAGAGGAAGCCTACCTGCGGGAACTCGCCCGCGACCTCGGCATCGAGTGGCTCGACAGCATTCCCGTCGCCGAACTTCCGCTTCCCCTCCGCGAGGCCTGCGGACCGCGCATCGCCCTTCGGCACCGACTTCTCCCCGTCGCCATCGAGGGCGAAGGCGATCAAAAACGCCTGAAAATCGCCACGTTCGACCCTTTCAACCTCATCGCCCGCCAAGCCGCCGCCCAGGAGCTAGCCCTGCCCATCGAGTGGTGCATGGCCTCTCGCAAGCGCCTTCATGAAGCCCTCCGCCGCCTCTACGGCGTCGGGGCCGACACCTTCGAGCAAATCCTCGAAGGCCGCGACTTCGACTACGACCACCTCGAAAGCGGCGAGGACGAAGCCAACGTCATCGATCAGGACGACGATGAGGAAGCCAGCGTCGTCAAATTCGTCAACCAGATCATCCGCGAAGCCCTCGACCAGCGCGCGACCGACATCCACGTCGAACCGCTCGCCACCAACCTCCGCATCCGCTACCGCATTGACGGCCGCCTCATCGAAATCGCCGTGCCGGAAAACATCAAGGCGCTCCAAAGCTCCGTCATCGCCCGTCTGAAAATCATGGCGCGCCTCGACATCGCCGAGCGCCGCATCCCGCAGGACGGCCGCATCAACCTCCAGTTCGAAGGCCAAACCATCGACGTCCGCGTAGCCACCGTCCCCACCGTCGAAGGCGAAAGCGTCTCCCTCCGCCTCCTCAACCAGGAAAAGTTCAACCTCGACAAGCTCGGCATGGAATCCTTCGTCCGCCGCAAAATCGAGCAACTCCTCCACCTTCCTAACGGAATCATCCTCATCACCGGCCCCACCGGTTCCGGTAAATCCACCTCGCTCTACTCCTTCCTCAGCGAGGTCAACCACCCCGAGCGCCGCATCGTCACTGTTGAGGATCCCGTCGAAAACAAACTCACCGGCGTCATGCAGATCGCCGTGAAATCCGAAATCGGCCTCACCTTCGCCACCGCCCTCCGCTCCATCCTCCGCGCCGACCCCAACATCGTCATGATCGGGGAAATCCGCGACCTTGAGACTGCGGAGATCGCCATCCGCGCCTCTCTAACAGGTCACTTGGTGTTCTCTACTCTCCACACCAACGATGCCATCGGCGGCATCAGCCGTCTCGTCGACATGGGCGTCGAGCCCTTCCTCGTCTCCGCCGCAGTCCGCGCCTTCCTCGCCCAGCGACTCGTTCGCCGCCTCTGCCCTCACTGCAAAATTCCCCGCGAAGTCTCCGATGCCGACCGCATGGAACTCGGCATCCCCATGAACCTCGCCGGCCAGGCCTACTCCAACAAACCCGGCGGCTGCGACCGCTGCCGCTCCACCGGCTTCGCCGGCCGACTCGCCATTTACGAAGTCGTCCTCCTCACCCAGCCCATGCAGGAACTCGTCGCCCACTCCGCCCAAGCCGCAGACATCCGCGCCCAAGCCGTCCGCGACGGCTACATCCCCATGCGCGGATACGGCTGGCACAAGGTCATGAAAGGCGAAACCACCATCGAGGAAGTCGTCTCCGTCACCTCCTCCGACATCGGCGGCGGCGAGTGATCCGCGACTTTCAGCAGGTCAGCATTTCAGTTTTCAGCGTTTACCACCCATGCCCATCTTCGCCTACAAAGCCCTCGCCACCAACGGCTCCGTCACCACCGGTGAAATCGACGCCGCGGACCGTCCCGAAGCGCTGCGCATGCTCGATCGCAAAGGCCTCCAACCCGTCAACCTCCGCGAGTCCACCTCCTCCGCTCCCGTCGCCAAACGCGGCAAGGAAAAATCCAACACCGCCGACTCCCCAAAACCCTCGGCGAAACCCAGCGCCAAAGCCGCCGCCAAGGAAAAGGAAGACGCCGTCCCCGATGGCCCCATCAAACTCAAACGCCAGGAGGTCGTCCTCTTCACCGAAGAACTCTCCGACATGCTCTCCGCCGGCCTCCAGCTTGAGCCCGCCCTCAAGTCCATGGAAAACCGCCAGGAACTCGGCAACCTCAAGGCCGTCTCCTTCAAAATCCGCCAAATCGTCCGCGATGGCGTGAACTTCTCCGTCGCCCTCAAAAAAGTCAGCCCCAGCTTCGGTGCCCTCTACTGCTCCCTCGCCGCCGCCGGTGAAGCCTCCGGCGCCCTCGACACCATCCTCAAACGCCAGGCCCACTACCTCAAAACCCTCGCCGAGCTCCAGGCCCGCCTCATCCTCGCGATGATCTACCCGGCCTTCCTCGTCCTCGCCGGCATCGGGGTCTCCATCGTCTTCGTCACCACCCTCATCCCCCAGCTCACCTCCCTCATCGACAGCACCGGCGGAAAAATCCCCCTCGGAGCCGCCATCCTCATCGGCGCCTCCGACTTCATCAAAAAGTGGTGGCTCGTCGTCATCCTCGTCCTCATCGCCGCCGCCATCTTCTTCAAAGCCTGGAAAGACAACGAAGCCAACAAACCCGCGTGGGACCGCATGAAACTCAAGCTCCCCCTCGTCGGCCCCGTCATCACCAGCCGCTTCTACGTCCAGTTCCTCGAAACCATGGCCAACCTCGTCGGAAACGGCCTGCCACTCCTCCGCTCCCTCGAACTCTCACGCGACGCCACCCAAAACCGCGGCCTGCGCACCGAACTCAACCGCGTCATCGAACAAGTCGGCGATGGCCGATCCTTCTCCAAAGCACTCATCCGCACCGGAGCCTTCCCGCCCCTCCTCATCGACATGATCTCCGTCGGCGAACAAACCGGAAAAATCGACCAATCCCTCCGCCGCGCCGCCGAGCGATACGACAAGGAACTCGACAAGGACCTCCAACGCATCATGGCCCTCATCATGCCCACCGTCCTCATCATCATGGCCGGCCTCATCGGAGCCATGGCCTATCTCATGATCACCGCCATCTTCCAAACCATCTCCAAGCTCGGTTAACCCCGCCACACCAGCCTCCCAGCTTGACTCAAGCATTTCTGCGGATAACTTGTGATGAAACAAATCATCACAACCATGCACACACTCACCGTCAGAGACTTGCGTTACGACTTCGCCAAAGTGGAGGCCTGGTTGGCCGATGGCCAGGAAATCGAGATCACCAAACACGGCAAACCCGTCGCCCACCTCTCCCCGCCCCGTCCTGCTGGTGGCGCAGCGAAATTCGATCCCGACGCCCACATGCGCTGGATGAAGGAAACCTGGGGTGACCGCGTCTTCAGTGCCGAGGAAGTGCGTGAAATGCGGGAAGCCGAACTCGGAGACCGCTCATGAAGGCTTATCCGGACACCTCGTTTCTCTGCGCCATCTACCGGACGCAGGACAACTCCCCAAAAGCCATCAACTGGCGTGCTGCCATGGATGAACCGCTCCATGTCACCCGGCTCCTCTTGTGGGAATTCAGGCAGTCCGCCCGTTTCCACGCCTTCCGCCATTCCCACAACCGGCAAGTCGGCTACCCGCTGCACGAGGCGGATAGAATGATCAACAAGATATCCGAGCACATCGAATCCGGTTCCATACTCACCGTCCACTGCGACCTCACCGACATCCTCTTCACCGCCGAGCGTCTCTCCAAATCCCGCACCTTCATCGGCGGCCACCGCAGCTTCGACATTCTCCACGTCGCTACCGCTCTCACCCTCGGTGCTACCGACTTCCTCACCTTCGACTCCAACCAAGCGGCCCTCGCCTCCTCGGAAGGCCTGACCACTCCGCTCATCGCCACCCCTTGAACCCGGCCAACCTTCACCAACCGGTGGTTCGAGCGACGCATCCGGAATGCCAAAGCCACGGACGATTGCGATGATCTCCCACTCTAACAGTCAATCAAGTCAAGCCGCGTCCCCAGCAAGCCTCACCTCTCCACCTTTTCCTCCCTCGAAATCACCCCGCTCCCGTCTCGATACCCGCCAAGTCGAAGGCGAGCTAGACGCCCTCTTCCGCGAATGCCCGGAATTCGGCCGCAAGCTAGTCCAGCTACAGGTTGCCCCATTCCGCGAAAACCTCCTTGTCTTTCAAAACTCCGGTAGCGAATCTCCATCGATCATCAACGCTGCGATAAGGTCCGAAGTTGTTACCAATCCAGCGATCCGGCCGAGACCTTGGCCCCTTATCTTGAAGAAGCCGGGGAGATCGATTTAACAGCTTCAGATTACCGGGGAATCACCCTCAAACTCAATGGGAAGACCGGTAAATGGGACTGTTCCGTGCCCGTGGCATATTACGAAGTCTCCCCATGGTTGTCAGGTGGGTGGAAAGATTCGGAAATGATTGGATGGTCGCGCAGGCCCAGCAACGGGCTTGAAAACATCCATTCGGATTTGGGCAGTCTTGTTGGCATCCTCGATCAAGCTTCGATTGAAATTCGAAGGGTTAGCACTGAAAGGACCGATCATGAGTCCAAAAATCTCCGTGCCATCTGGAACAAACTGGAATTCTCAATAGCAAAGGACAGGGTCGCGATCATCTATCCATTGATGCGAGACCTCTTCAGCGACTATCAGGCGGACACCGAAGTCCATATCTACACAGAAGACAAAGAAGCCGAACAACCTGCCGCAGATCCGGCGCCAAAGCCGGAAGGCAGCGCGAAAACTCAGCCCGAGAAAGAAGCTGCATATCGGTAGTTAGGATCTAGCAATCCATTCGATGAATCTAAAATGTCAGCACTGTGGAGAAATGATCGTGGCGAGGAGTTTTGGCAAGTGCCCCGGGTGTTACCGGAATCTTCCCGATGAGCTCCAACTCAGTCCCAAGGAAAAGGAGTTGGATGAGAAGGGGAGGGACTCAGTGGCATTCGGACAGAACTTCGACGTCGGAGGGGGAGTTGGTGGTTTCGGAGTCTCGGGCTTGCTGTGAACCTGGGGCTTTCGCTCTCATTTATCTAACGAAAATTGAGTTGGGAACGGCCGCACTTGTTGTGGGCGAGTTGGAAATGGGAAGCAGCTGGAATGCCGGGAACCCTTGGATCGAAGCTTGCCTTGAAGAATGGTGGATCGCCGGATTGTTTGGAGGCGATCATTCTGGCGTTTCCGCGAGAATCCTCTTCTTCAGGAATGGAGCGGAGCTTTTATTCCTTCCCTTCGGGATCGACGTGGGGATCATTTCCGTAGCTGGCTTTTCCTGTCCTTGACCTTGGATCGGGGCAACAGTTCGTTCGGCTCATGAAAACACCGAGAAAAGTAGCTGTGATTCTCCAACTCTGGCAGAACTTTGATCGGGGTCTGCTTCAGGGAATTGCTGCCTATGTCCGGGAGCGCCACGACTGGTCGGTTTTCGTCGAGGAGGTGGAGCATCAACGGATTCCGGATTTCAAAGCGTGGGAAGGTGATGGCCTGATTGTGAACTTCGACAATCCGCGCGTCGTGAGAGCGCTACGGCAGGTGCGCAAACCCATCATCGCCGTTGGAGGCGGTAGCGGTTGGCATGATCCGGCGTCCGGAATTCCCTATATCGCCACGGATGACAACGCCATTGGAAAGCTGGCTGCGGAGCACTTCATCGAGAAGGGCCTGAAGCACTTCGCATTCTGCGGTTACCCGGAGAACCGGACCAACCTTTGGATGACCCAGCGGAAAATCGGTTTCACCAAGCGTCTGATGGATGCCGGCTTCGATTGCTCCGTTTTCCACGGCAGGCACTCCACCGCCACCCATTGGCCGCGTGTCCTGCAGGAGCTTTCCACCTGGCTCGTAAAGTTGCCTCTCCCGGTTGGCATCATGGGCTGTTACGATTATCGCGCCAGGCATGTGATCGAGGCCTGTAAGCTGTTAGGTCTTCGGGTGCCGGATGATGTGGCTGTCCTGGGTGTGGACAATGATGTGATTTGCGAACTGGCGGATCCACCGCTTTCCAGCATCGAACAAGGCAAATTCCAGATCGGATATAGCGCCGCCGCAGCGCTTGATCGGCTGATGGCCCACAAGAAAGATGTTCCCCCAAGGCAGATCGTCCGGCCGGTAGGCCTCGTTGCCAGGCAATCGACCGATCTACTGTGCGTCGCGGACCCGTTGTTGGCCCAGTCGCTCACCATCATCCGCCGGGAGGCCTGTCAGGGACTTCAGGCCGAAGCGGTTTGCCGCCGTATCGGCCTGTCGCGTGGCACTCTGGACAAACGATTCAAAGAGACGATCGGCAGACCGATCGACCAGGAAATCCGCCGTGTTCGCATTGCCCGGGCCTGCGAACTTCTCTCCAGAACCAAGTTGCCGATCCGGTCGGTCGCCCATCAGGCGGGCTTTGGTAGCGAGCAGTATCTCAGCGCGGTGTTTTCCAAGCAGATGGGATGCACTCCCGCCACTTATCGAAGGGATCACCGGGACTCACTCGGTTGATCTTGCGCCTCCATCCCTTGTTCCGAGTGGAAACTCTGGTGACAGATATCTTAATTATTTTGCGAATGATCGCAATTGCGGAATTGCGAACCACCGGGTGATTGTAACTGCGATTGTGCCAATCCCGACCTGTTCAGGCGGCACTTGGTAGACCCGCGAATCCACGTTCAGACCACTCACACCATGAAGCCAAGAATTACAGATTGCCTCGCCGTTCTCGCCGCCATTGTGATCGCATCTCCCATTCGCGTTGACGCCACGGTCACCGCTGACGGGGTCGATTTGATCGACTCCGCTTCAACTCCAGCTTCCATTCTCGCTTCGGTGGGCTCGGTGGACCTCGCCCTCAACCTTGGCGCGGTTTCCGGGGGCTCGGTCAATGGCATTGGCTTTTCCGGTGCGGTCCTCACGGTTGGTAATCCGATTGTCGGTGCCGGTGCCACCCTCACTCCCAACGCTCCGACACCTCCAGGCACATCCCTCCGGAATCTCGACCTCAACGGGTTCCTATGGACCACCTCCGGGAGTTTCGCCGGGCTGATGAACGACGCGGTGGATACCCAGAGATTCCCTGCCGTGTCGGGCGACGCACTCAATTTCACGATCTCGGGTCTCGATGCCAACCGCTTTTATTTTATCCAACTGCTCTCCGGCGACATCCGTTCCGAATTTGAAAACCAGAACTATGAACTGGGTGGAGTGGTGCAGAATGCCCAGTTCGGAAATGGAGGTGCGAACGATGGCGTTCTGGTGAAATTCACCGCCACCGGAGAAACCTCACTGAATTTGTCGGTCTCAAATGTCACCGGCAACAGCCCTCCGATGCTCGCCGGTATTCTCATCCGCTCCGTTGAAGCCGGGCTGTTTGCTCCTTCTTCCGCCGTCGGAACCAGCGATGGAACGCCGGATACCATCACCTTCCCGGTCGGCAACGGGGCTTCCTTACCTTACAACATTACTGGAGCCATCTTCACCGGTCCCGATGCCGCGGACTTCTCAAGCGCTTCGGTCCTTCCGCTGGCGGTGCCCGCCGCAGGCAGCTCCGACTTCGTGGTCAATGTCACACCCACCGCAGGGGGAACGCGCGCTGCAACCGTCACTCTCCTCACCGATGACCCTTCGGCCCCGGAAATCGATGTTCCGCTCTCTGTTGAGGTTGCAGACCCGGCCATCGATATCGATCCGTCACTCAGCTTTGGCAACAGCACTTCCCTGACGGAACCTGTCTCAAACGTCATTTTCGTCTACAACGACGGTGGTGCGACGGATCTAACGGTCGGTTCGCCGGTGATCTCTGGTCCCGGGGCTTCGGCGTTTTCCGTCACGAGCCTGCCCACGCCCATCGCGCCGGGAGGCTTCGATGCTGTTGAAATCACATTCGATCCACCGGCCAACGGCTATTTCGCCGCCACCCTTGAGCTTACCTCCAATGATCCCTTCAACACCAATGTCATAGTGCAACTCACCGGGGAGGTAACTGGAAATCTGATCCTCCCGGTTTCGGTTGCGGGTGTATCCAGCGAACTGACCGCATTCGGCCGCGCCGCCTCCAACTCGATCAACGGCTCCGGACTCACCGGACTCGGTTCGGCAGGCAGCAGCGTCGGCATCGGGGAGACCAACCTCGTCTGGACCACCAGCGGAAACATCATCGCACCCAACGATCTCGATCCTCAGATCACCTATGATTTGGGCGGTGTCTATCGGGTAACCGCGATTCGCGAGTGGGGATACAACGACCCTACGATCAATCTGGTTCTTGGAACCTCCGCGCGAATCATCGGCCCCGACGAAGTGGAGGTCTTCACCAGCACTGACAATGTGAACTTCACCTCATCAGGCACGGTCAATTTCGCCTTAGCTCCCGGGACTCCGGCATACATCGGCAGCGAAATCCCCGTTAGCCTTCCTCCCGCACGTTATATCCGACTCGACATCAAGAGCAATCACGACGGCGCGGTGTTTGACGGAAGTGGTGCCAATCCGGGCGTTGCCGATGGCCGCAGCCTGACCGGCCTCAGCGAGGTTCGGTTCGAGGGCACGGAGGTTTCTGCCACGCCATTCGAGGCATGGCTTGACAGCTACTCGATCGCGGGTGCCGACCGCTCGGCAGACGCGGATCCGGATGCGGATGGCACCCCGAACCTCGTCGAGTTTTCCATTGGCGGAGATCCGACCTTGTCCGATCCCGAGAAGCTTCCGAAAGCCGAGGTCGTCGGCGAGAATCTGGTTCTCACCTTTGACCGTCCCGACGAAGCTGCCGATCTGCTGCTGCGCTTTGAGGCGGGAACCGACCTCGTCGTTTGGCCGGATGTATTCATTGTCGGCTCCAGCCCGGAGATCGCCATCACACCCAACGGCACCGATCCGGATGGCATCACTCTCACTCTTCCCATTGATGGCAATCCGATGAGGTTCGTCCGCCTGGTCGCTGGTGAAACCAATTGAGCGGGGAGATCGTCGGAATTGTGATATTTGTTAAACGAATTGAGATATTTTGCAATTGAAGCCCTGACTCGTCGCATCGCACACTGGTAATGTAAAGGTAAGTCAATTCTACTCGGTAATCCGAAGCCATTCATCACTATTTGGACCCATGAAGCCGAATCTAAAGCCATTTCCAGAAAGCCGTTGTGCGGCCCTTGTTCTCCCGCTCGCTGTGCTTGCCATGTGCAATGAGGCGAGGTCCGCGATCACGATCCAGTCCTATTGGAGACTAGGGGAAGGCCCTTCCATCGGGCTCGATACTTCAAGTGCGAACGATGGCGAGGTAAACAACTTCAACAACACCACAGGCACTGTGGTCAACACAGCCAGTCCTTCCGGTGTGAACGGCAGCACCGCTTATGCCAGCACCAGCGGCGTGAACTTCCAGGGAATCTGGATGTTTGGAGCGGGTTCCGATCCCCAGACGGTTCCAGTCGACAACTGGGGGTTCCAGTTCATGGTGCGCTCCACGAATACCGCCAGCATCAGTACCGTTGGCGCGTTCCGTGCTGTTTACGGAATGCTCGATGCTCCGGCGGGTGGTCTGGTGATTGAAGCTCGCCGGCATTCTGACGGCAACGTTTACTGGGATGTCAACCGTTCCGCGCAGGCCAACCTCATCATCCCGCGAGATTCGACAACACTGGTTGTCGACAACGAATGGACCCACCTGGCGCTTGTTAGAAATGCGGGGACGACCTACTTCTATGTCGATGGCGTGGAAGCGGGAAGCACTTCCCTTTCGATCGGCACCACCGACGGCCTGTTCGCCCTCGGATTCCAGCAGGGTGTTGGCACCAACAATCTCATTGGAGACTTCGATGAGGCGAATTTCTTCACGTTCGGTGCGGGCGAATTCAATCCCGCCACCGATCTTCAAGCAATCCCCGAGCCTGCCGCAGCCCTTCTCGGCGGCTTGGGCATCATCGCGATGCTGCGCCGCCGGCGCTGAACTCAAAATGGGGCCGCATCCACTGATATTTCATAACAAGTTTGTGAGATTTGATTGTGCCGATCCGAATGGATCGATGGTAAACTGCTTGGGAGACGCGGGTGGATACTGATGTCTCCTTCGCCCGCACTCATGACAAATACCATTCTGCTCAGTCTGTTTACCGGTCTGTTTTGCTCCGTTGCCGCCAGTGGGCAGGTGGTCATTCAGCCAGCTGTTGCCGCGGTTTCCTCTGAAAATCCGTATGGCATTGACCGCTCGGCTTCACGCACCCGCGACGCCTCCGGGTTGGCAAGTGGCGCATCCGGTGTGTCGGGCGCGGGGGATGCCACCCATCAACGGATCGCAAACGGTGCGATGTGGACCACTCGGGGAAACACGGCGCCCCCGATCGATAACAATCCCTCCATCACTTATGATCTTGGTGCGCTTGTCGATTTGCAGTCCATACGCATCTGGAACTACAACGAGAACACATTCACCAGATTTGGTGCGAGGAACATCCGCATCTCCACGTCGCCGGACAATGGAACATTCACAACCTCCGGTGACATTGAACTCCTGCAGGGTGGAAGCACCACCGCGGAGCCAGCCCAGAGTTTTGCCATTTCTGTCAATTCGGTCCGCTATGTTAGATTTCAAATCCTTTCGAACTGGGATGGTGCGGGGTTCTGGAGTTCGATCACGGGTTCGACCAACGCCGGTTCGGACGGCCGGTACCTCGTTGGATTGTCGGAGGTGAGGTTTGTCGGTTCTCCCACTCCGCCGCCGGCAACTGCGGCTGGGAATCCGGAACCAGCACAAGGTGCCACTGGCATCGAACCCGAGACGGCCCTGTCTTGGGACACCAACGACGGTGATGGGGCTGCCACCGGATATCGTGTGGTGGTCGGTGTGGGTGACCCGGTTTTCAACTACGAGGTGGAGACCGCCACATTGCCTCCATCGGCTGCAGCGCGAATGACATGGCAACCACCCGCCCATGTCAT
This sequence comes from Verrucomicrobiaceae bacterium, assembly GCA_005787565.1. Lineage (GTDB taxonomy): Bacteria > Verrucomicrobiota > Verrucomicrobiia > Verrucomicrobiales > Akkermansiaceae > Luteolibacter. The sequence goes on along the minus strand of SYAP01000304.1, from coordinate 6,491 downwards.
CCAGAAGGGATCGAGCTTCTGGTGGCGGGTTGAGAAAACCACGGCTGGAGGAGTGGTCTCCGGCCCCAGATGGTCCTTCACCACCCGCCCGGAAACCAGCGGCGAGAAAGATGCCCGCATGGCTTGGTTCCGCCATGACAAGTTGTTTGGTGCCATCGTCTGGGGGCTCTATTCCGGAGCGGAGGGTGTTTGGCCGCCGGTGACCGGAACGAAGGATCCTTCGTGGACCTACGCCGAATGGATGCAGTTCTGGTCGAATACCAGCACGTTGAGCTATCGAAATGCACTTGAACCCTATCTGACGGGTGAGAATTTCGACGCCACCCGGATGGCCCGAATGTGCAAACAGGCGGGCATGACGATGGTCTATGTGATGCCTCGCCACCACGATGGATATGCACTCTGGAACACACAGACCACTACTCTTCTCGCCCCTAACGGATTCAAGATCGCCAACAGTCCCGCCAATCCTTTCCAGCGCGATTACCTGAAGGAACTGGTCGATGCCCTGCGTGCGGAGGGGCTGCGTGTTGGCTTCTATTTCTCCCTTGGAGACTGGCATCACCCGGACTTTCCCCACAGCGGAATCCCATGGGCCCATCCACGACCCGGTGAGGCCAATCCTCCCGGACACACCGAGACTTGGGCCGACTACGTTTCCTACCTCCATCAGCAGGTCAGGGAGATCGTCGCGCCGGGATCGGAAACTGGCACGAACACGGACTACGGTCCCTTTGATGTTGTCTATTTTGACTACAGCTCATCCGGCATCAGCGGTGAACAATGGGGAGCCACGAAACTTGTCCACATGGTTCGCCGGTACCATCCCAACATCATCATCAACAACCGCCTCTGGAACGGCCTCGACAATCCGAATGGCGACTATGCCACGCCCGAAGCGAACATCGACAACGTCGGCTACAACGAATACGATCGTGATTGGGAAGCCATCATGTCCGCCAACGATCCGCCCACTTGGGGATATGGCCGACCCGACCTCTATCCCTTCAAGTCACCGCGCGACCTCGTATGGGACATCGTGGATGTCGCATCGAAGAATGGCACGATCGAACTCAGTGTCAGCCCGAAGGCCGACGGCAGCCTGCATCCCGACCAGCTCAGCCAATATGCCGGCCTCGGAGATTGGATGGCAACCAACGGAGAATCGATCCGGGGCACCACCGGAAACCCGGTCGCCAGTCGCCCGGCATGGGGTGAATACACCTGCAAGCGCGATGAGAACCGCCTTTTCATGCATGTCTTCAACCGCCCGCCAGATGGCAGGATCGTTGCCACCGGATTCTACGGAGCCGTGGGTGGCGCACGGCTGCTTTCCGACCCGACGATCTCTCTCGACGTCACCCCACTGGCTGGTGGATTTGAGGTCATGCTCCCCGCAGGCATGGCGGATCCGATCAATACTGTGATTGTTGTCGACTACACATTTCCCGTCACCCCGGCGACTTCCGCAGCCGTTTCGTCGGTTTCCAGCCAGAATGTGCTCGGGTTGAATCGGGCGGCAAGCCACACCGTGGACTCCAGCGGCTTCTCAGGTGGACTGGATGGCCCGGTGCATTCGGAGGGTGAAGACGGAATCGTTTGGACCACCGTCGGCAACCTTGGTCCGGGAACCGACTTCAGTCCTTCGATCATCTTCGATCTAGGCGAAATCCGTGACATCCGGGCGATCCGCGAATGGGGATACAATGCGGCGTTTCCCACCTTTGGCACGGCCATCTCGAAGATCGGACCTGACGAGGTCGACGTTTTGGGCAGTGTGGATGGCGTTACGTTCACCCCGGCTGGCAGCGTCCGGTTCGCACAAGCACCCGGCACCGCGGGCTATTTGGGAAACACGGTGGCTGTCAATCTTCCGGGCGTTCGCTTTGTTAGGCTCGATATCCGTTCGAATCATGATGGTGCCGTGTTCGACGGGACGGGCGACATCTCCGGCGGCGACGGTCGGAGTCTCACCGGTCTGAGTGAGATCCGCTTTATTGAAGGTCCACCGGGCTTTCCTGCACTGGTCCGCCATTCAGGGTTTGTTGGCAACGCATTCCGCATCCGATTCGACCATCTCGATCTTGGCAAATCCTACCGTCTCACGCGTTCCACCAGTCTGATCGGGGCCTTCACCACCATCGTGGATGGTCCGCGCCTGCCAAATGCGACCATCGATGATTTCACCGACCCCAATCCTCCGGCAGACCGGGCATTCTACCGCATCGAGGAGTCTCCCTGAAGCCCGGGTCCACGCTATCGATTGAAATCAACCACCCGCATCAAGCCAATGATCTTGCGTATCGTTCCAGTCATCGCCGCACACATCCTTTTTGCCGGCCCATCGCTTGCTCAGGAAATTCCATCCTTTCCCAAGCCTCCACCCTATCAGGACAGTGCGGGGAAAAAAGCCGAACGCATGCTTTGGTTCGACGAGGCCCGTCTCGGCATGTTCATCCATTGGGGCCTTTACTCGCAGCTCGGCGGCGAATGGCGCGAAAAACACGTCACCGGCGGAGCGGAGTGGATCCAGAAACACCTTGAGATCCCGAGCTCGCAGTATCGCCCGCTCGCAAAGACCTTCACCGCCATCGGCTTTGATGCCGATGCGTGGATCAAGGCCATCGCCGCCGCCGGTGTGAAATACATCTGCGTCACCACCAAACATCACGACGGCTTCTGCATGTGGCCGACGAAGCTCAATGATGACTGGAACATCTCCCTCACCCCCTTCAATCGGGATCCGCTCAAGGAGCTTTCTGAAGCATGCAAACGCCACGGCGTGATTTTCTGCATCTATCATTCCATCCTCGACTGGCATCATCCCGACTGGCCCGGGCGCCCGGATTTCAACGACCACGCCACAGGCAAGCCGGACAAGGAGCGTTTCCGCAACTACCTCTACGGGCAGCTCAAGGAACTCTTCACCAACTATGGCGAGATCGGCATGATTTGGCTGGACGGCAGTTGGGATCGCCAGCACTGGACCTCGGAGGACGGCAAACAACTCGAGGATTTCATCCGCACCCTTCAACCCTCGGTGGTCATCAACAACCGCTCCGGATACCTGCCACCTCAACCGAAATTCGATTTCCACATCGAGAACACCTACAGTTATGTCTTCGCCGGAGATTACATTTCCCCGGAGGGCGAGGTTCCCGCCACCGGTCTGCCGGGAATCCATTGGGAAACCTGCCAGACCATGCAGCTTCCTAACAACTGGGGCTACAGCCGCATCACCGGGTTCCGCACCTACACCGACCTGCTCCGCCAGTTCATCGACGTCGCCAGCAAGGGTGGCAATCTGCTGCTCAACATCGGGCCCACCGGCGAGGGCTTCATCCCGCCGCAGGCTCTCGGTTGTCTTGAGAAGTTCGGCGCGTGGATGAAGGTGAACGCCGGATCCATCCATGGCAGCACCGCGTCGCCGTTCCCACACCTTCCTTTCGACGGTCGCTGCACCCGCAAGGGAAACACCCTCTATCTCCATGTTTTCAAATGGCCCGAAAACGGATCGATCCGCCTGCCAGCCGCAAACACGGTGAAACGCGCATGGCTGTTAGGCAATCCGGAGCGGTCGCTCTCCGTCCGTGCCACGGCCGTTGGCATCGAGATCAAGCTGCCGGAACACGCCCCCGATCCGGTCGCCTCCGTGATCGCGGTCGAGATCGAGGGCGAACCGGAGCCGGTCGCCGCACCCAAACTGGTCAGCAAAGGCATCCGCCCGAAGGTTTCCAGCTTCTGGCCGGGCCGCGAGGCGCAGCTCGACGCGGGGTTCATCACCGACGGTGACCCTAACAGCATGTGGGCCGCGGAGGAGGCCGCGCGCTCGGCCACGGTCACCATCGAGTTCGCTTCCGAACTTGAGATCACCGAAGTCCTCCTCAGCGACGCGCCTTACAACCGCACCGAGGCGTTCGACATCGAGGCCCAATCGAACGGCACCTGGAAGAAGGTCGCCACCGGGACGAACATCGGCCCCAACATGAGATTGCCGCTCGAAGGGGTGAAAGCCCGCGCCCTTCGCCTGAACATCCGGAGGACGTCAGACACCCCGACCCTCGCCGAGTTCCAGATCTTTTCTATCAGCTCCGAATGAGCAGCTGGAAGCCTGCGGGTCTGCGACCTCCGGCTGAGCCTCAGCAACCGGCAAAACCGTGGATTCCGGCAACATCAGGAAATGGTGCCGAGGTAGCGCCGCTTCAATGCGGATTCGTCGATGCCGTCGAAGTTGTAACCGAGTTCCCCGGCAATCTGTAGGGCACGCGGGTGACTGAGGATCGTTTGCCATTCCGTCCAAATGCCGCTGAGGTATTGAAAGCGATCCACTACCTCGCCATGGGGTGGGAGTTTTCCGGTGTCGGTTGGCAGATCGAGGAATGCGAGCATGAGTTTGTTTTGGAGGCGTTCGAGGCCGCCGTCGTGATAGACGAAGTGGAAGAAGGGTTCCCTGGCGTAGCTGATGAGGACGGCAAGGTCGAAGGCGATGCAGAGCAATGGGCGGAATGAGGTGCCGCGGTCTTCCTCGGTGTGGAGGTCGGTTTCGGCGTCGCTCAATTCGGCGTGAAGGTCGAGGTTGCCTTCGCCGTTTTGGTCGAGGTAGAGCAGGTCAGTCCGGTTTTCAAATTTCGCATGGTTTCGGCGTTTGCTATGCGAAGCCTATCAACGTTAGTCGGCGGTGGAAAGAGAGGAATGGGGGCCAAACTTTTGGTGTGCTGGTTAGGACCTTGGTGACGAGCGGCCGGGAGAGAGGGTGGGGGAGTCAGCGGGACCAGGAGGGTTTGCGGTTTCCGAAGCTCCAGAGGGTGTCTTTTTTGACGGAGTGAAGGATGAGGGCGGTGGTGTAGTTGCCGACGGTGCGGAAGCCGAGGTAGCTGTCGCCGCCGATGTTGGTACGGAGGCCGTAGTAGTAGGCGCCTTGGGCGGGATCGATGGGGGTGCACATGGCGAGGAGGAAGCGGTGGTAGTCGAGGCTGGTGCGGAGGGCGCGGGGGTCGCCGTTGGTTTTTCCCATGAAGCCAAAGATGAGGCCCATGGAGGTGACGGTGTGGCCGTTGGTGGAGCGTTTGTAGTTGTCCTTGATCCAGCCATACATGCCGCGTTTGTCGCCGGAGGATTTGGCGGCGAGTTCGAGTGCGGTGGCGGTGATGCCGGTGCGGGCCATGGATTCCTCGCTGACGGTGAGGGAGAAGTTGTAGCCGACGTTTCCTTCCTCGCCGATGGAGGCTTTGATGGAGCGGTAGGAGGAGTCCCATGCTTCTTCGTCGATGTCGATGCCGCAGTGGGAGGCGAGGGCCCATAACAAGTGGGCGTGGCCGGAGGTGATGACGAGGCCTTTGCCTTCGTAGGGGAGCTCGGTGCCGCCGTGGCCGAGTCTGCCGGTGGCGGCGTCGATGCGTTCGCCCATGACTTTGCAGCAGGCTTTGATGCCTTCGATGACAGTATCATCTCCGGTGGCGAGATGGTATTCTGCTAGGAAGATACCCATGGCGGTGGCGCGCCAGTTGTTATGATCGACGCTGGTTTCGAGGATGGAGGCGACTTTGTGGGCGTGCTGGCGGATGATGCCTTTGTATTCGGGATTTCCGGAGGCGAGGAGGGCGATGGCGGAGAAGGCGTTGGAATAGCTGTCGCCGGTGCCGAAGTTTCCGGATTTGGAGTAGTTGGCGGCGAGCCATTGGCAGGCGGCTTTGGCGAGGGCGGTGGAGCGGGCGCAGTTGGGTGAGAAGTCGGTGAAGTCCGGGGCGGCGGGGAGGTCGATTTTGATTTCGATTTTTTCCGCGCCCCTTTTGATATCTAGCAGGAGCGGAGTGCCGGCGGCTTGGGCGGCGAGGATGGCGAGGCCGAGCTGGCGGGGGAGGCCATCGCCGCCGGTGGCTTCGTCTGCGCTGAGTTTGTCGAACTTGCGTCCGCCTGCGCCGATGATGAGGTCTCCGGCCTCGATGCCGGCTTTGGCGCCGGGTGCTTCGAGGGCGAGGGATTTGACTTCGGCCTCGTTGTTTTCCATGGCGACGGAGATGACGCCGCCGATGGGGCCAAGAGGGAAATGTTGGTGGGAGTTGTCCTTGCCGACTGATAGATCGGGAAAGTAGTACGGGGTGTCGGTGGTGATGTTGTCAAAGGAGCGTGGGCCTTCCGGTTCGTCCGACATGTCTTCGGATGATTCTGTTGATTCGGCGGGTGGCTCGTAGTTGCGGAGGAATTCCTGGTCTTCGTCCGAGAGACGGTCTAATTCTACTTAGTTAAAATTCTTGACGGGTCGTTGGATTACGGTAGAAAGCCCTCGGTGCCAGTGAAAAATCATTAACACACAACCCTCAGCGGCGATCGAGGCACCACGACGCCGCAAAAAAAGGCACAATCGAGAATTTAGTGGGGAAGGGCAAACGGGGTGCGGAGCCAGATTCTAACACGCCCAATGAGCGCCAAGAATGGGTGAGGACAGCGCTTTGTGACGGGAAGCCCCCTGATAACCTTGATCCGTGGCCCTC
>SYAP01000303.1 GCA_005787565.1 Verrucomicrobiaceae bacterium | reverse complement strand
GATTTGCCGTTTTTCATGGTGCAGCTGCCGAGGATTGGCGGGGATGATCCGTTGCGGGCGCATTGGCCGAGCTATCGGGCGGCGCAGGCAGCGGTGGCGGCGAGGGTGCCGGGGGTGCGGCTGGTGGTGACGCAGGACTTGGGATGGGATAGCCCGGATGTGCATCCGCCGGACAAGCGGCCGGTGGCGATGCGGTTGGCGGATGCAGTGATGGAGGCGGAGTGAGTGGGGTGCCGGTTTACGGTTTGTGTGCGGCGAGGAGGATGGGTGCGGGGCGCCGGGTGGCGATAGCGGAGTAGCGGGCGATGCGCCAGTGGTGGTTGGAGAGAGTGGTGATCCAGTCGAGGACGGCTTGTGTTTCGTGATCGCCGCCGGGGTGGCCGGGGTAGCAGATGATGGTGAGGAGGCCGCCGGGTTTGAGGATGGAGGAGGCGGCGTCGAGGGCTGTTAGAGTATCCGCCGTTGTGGTGATGAGTTGGTGTTCCTCGCCGGGGAGGTAGCCGAGATTGAACATGATGGCGGAGGCGGAGGCGGGAGCGGCGTGGTCTGCGAGGGTGGCGTGGGATTGCTGGATGAAGTGGACGCGTTCGAGGAGGCCGGCGTTTTCGATGCGGGTGCGGGCGGATTGGATGGCGGCGGGTTGGATGTCTAAGGCGAGGACTTTTCCGTTAGGTCCGGCGAGTTGGGCGAGGTGGAGGGTGTCGTGGCCGTTGCCGGCGGTGGCGTCGATGAGAAGATCGCCGGGGCGGGCGATGGAGGCTATCCAATCGTGTGCGAGGCGGGTGGGGCGTGGCGGGAAGTGGGAGTCACCGGGCATGGTGGGAGAGGAAGCGGGTGAGGTTGAGGTCTGGGTCTGGTTCCTGGTTTTGCAGGAGCCATGTGGTGAGTTGGCGGGCGACGCCGGGGGCGTAGAGCGAGCCTTTTGAGCCAAGCGCGTTGAAGGTCCAGCCGCCGTTTGGGTGGGGGCCGACGAGGGGTTCGCTGCGGCGGAGGATGGGGCGGATGCCAGCCTGGTGGTGGAGGATTTCGGGGTTCCGGATGCCGTGTTTTTGGAGGATTTCGAGGACTTTTTGCGCTCCTTGTGGGGTGGGTGTTTCGTCGAGATTGTTCCAGTCGTAGGTTGAGCCGGCTTTGAAGGTTTGGTTGCCGATGGGGATGATCCAGCCGCCGTGGCCGATGCGGATGTGGGCGGGGTCGAGGAGGGGGTGGCGGATGGTCAGGATTTCGCCTTTGGCGCAGCGATGTGGGCCTAGTTGGTTTTCTAACAGTCCGGTGGCTCCTTGGCAGCGGATGATGCGAGGGTCGGGGTCGTGTGGGTGGATTTCGCCTATCTGATAGATCTGGTGGTGTTGGAAGAAGTCGCGAGAGGCATGGAGGAAAGCGAGGGTGTCGAGGCGGCCGCCGCCGCGGAGGAGGATGGCGGCGTGGGCGTTGGAGTCAGGGGGGATGGGGTGGTCGCGATCGATCCAGGGGGTGGCGTGTGGGAGGTGGCGTTTGGATTGGATTTTTTCCCACTCGGCTGGGGTGGCGGCGAGGCGGAGGATGGGGTGTGGGTGCCAGAAGGTTTTGTCGAGTTGAGTTTCGATTTTCTGATAGAAGGAGATGGCTTCCGGGAGGAAGTCGGCGATGCGCCAGCTGGGTTCGAAGTTTTTGCCGGTGATGGGGTTGATGAGTCCGGCGGCGACGCGTGAGCTGCCGCCGTGGGCGCGATCGGTGATGGTGAAGGGGACGTTGAGGTCCCAGAGGTGCCAGGCGAGGCAGGTTCCTGCGAGGCCTTGGCCGACGATGCGCCATGGGGCGGGGTTCACGCTGGGAAGAGCGGCGCGTTGGGGTCGGCGAAGTCGGGTTGGTGGCCTTTGGCGTAGGCGAAGAGGTGGCGGTGAAGGTAGGGGACGAAGGCTTCGCGTTGGGATTTTTCGAGGGAGAGGAGCGCGGCCTGGTTGAGGGCGCGGGTGATTTTCTGCATGAGGTGGAGGGTGAGTTGGCGGCCTTTGCGGGCTTTCTGGACTTGTTTGTGGCTGAGTTGTTCGTCGGAGGCTTCGACGAGGTTGTGGTTGTCGAGGTGCCAGAGGGTCATGAGGCGGTCGAGTGGCTGGGTGCCGTGGTCGCGGGTTTCGAATTCCATGTGTAGAGGGATCAGGCGTTGTGGGAGGCGAGGACTTCGCGGACGCGGCCGGCGATGATTTCGGCGAGGTTGGCTTCGCCTTCTTCGGCGAGGAAGCCGCAGTAGTTGGAGGCGACGGCTTCGAGGTCTGTGGAGTATTCCTGGCCGAGGGATTCGTAGGCGGCGAGGGCTTTTTCGAAGTGGCGGCGTGCCCATGAGCGGTCGCCGGTGTTTAGGAGGGCGAGGGCGAGGTTGTTGTGGGATTGTGCGGTGTCGGGGTGTTCCTCGCCTAGGATTGTGCGGCGTGCTTCGAGGGCCATCATGTGCATTTCGCGGGCTTGGTCGAAGTATCCGGCGCGGTGGTAGAGTGCGCCGAGGTTGTTGGAGACGGCGGCGGTTTCCTCGTGGTTTTGGCCGAGTTGGGAGTGGAGGATTTCGAGTGAGCGGAGGAAGTAGGATTCGGCGGCGTCGACGTTGCCTTCGGCTTTTTTCATGAAGCCGAGATTGTTGCTGAGGGATGCGACGTCGAGGAGGAGGGGGGGGTCGTGTTTTTCGAAGGCTTCGACGGCTTTTTCCCATGCGGCGGTGGCGCGGTCGAGGTTGCCGAGGGAGTCGTGGGTGGCGCCGAGTCCGGCGTAGAGGCGGCCGATTTGGTCGAGGCGGTCGGGGCGGTCTTCGAGTTGGTCGAGGGCTTGGCGGTAGTCGTCGCGGGCGGGTTCGAGGAGTCCGAGTTCGCGTTGGATTTCCGCGCGGATTTCGAGGGCTGAGGCGAAGGCGTCGATGTTGTCGAGGTCCGGGGTGAGGGTTTGTTGGGATTTTTCGACGCTAGCGTTGGCGGCGTGGAGGGCTTCTTCAAGGTTGCCGGCGGCGCGCAACGACTCGACTCGTTCGCGGAGGATGTTGATGAGGGTGGCGGTGGGTGAGTCCATGATGAAGCAGGCTTGGAGTCAGATTATCAGTCGGATTTCGTCGCTGACGAGTCGAAATCTCCGGTGGGGGACATTCGTTCGACGAGTTCTTTTCGGGAGGGGGGGAGCGAGCCGAGGGCTTCGAGGAGGGAGTCTGCGGCGTTGCGGCGGGTGTGGGAGACGCCGAGGTGCTGTGCGAGTTGGGATTCGAAGTGTCGGAGGGCGCGGAGTGATGCGCCTTGGGAGTCGATGTGGTCGAGGGCGCGGCGGAGGAGGTCGTGGAGGAAGGGTTCGGGGTGGCCGGGTTCGACGGCGATTTCGAGGAGTTGGCAGCAGTAGGCGGCGAGGAGAGTGGAGGTGTATTGGCGGCGGAGGTCCTGGCGCCAGTGGTGGATGACGACTTCGCGGAGGGGGTGGAGTTCGGAGCGTGATGGGGCGAAGGTGATTTCTCCGCCGAAGAAGAGGTCGAGTTTTCCGGCGAAGGTGCTTTTGGGGCGGAGTGCGCCTTTTGCGACGGTTTTGACGAGGCCGTGGAGGTCGGTGAACCAGTGGACGATGAGGCTTGAGTCGGTGAGGCGGGTGAGGCGGGTGACGATGGCAGCGGTGGATTCCACGGGTGGAGGTTCGGGTGGGTTGGAGGGATTTGCGAAGGGGAATTGGTGTTCAGTGGAGCCAGAGGGATTTGAGGTAGGGGTTGCCGTTGAAGTCGGGTGGCATGGGTGCGTGGCGGGGTTTCATGCGGCGGTTGATGGATGAGAGGATTTGGCGTTCGAAGGAGTCAGGTGTGAGTTTGCGGCAGTTGGTGCAGCAGAGGAGGAAGCCGTCGGGTGTTAGAAGGTCCGCGGCGAGGGCTGCGAGGTGGCCGAAGTCGTTTTCGACGCGGAAGACCTTGCCGTTTTCATCGCGGGAGAAGGTGGGAGGGTCGAGGACGATGGCATCGAAGCGGCGGCCTTGTTTGGCGAAGCGGCGGAGCCAGTGGAAGGTGTCGCCTTTGCAGAAGTGTTGGGTGGAGGGGTCGATGTGGTTGAGTTGGAAGTTGCGGCGTGCCCAGTCGAGGTAGGGTTGAGAGAGGTCGAGGGTGGTGGTTTCCGCGCCTGCGGTGGCGGCGGCGACGGAGAAGGCTCCGGTGTAGGCGAAGGTGTTGAGGAGGCGGAGGCCGGGGGCCATTCGGGAGCGGAGGGTGGCGCGGTTGTCGCGTTGGTCGAGGAAGATGCCTTGGGAGTAGCCGGAGTGGAATGAGATTTCGAAGTGCATCGAGTTTTCGAGGATTTCGAAGGGTGTTTCGACGGGTGGGCCGCAGAGGTGGGTTGGGGATTCCTTGTGGTGTTGGTCGAGGCGGCGGGAGTAGGCGGAGATGCCTTGATCGATGAGCCATGAGACGACATCGCGAGGAGGGCGATCGGACGGTGTTGAGATGACCCAGCGGTCGGCGTAGGAGTCGATGTAGAGGTTTGGCAGTGCATCGCCTTCTCCATCGATGAGGCGGATGGCGTTGGTTTGTGGGGAGATGAGGTTTTTTCTGCGATCCAGGGCGGCGTCCAGCAAAGCTCTCATGCGTTGGGTTTGGCTGTTAAGCGGATGCGGGTCGAGTCTCAACTGAAGGGTTGTGATCGGGATGATGGTTGTTGGGGTGGGAAGTTTCCACGACTTGACGTCGAGGGGCGGGGTTGTGGAGACTTTGGGCATGGCATGGAGGATTGATGAAGCGGTGATCCGCGGCGAGATCGACAATTCGGTCGAGGGTCGTGTGACGGGTCGCATCTGGTTGGTGGGTCGGGAGCGTCCGCTGGTGCTTTCGTTAGATGGGGATTGTTGGCGAGATCTTGCGGGTGCGAAGTTGAAGTTCGAGAATCCTGAGCCGGAGATGCAGGATGATGCGGCGGAGTTGGTGGAGGAGCAGTCCGGGGTGGTTGGAGACATGACGGCGTCGCGGAAGTTGAAAGTGGCGTTGTGTGATGATGAGGAGATGCAGGAGTTGCAGCGGCAGCAGCGGGAGGTGCCGTATGAGTGGAAGAACGCGCTGTATTTGGAGTGGTTCAGCGAGATCAACGGGCGGGTGGTGATCGAGTCGGCGGATTATGTGCTGACGGTTTCCGATGCGGAGTGGCGGATGGATCAGGATGCGGAGGAGGCGCAGAAGCTGGCGAATCTGAATGCGATGAGGGATTTCATGGCGCAGGTGATCCAGCGGCGTGAGAGTGCGGGGCCGGAGGAGGATCGGGAGGGTGAGATGGATGAGTTTGCGTGGGAGGAGCGGCTGAAGGAGTCCGACCGATTGACGGATGCCTATCAGGAAGTGCTTGAGAAGTATATGGATGATGAGGATTCCGAGCGGAAGGAGGCGTTCGTGATGGGGTGGGATGGTTTGTTAGATGCGTTGGCGGAGCGGGATGAGGCGGCGGCCGGGATGGGATTTGATCCGGCGGATTCGGATTTCGAGATGGAGCCGGAGGGTTTCATTGGGGCGGATGACGATGATGCCGAGGAGGAGGACCGGGGGATTCCGTTTGATGAGGATGACAGTCATCCTTTGCAGATCGAGGCGCAGGAGTTGGCGTTGCGGGCGATGGATTTGGTGAGGGGGGATCAGAGTCCGGGGACGCCGTCTTACCGGTTGATGACGGATCTTTTGCAGGTGAGCGGGAAATTGGCGGGAGCGCTGAACGGGAGGGGGAGCGGGTATGAGCCGGAGACGGGATTTGTTCTGGCGGTGTTGAAGCGGTGCCTGAACTGGCTGAATGACGCGATGGGTGCGTGTCAGGAACTGATTGATGGGGAGGAAGATGCGGATCACCGGGCGGCGTTGGAGAGGCTGCGCGAGTCGGCGTTGGAGGTCCGCGGGGCGATCGTTGAGTTGCGGCGTGAGCTTAACCAAAGTTAAGTATTGCGGCCCGCGAATTTCCGGCTAATGAGTTTCTTCATGAAGATCAAACTCCTTCTTGCCGTTCTCGCCGCCTCCGGTTTGTTTGGGTCCTGCAACACGATGATCGGGTTGGGTCGGGATATGCGGATTCTTGGCGAGCAGATGGAGAATACCTCGAACAAGGCGCGTGGGCAGGCCACTGAGGGTGATATCTCGGGTGCGCCGGTGTATTGATCCGTCGGTGGGATTGTTTTTTCAGTTGCTCACTGGGATTGCCAATGGGCGATGAATTTTTCGGCGTGATTGGGATCTGTTAGGAAGAGTCCGCCGTTGGTGGTGAGGGATGGGATGGATTCTGGGGTGATGTTGGCGCGTTTGAGGATGCGGAGGCGTCCGCTTTGGCAGGAGGGGAGGCGGTTCATCCATTCCCATGCGAGGCGGCCCATGGTGGTGCGGACGTTGAGTTCGACGACGGGTTTGAGGGCGAGGTTGCCGGAGGGTTTGCGGTGGACCATGGCATCGACGCAGAGGGGGCCGGAATAGCCGGGGAGGATTTGAGTTAGAGCGTCGGGGATTTTTTCCTGATACCAGGCCATGACGTTTGCTTCGCGGAAGAGGAAGGTGGCGATTTCGGGTTGGAGGAGGCTGCCCCATTTGGCTCCGACGCGGATGCCGAGGAAGCGGCCGGCGGGATCGTTTTCGAGATGGGTCATGCCTAACAGGCGAGGCGGGCCATCGGGCGGGCATTCGTAGAGGGCGGAGAAATCGAGGCAGCGGTCGAGCCATGGTTCGACGACGAGGGAGTGGTGGGAGGCGAGGGTATTGCGGATCCAAGCGAGGGTTTTGGCGGGGTCGCTTTGTTGGTTGACGCGGAGGTGGCCGTTTCCGGCGCAGGAGAAGGCGGCTTTGAGGAGTGCCTGGCCGGATGGGAGGAGGTTTGAGATGGCTTCGAGTGTTTTTTCGGCATCGGTGCAGAGGATTCCGGTTTCGAGGGTGGGGCCGAGGTGGTGTTCGAGTTGGAGGCCGATTTCCTTGGAGAGCCATTTGTTAGGGATGGAGGGGCTCCATGGGTTGGGTTGGTTGGGGGCGATGTCCGCGGCGAAGGGTTTGAGGCGTGATGAGGCGTCCGGAGACCATGCCCAGGGGCGGAGTCCGCCGAGCTTGCGGCCGGGGGTGTGGGAGTCTGTTAGGATTTCCGGGATTTCGAATCCGGCGGTTTTGAGGGAGGCGAGGTGATCGACGGACGGCGGGCGGCGGAGGAGTGCGGCGTCGTCGCGGCGGCAGCAGCCGAGGATGAGGGCTTCGAGGTCGAGTTCGAGGGCGAGAGCGGTTTTGTCGGGCTGATAGATTCTCCCGGTGTGGTCGGCGCGGGCGTGTGCTTCGGCGTTTGGGTTGAACCAGTGGACGATGGGAGTGCGTCCGCGGGAGTGGCCGCAGACTTCGAGTTGGCGGATGAAGTCTTCGTCGAGGCCGGCGAGGCGTCTGCTTTCGGCGTTGAACGGGGCGATGCCTTTGGCGCGGGCGGGGGTGAGGGGGAAGGCGAGGCTGTGTTTGAAGGCGTTCCAATCGGATTTTTCGGGGTTTTTCCAGCGGCGGAACCATTTGAGTCCGTGGCCGACGTGGCCGATTTCATCGAGGTGGATTTTTTCGAGGACGGCGGCGGTGGCGGTGTCGCCGATTTGGCGGAAGAGGGTGGCGTAGTGTTTGGAGAAATCGAGGTTGGCTTGTTCGAAGGTGAGGTTGAGGCGGGTGACGAAATCGAGGGGAGTTTCCATGGGGGCGACGATGCGCCAGAAGTGGTCGTTTACGGGGAGATCGCCGAAGTGGATGCCGCATTCGCGCATGCGGCGGACGTACATGAGGGCGTGGGCCTGTTCCTCGCGCATGGCTTCGTAGACGCCGGCGCGGTATTCGGGTGGGGCGTCGGGGAAGCGGAGGAGGACGAGGGCCATGAGTTCGGCGGCGAGGAGTTCATGGTTGGCGAGGAAGTGGAGCATGATGCCGCGTTCGCGATCGTCATCGAGGTGGTGGGTTCCGGGGAAGTCGGCGCGGACGCCGTTGGATCGGATGCGGAGTTCCTGGGGGCGGCCGGGGGCGTGAGGGAGGGTGATGGCGGGGCCAGGTGTTTCGTCTGAGACGAGGGTTGGGCCCGGGCGCAGTTTTTCTTCGAGGGTGGTGGAGAAGAGCACCCGCTCGGCCATTTCGCGCATCGTGGTCACGGGGGGATGATGGCGTGGTATGGGGTGTTGCGCACGTGCGGATTTCGAGGGTGGGTGTGTTGGGCTTGGAGGAAGCGGGGATTTCTGCTGGGGTGTGGCGAAGGTCGATGTTCGGCCTGATTTTTCATGAAGTCACTCATCGCCGTCATTGCCGTTTTCATGGGGAACCGGAGCAGTCGTAGCAATCTGGAGACATTGTTCAGGTTGCTGACGGTGTTGTTCGGGCTGATCGTTTTGTATACGATCGGGTTTCATTTGCTGATGCTGCGTGAGGGTGAGGAGCATTCGTGGATCACGGGGCTGTATTGGACGTTGACGGTGATGACGACGTTGGGGTTCGGAGATATCACTTTCCACACGGATGTGGGGAGGTTGTTTTCGATTCTGGTGCTGGTGACGGGGGTGATGTTCATGTTGGTGATCCTGCCGTTCACGTTCATCGAGTTTTTCTATGAGCCGTGGATGAAGGCGCAGGCGGCGGCGCGGACGCCGAGGGAGTTGCCGGAGGGAACGAGGCAGCATGTGATCATGACGGCGCATGATCCGATCAGCGCGGCGTTGATTCCGATGTTGAAGCGGTATGGTCATCCGTATTTCATCCTGAGTCCGACGAGTGTAGAGGCTTTGGAGTTGTATGAGCACGGGGTCTCGGTGGCGGTGGGGGATCTGGATGATCCGGAGACCTATCAGCGGATGAGGTTCGGGCAGGCGGCGATGCTTTTCACGAACCGGTCGGAGACGTTGAACACGAACATCACATTTACGGCGAGTGAGAGTGCGCCGGATGTTCCGATCATCGCATTGGCGAATTCGGACGCGGCGCGGGACATGTTAGAGCTGGCGGGGGCATCGTTGGTTTTGCGGTTGGACCAGATCATGGCGCAGGCGTTGGCGCGGCGGGTGATCGGGAACGAGAGCAGGGCGCATGTGATCGGTGAGTTGGAAGGGTTGCTGATCGCGGAGGCGAATGCGGCGGGGACGGCGTTGGTGGGGTTGACGCTGGCGTCGAGCGGGATTCGGCAGCGGACGGGTTTGAGTGTGATCGGGGTTTGGGATCACGGTCATCTGGTGATCGTGCAGCCGCATGCGCGGATCACGCGGCAGACGGTGATGTTGTTGGCGGGGACGCGGGAGCAGGTGGACCGGTATAACGAGGAGTTCGGTCATGTGGGTGGGGAGCCGGCGCATGTGGTGATCGTGGGTGGGGGGCGGGTGGGGCGTTTGACGAGTTCCACGCTGAAGGAGGCGGGGTTTGATCCGGTGACGATCGAGAAAGTGTCCGATCGTGTTGATGGGATGGATGAGGCGGTGGTGATCGGTGATGCGACGCATCTGGAGGTTCTGAAAGAGGCGCGGGTGAGGGATGCGTCGACGGTGATCATCACGCCTCACGATGATGACACCAACATTTCGCTGACGATTTTCTTCAGGCGGTTGAGGCCGCAGGCGCAGATCATCGTGCGGTGCAGTGCGGAGCGGAATGTGCGGACGCTGCATCGGGCGGGGGCGGATCTTGTGTTATCTTCCGCATCGATGGGGGCGAATGTAATTTTCAACGAGCTGAGGGGGAGCGGGAATCTGTTGT
>SYAP01000302.1 GCA_005787565.1 Verrucomicrobiaceae bacterium | reverse complement strand
TCCTCGAAGACCGCAAGGTAACCGGCGCAAAAGGCCGCAATTGGCTCTTCTTCGGCAACCCCCATCGCGCCACCGACTACCTCTATCAGTCGGAAATCGAAGCCTTCCAGGCCGACGGCACCCTCGCCAAGCTCGACCTCGCCTGGTCCCGCGATCAAAAGGAAAAAATCTACGTCCAACACCTCATGCTCCAACAAGCCGCCGAGCTCTGGGCATGGCTCCAGGACGGCGCCGCCTTCTACGTCTGCGGCGATGCCTCACGCATGGCCAAAGACGTCGATGCCGCACTCCTCCAAATCGCCCGCGAACAAGGCAAACTCAGCGACGAAGACGCAGCCACCTGGATCTCCCAACTCAAAAAAGACAAACGCTATCAACGCGACGTCTACTGAGAACCGGAAATCCCCACCTTCACTCCGTCGGCCCCGGCCCCAGATTCCAATACCGGTGCATCTCCTCCAACGTCGGAGTCTTCAACGGCCTGACAATCCGGAAACCGATCCACCAGGCATCGCTGAAATACCAAATCGACTTGGGACCCTGCGGATCGGTCTTCTTCCACGAAGGGTCGCTTGCCAGCCTCGCACCACTGCGCAGATCTAACGGATCGGAGTCCCAGTGTCCTCCCCGGGCCACCGTGGGATAACGGTTCGGAGCAGGCACCCAAGGACTCACAACCCCATCCTTCCACTTCGAGTAGGTGTCCGGGAAATACTGGTCCAAAACCAGCTCGGCAACATTCCCGTGCATGTCATGCAAACCCCAAGGATTCGGCTTTTTCATTCCCACCTTCTGATACTGGAACTCCGAGTTCCCCGCAAACCACCCGTATTCCCCCAACTTCGAAACATCGTCCCCGAAATGAAACGCCGTCGTCGTCCCCGCCCGGCACGCATACTCCCACTCAGCCTCCGTTGGTAACCGGTAAAAATGTCCCGTCTGCGCGCTCAACCACTGGCAAAACTGGTTCGCCGCATGCTGGGTCATCGCCAACGCCGGATACTCCTTCAAATAACCCGCAGACATCCCGTTATGCATCGGCACCCACGGCCCCGTCGGCTGCGTCAGTGTATCAATGAACGTCTCACCTTCCTTGATCTCCGGAACCTCAAACGTCCTCTGATCCGAATCACGATCCAACGTCCCATCCTTGTTCCGCCGCATCGTCCCATTCTCCATGAACGGCCGATACAAATCCCAAGTGATCTCCAACTTCGCCATCCAGAACGGCTCGATCTCCACCTTCCGCTGCGGCCCCTCATCCGGCTTCCGCCCTTCCTCGGAATCCGGCGATCCCATCACAAAACTCCCACCCGGAATCGGCAACATCTCCACCTTCGCATTCTCAGCCCTCGCCACCGCATCCGCATATGGCTTCATCTCCTCCACCGTCAAATCCGGCTTCGCAACGATCTTCTCGTGAATCACCTTCGTGTTCGGCAAAAGATGAGGACTCGGCAAAGGCGTCTCCGCCAACACCATCGGCGATGACACCGCGATCAGAATGGAAATGCGCTTACTCATGATATTCAATAATCGTCTCAATCCCCGGTTCCCAGAAAAACCTCCCGCGCCCCAGCCTTCAAAGCCATCTCCTCCGCCACACCCGGATCCGATACACAACACGCCGTCGCCAACGCATCACTCGTCGTCGAATTCCCCGCGACCACCGTCGCCGCCACCCGCCTCACCAACCCCAGCCCCGTCGCCGGATCAATGATGTGCGAATACCGCACCCCGCCGATCTCGATCGACTGATGCAAATCGCCCGAAGTCGAAACCGCCGCGTTCGCCAACACCAGAACCCGCTCCGCCTCGCCCTTGTCAAAAGTCTTCACCCCGATGCT
This sequence comes from Verrucomicrobiaceae bacterium, assembly GCA_005787565.1. Taxonomy (GTDB): domain Bacteria; phylum Verrucomicrobiota; class Verrucomicrobiia; order Verrucomicrobiales; family Akkermansiaceae; genus Luteolibacter. Next base: position 8,481 of record SYAP01000302.1, on the reverse strand, counting down.
CCACCCCTCCCTCCCCGGCGGCGCATCACCCACCCGCACATCCCCTCCCGCCGTGATACAAACCCGCCGCAACCCCTTCCCCGCCAACACCGCCAACATCGCATCCGCCGCCTGCCCCTTCGCAATCCCACCCAGATCCAAACGCATCCCCTCCCGATGAAATACCGCCACCCGCTTCTCCCCATCCAACGTGAAATGCCTCCATCCACACGCCTGCTTCGCCTTCTCTAACACCTCACCCTCAGGCAACACCCCGCGCCGCCGCGACTCCCGCCACAACCGCGTCAGCGGCCCGAACGTCGGATCAAACCTCCCCTCCGTCTTCTCCGCAAATCCCCGCGCCTCCCACAACAGCCCGAACAACCGCTCCGAAACCGCAACCGCCTCCCCCACCCCATGCCGCGTCAAACCCAGCAACTCCGAGTCCGCGATGTAGTCCGATGCCACCTCATTGATCCCCTCCGCCACCCCAAACGCCTCATCAACCGCACCCCCCGCAGCTGCCCGATCCTCCGCATGGCACAACACCGTAAACGTCGTCCCCATCAGCGACCGCGAAACCCGCACCACTCCCCCCTCCTCACCAGCATCCACCCGGCAAACAGCCGCCAAACCTAACAGACCGATGAAATTCCGCCGCTTCATGGCCAGTCTTGTTAGGAAAAACCTCTACCCAACCCCAATCACTCCGTCGGCCCCGGTCCCAGATTCCAATACCGGTGCATCTCCTCCAAACTCGGAGTCTTCAACGGCCGCACAATCCGGAATCCCAGCCACGGACTGTCGGTGAAATACCAGATCGACTTTGGAATCTGCGGATCCTGAATCTTCCACGCCGGCTCGCTCCCCACCCGCGCCGCACTCCGCAACGCCACCGGATCTGCATCCCAGTGACCACCTCGCACCACCGTCGGATAACGGTTCGCCGCGGGAACCCACGGCGACTTCGCACCCTCCTTGATCGCCCCGTAGGATTCAGGAACATACTGATCTAACACATGCTCCGCCACGTTGCCATGCATGTCATGCAATCCCCACGGATTCGGTTTCTTCGAACCCACTTTCTGATACTGATACTCCGAGTTCTCCGCGAACCAGGCATACTCACCCAACTTCGAAACATCGTCGCCGAAGTGATAGGCCGTCGTCGTCCCCGCACGGCACGCATACTCCCACTCCGCCTCCGTCGGCAGCCGGTAAAAATGCCCCGTTTGCGCGCTCAACCATTGGCAGAACTGGCTCGCCGCATGATGCGTCATCCCCACTGCCGGATACTCCTTCGAATACCCATCCGCCATGCCGAAATGCATCGGCACATACGGCGGCGTCGGCTGCGTCAGAGTATCCGAAAAAGTCTCCCCATCCTTGATCTCCGGCGCCTCGGAAGTGCTTTGGTTGGAGTCGCGGTTCAGCGTCCCATCCTTGTTCCGCGCCTTTCCGTTCTCCATGAACGGCCGATACAAATCCCACGTGATCTCCAATTTCGCCATCCAGAACGGCTCGATTTCCACCTTCCGCTGCGGACCTTCATCAGCCTTCCGCCCGGCCTCCGCTTCCGGCGATCCCAAGATGAACGACCCACCCGGCACCGGCACCAGATCCAACGTCGCATTCGCAGCCAGCGGCGCAGTCTCCGTGTAAGGCTTCATCTCATCCGCCGCCGCATCAGGCTTCGCGGTGATCTTCTCATGAATCACCTTCGTGCTCGGCAACAGCGCCGGACTCGGAACAGGCGTCTCAGCCACCGCCATCGCAGCGGAAGCAACTAACAGAAATGGGGAAATCCTCATGAAATTCGATTGGAAGTCTCAAAACGAAGTGCCACTCAAGCCAGCTTGTATTTCCCCGGAACCGGAATCTCCATCGGCGCTACCTTCGCACCCATCTCAACCTTCTCCGGAGTGAAATCCTGCTTCGCGTTCCAAAGATCCGCCCACGTCACACGCTGTCCCGAGTGAGCCGCCTCGCGACCCAAAATCGCAAGCATCGTGCTCTTCGCCATATACTCGCCCGTGTTGAGAGGCTCCCCCTTCCGGATCGCGGCAAACCACTCGTTGTGACACACCTGATACATGTCAGTCCCCGCCCCGCGATACGCCCACGTGATCTTACCGCTCGGATCCTTCGTCAAAACTCGACCTGGTGCCTCCATTGATCCCTTCTCACAGAAAACACGATCCGTCACCTCGCTGAACGCATTCAGAAACTGCCGACCCCCAATGTGCGCGAAAACACCATTCGGATACTCGAAAGCCACCTCATAGTGATCCCAAACATTCCCGTCATCATCCCTCTGCGCACGCCCACCACCCCCACGGGCAGCGATCGGCTCCACGTCATTCATCGCCCAAGCGATCTTGTCCACCGTATGGATGAATTGCTCTAACAGCGGACCACCGGACAACCATTCGTGCCCCATCCAGTTCCGCACCTGCCACTCCACATCACCCCACTCGGGATTCCGCTGGTTGATGTTCGTCGATGGCTTCGGCACCCCACCCATGTAGGTCCCGTAAACGGAAACCACCCGGCCCAGCTCACCACCCAGAACCTTCCCATACCCCTCGCGCGTATTCGGCGAAAAGCGCCAGCAAAATCCATGCTGGATCGTGGTCCCCTTCTCCTTCGCAATCCGCGCGGACTCCATCACCGACTTCACACCCGTCACATCCACCGCCATCGGCTTCTCCGCAAACACATGCTTCCCGGCCTCAACCGCCGCCCGCAAATGCATCGGACGGAAACCAGGAGGCGATGCCAAAAGCACCACATCCACCCCGCTCTCGATCACCTTCTGATAGGCATCCAGCCCGGAAAAACGCCGCGCCTCAGGCACATCCACCTTGTCCCCAAACTTCGCCAACCCGTTCAGCGAATTCGTCACCTGGCTCGCAAACGCATCCCCCACCGCCCACAACTTCACGTTCGGATCCGCCGACAACGCCTGACTCGCAGCTCCCGTCCCCCGCCCGCCCGCACCGATCAAGCCGATCTTCAACGTGGCATTGTTCCCGCCTTGGGCCCGCAGAATCGTTGGAAATCCCGAAACCGCTGCGGCGGCTCCTGTGGCGGCGATGAAATGACGGCGGCTTGCAAGTGGTGAATTCATGGAAGTTTCTGCAGGTTTCAAAAAGAACGCTCCGAAAACGGAACCGCCGCCAGGATTCTTTCACCCGTCACGGCCCGGGCAAAACACTGCCTTCATTCATCTCGACACGCAAGCGGCAGAATCGGCGCAATTCCCCGTCATCAAAGGAAATTTCACGCAACAACCAACCCTCAACCACCGGCTCCAGCGGCCCGTCAACCGTCACCAACCCCGCAGGCCCCACCCCGCCCCACGACCCCAGCGCAAGATCCTCCGAAAACTCCACCAAATACGATAAACCTCGTATTTCAGCATCCTCTCTCACCGGAAACCGCATCACCCACCTGCCCCCTTCACTCACCAACCCCGGATTCAACAAACAGCCGGTAACGGAAAACCGCGAAGCCACCAGCGGATCACCACCCAGCGCATACTCTAACAAATTCACCACCCCGTCGCCATCCCCATCGTCACCCGTCTCCCCCTCCGCCAGATCCTTGCTCCAATCCGCATACGACGGCGCAGGCTCAATCGTGATCTCATCCTCCATCATCGGACTCCCATCCGACTGATGAACCGCCGTCACCACAATGGGCCCCTCGGGCATTTCCGCCCACTCGGCCGTCACCACAGAAGACGCTTCCCCGGCCAATCCCGCCCTCCTCAACACCCGCGTGTCTGCCGTCGGAGCCTCCAACACCCACCCCGGCGCACTCATCCCATCCGGCACCTTTCCCGCAGTGAATGAAAACGACAACCGCACATTCGATGCCATCGCAACATCCATATTCTCCAGCGTGAAACTCAACTCCCCACCCTCCCCAACCCGCAACAACCCCGGCGTCACCTCATGACTCCCAACCAAATCCACCACCACCGGATAAGCCGGAATCATCGCATATCCATCCTCATCTAACAAATCATTCATCCCCTCAACATAATGCGGAATGAAGGCATCATAGTTCCTCTGCGAAAACCCGAAATCGAACACCGCCGAATGCACCCCCACCAACACCGGACGCCCACCCGACATCGCGAACGACGGATTCCCCGAATCCCCACCCACCAACTTCGCGTCATCCTGACCACCAAACAAATAAACATAGTTATACTCGCAAACCCTCGTCGAGGCGATCTGCGGCGGTGCGTTCAACGTCGAAAACCCGCTGATCACCCCGCGACCCACCTTCGTATCCCACCCGAATACCAAAAGCGACGTCCCCACATAAGCCGCCTCACTCCCAAGATTCAGATAAGGAAACGCCTTCACCCCCAACGCTTCCGGCAATGCCTCGGACAACGTCACCACCACAATATCCGAATTCCCACCAACACCGTTAGGCACGAAATCAAACGCCGTCACCGTCCGCTCCAACACCGTCCCGTTCAACGCCAGAAACCGCACCACCGTCCCGATCCCGGGCCTAACATGACTCGCACACACCAAATGCCGCGGCGAAATCATCGCCATCTGCCGCCTGTTCGATGGCGCGGGCAAACTCCACGCCACACCCGAAAATTGCCTGCTGTCATACCACGCCGTCTCATTCCACACCGGTGCCGCCGGCCAACCGCTGAAACGATCATGCCGCCCCGCCGAATACCCGCGGATCTCCACCGCCCCCACAGGATTCACCAACGCGATCCCCGGCAGCAACCACCTCGCCACTCTCTTTAACTCATTCATCGGGTGAAACTCCGGTCGACACGATCAACACCTTATCCACCCGGTTCCGGTCCAAATCAACCACCTCAATCCGATATCCACCCGTCTCGAAATGCTCCCCCGTCACCGGCAGATGACCCAATGTCTGCAAAATGAACCCGCTCAACGTCGAATAATCCCTCTCCGCCGGCGGATCCAGCGGAAGCCCGGGAAACAACTCTAACAAATCATCAATCCGGATCATCGCATCCACCAGCCAACTCCCATCATCCCGCTGCACCGCCTCCGAAGCAATGGTCCCCGCTACCCCGAAGTCCCCCATGATCGTCTCCATGATGTCATGCAGCGTGATCAACCCCGCAATCCCCCCAAACTCATCCGCCACCAGCGCGAAATGCGTCCCCGCCGCGCGAAACGTCTCTAATAAACGGATCGCAGGCTGCGTCGGCGGCACCAACAACGGCTCCGCGCACAACGACCGCACGTCCAACGACTTCCCGCTCCGATGCCGCGTAAAAAGATCCTTCACCGAAACCACACCTAACAAATTGTCCCGCCGATCCTCATGACACGGAAAATGCGTGTGCCGGCTCTGCAACACCACATCAAGAATCTCCTCATCCGTCATCTCCGCATCCAGCCACACCATGTCACCCCGCGGCGTCATCAGATCCCTCACCCGCAACCGATCCAACCCCAACACCGCCTCCACCATCTCACTTTCCTGCGGCAACAATGCACCACTCCGCTCCCCCTCTCGCACCAACATCCTCACCTCCTCCTCGCTAACCGCCTCCTCCGCCGCCGGCCTCACCCGCAAAAACGCAAGCACCGCATCCGTCGATACGCCTAACAGAACCACCGCCGGATGCGCCGCCTTAGACAACCATCCCATCGGCCGTGCCGCCACCCGCGAGATCGCCTCCGGATTCCCCAAACCGATCCGCTTTGGCACCAACTCACCCAACACCAGCGAGAAAAACGTGATCACCCCCACCACCGTCACCACACCCAACGCATCCGCCCACGGCGCCAGCAAAGGAACCTGCTCGATCACCCCTGATAGACTCTTCGCCAGCGTCGCTCCCCCGAACGCCCCAGCCAAAACCCCCACCAACGTGATCCCGATCTGCGTCGTCGATAAAAAACGGTTCGGAGACTCCACCAGATCCAGCGCCGCCTTCGCACGCTTGTCCCCGCTCTCAGCCCACTGCCTCAACCGCGACTTGCGGCTCGAAACCACGGCGATCTCCACCATCGCAAACACACCATTCAATAACAACAACAGGAAAATGATCAGAATCTCAATGGCAACACGCGGCATTGCCAGACACATGCCACGTTTTCCCCTTCCTGCCAAGACATTCCAATCCACCCCAGGAATGGTTCTTGCACCCAAAATCCCAAATCCTTAAACACAGGGGCGAAGACCCGTATGACTGCAAAAATCCTCTCCCTGCTCGCACTCCCCGCCCTCGCCCTCCTCCCCGCGTGCAACAAAAACTCCGGCGGCGAATCCTCAAAAACCCGCATCGCCGTCATCCCCAAAGGAACCACCCACATCTATTGGAAATCCGTCGAGGCAGGAGCACTCAAAGCCGCCAAGGAACTCGACGTCCAAGTCACCTTCATCGGCCCACAACGCGAGGACGACCGCTCCCAACAAATCGACCTCGTCCGCAACCAAGCCCTCCAGAACGACGCCATCGTCCTCGCCCCACTCGATGCCGTCGCCCTCCGCGACGCCGCCAAAGAAGTCGCCGATGGCGGAAAACCCGTCGTCATCATCGACTCCAGCCTCGCCGAAAGCGAATCCTTCATCACCAGCCTCGTCGCCACCGACAACACCGAAGGCGGACGCATCGCTGCACGCCGCATCGCCGAAGTCCTCGGCGGCAAAGGCCGCGTCGCCGTCCTCCGCTACATGCAGGGCAGCGCCTCCACCGAACAACGCGAAGCCGGATTCCTCGAGGAAATCGCCAAACACCCGGAAATCAAAGTCGTCAGCTCCGAACAATTCGCCGGTGCCACCGCCTCCCAGGCCCAGGACACCGCCACCAACCTCATCACACGCCTCGCCGAAGGCGACTCCCTCGCCGTCGACGGCATCTTCTGCAGCAACCAAACCAGCACCTACGGCATGCTCCAGGCACTCCGAGCCAAAAACCTCGCCGGCAAAGTCAAATTCGTCGGCTTCGATTGCGACGCCACCTTCCTCGACGCCCTCAAAAAAGGCGAAATGAACGGAACCGTCCTCCAGGACCCCGTCAACATGGGATACCTCGGCGTCAAAACCGCCGTCGCCAAACTCAAAGGCGAAACCATTCAGCCAGTCATCGACACCGGAGCCACCCTAGTCACCCCGGAAAACCTCGAACAGGAATCCGTCCAGACTCTCATCAAAACCCAGCTCCCCTAACATCCTAACAGCCTGCGTGGTCATGACCGCCCCAGTCCCACGCCTCCTCATGCGGGGCATCCGCAAAACCTTCGGCCCCACCGTCGCACTCGGCCGCGTCGACCTCGAAGTCCTCCCCGGCGAAGTCCATGCCCTCGTCGGCGAGAACGGAGCCGGCAAAAGCACACTCATGAAAGTCCTCTCCGGCGCGCACGCACCGGACGCCGGGGAAATGCAGCTCGATGGCAAACCCTATCAGCCGCGCAATCCTCTCCACGCACGCGCCAGCGGCGTCGGCATGATCTATCAGGAACTCTCCATCGCCCCACACCTCACCGTCGAGGAAAACATCGTCCTCGGCATGGAACCCCGCCGCGGACCCTTCATCGACCGCAAAACCATGCGCGCCCGCGCAATGGAAGCCCTCGCCCATTTCGATCACCCGGACCTCCGGCCGGACGCCCTCGCCGGCACCCTCTCCGTCTCCGCACAACAACTCGTCGAAATCGGCCGATCCCTCGCCATGGGCTGCCGCCTCCTCGTCTTCGATGAACCCACCTCATCCCTCTCGCAAAAAGACATCGAACGCCTCTTCCTCCTCATCGACCGCCTCCGCGCCCAAGGCCTCTCCATCATCTACATCTCCCACTTCCTCGAAGAGGTCAAACGCCTCGCCTCTCGCCTGACCGTCCTCCGCGACGGCTCCGTCGTCGGCACCCGCGAAGTCGCCACCACCCTCCCGTCCGAAATCGTCTCCCTCATGGTCGGCCGCGATGTCGACGAACTCTACCCGCGCACCGCCCGCCACCCCGGAGAAATTCTCCTCACCGCCAACCAACTCGCCGGCACAACCAAACCCATCAACGCAACCTTCGAACTCCGCCGCGGCGAAGTCCTCGGCATCGCCGGCGTCGTCGGCTCAGGCCGCACCGAACTCCTCCGCACCCTCTTCGGACTCGACCCCGCCACCAACGGCTCAACCAAACTCAAAGGCCAACCCAATCCCAAGGCAAACCCTCGCCAAAGCTGGAAACAAGGCGTCGGCATGCTCAGCGAAAACCGGAAAGAAGAAGGCCTCGCCCTCAACCTATCCATCGCCGAAAACATCACCCTCCCCTGCCTCCACCGCTTCGGCCCCGCCGGCACCATCTCACCCGCCAAACAAAACGCCGCCTCCATCCGCTGGATCGAAAAACTCGGCATCAAATGCCAGGGACCCGCCCAACCCATCGGCGCACTCTCCGGCGGCAACCAACAAAAAGCGGCATTCGCCCGCCTCCTCGAATACGATGTCGACATACTCCTATTAGACGAACCCACCCGCGGCAT
>SYAP01000301.1 GCA_005787565.1 Verrucomicrobiaceae bacterium | reverse complement strand
GGCGGCGGAGGGTGCGGCGGGTGGGGTTTTTCCGCGATCGCCGGAGGGTTTCCGGAAGATGGCGGCGGAGGCGCGGGGGCGGTGGCATGACGCGGCGGTGAGGGTGGGTGGGGCGCTGGATGGGGTGATGGAGATTTTGCCGGAGGTGCGGGGTTGGATTTCGAAGCATGCGGGGGACCGGAATCACGGGGTGGTGGCGGAGGATTTGGAGGAGCAGTTGGGGTGGTTGTTGCGGGGAGGGTTCGCGTGGCGGGCGGGGTATGGGAATTTGTTAGATTATCCACGGAGGTTGCGTGGGGTGAGGTCGAGGTTGGGGAGGATTGCGTCGCTGCCGTTGGTGAAGGATTTGGAGAAGATGGAGCGGTTCCGGCGGTTGTGGGAGCCGTGGCATCGGGCGTGGATGGGTGCGCCGGAGGATGCGGGGTTGTGGGGGCACGGGTGGGCGTTGGAGGAGTGGCGGATTGGGTTGTTCGCGCCGGATGTGCCGGTGGTGGGGAAGGTTTCGGAGAAGCGGATCGAGGAGGCGTGGCGTGCGATGGGTGGGGGAGTATAGCGGATTTTTCACGCGTGCCTTGCCATGGGAGATGCGGGGGGTATGGTCGCGCCGGGTTGCGCCATGACACCGTTCCTGCGAAAGATATTGGGGATGAACTGGGTGCTCGTGCTGGTGATGTACGGGCTCCTGATTTTCGGCGTGCTGATGATCGAGAGTGCGGCGCGGCATTTGCCTGGGGGAGGTGAGTCTTATGCGGCGGCGCAGAAGAATTGGATTTTGGTGGGGAGCGTGGCGTATTTTGCGGCGGCGTTTGTGGATTACCGGTGGATCAAGTGGTTGGGGATACCGTTTTATGTGGTGAGTCTGGTGCTGATGATCATGGCGATGCAGCAGGATGATTCGGTTCACCGTTTGTCGATTGGGGGGTTCAGTTTCCAGCCGGCGCAGTTGGGGGTATGTTCGGGGATTTTGCTGATTGCGTGGTTGATTCAGGATTTGCCGAAGTTGCACCGGTGGTTCGGGTTGCCGTTTGCGCGGATCGGGGTGATCGGGATTTTGGCGGTGGTGCCGTTTTTGATTGTGATGAAGATGGGGGACATGGGGTCGGCGTTGGTGTGGATTCCGGTGATCATTGTGGCGTTGCTGATTGGCGGGGCACCGTTCCGTTATCTTTCGTTCATGACGTTCATCGGGGCGGGGATGATTCCGCTGCTGTATTTTGTGGCGTTGCCATTGGTTTCCGAGCGTGGTCCGGAGCGGATCGACCTGTGGTTGCGAATGATGCAGGGGCGTGAGGTGGACATTACGGATGAAGGGTATGGTCCGCATTATGTGACGATGGCGGTGGGGAAGGCGGGGTGGAAGGGTGCGGGGCTGAATGCGACGGCGGAGCGGGGTTCGCTGCATGACAAGAAGTTCATTTCGTGGTCGACGGCGCACAACGACTACATCTTCGCGGTGATTGCGGAGGAGTTGGGGTTCCGGGGGAGCTTGTTGCTGTTGTCGGCGTTCGCTCTGTTGTTGATCCAGGGGTTGTTCATCGCGTTTTACAGTCGCGATCTAACAGGTCGGATGATCGTGTGTCTGGTGGTGGCGTTGTTTTTCGCGCACATTTTCGAGAGCATCGGGATGTGTGTGCTGCTGATGCCGATCACGGGGATTCCGTTGCCGCTGGTGAGTTATTCGGGGACGTTTGTGGTGATCTGCATGTTCCTGTTGGGGTTGGTGCAGAGTGTTTGGATTCACCGGAATCCGAAGGTGGAATTGGCGGCGAAGCCTGCGTTGTGAGGGGGCGGATGTAGATCCGGATATGAAGATGGAGATGGATAATCAAGATAAGTTGATTGATGACATTCCGTGTCAATCAGCATATCATATCTGTTTGAACATTGTTAATACTATTTTCTTGAGGTAACCAAGAAGATGAGGTTTTTTCGGGAACTGCGGATCGTTTTCCGCAATTTAATCCCCCCCACCCCCCATGAAAACCAAAGCTCCGCTTGTAGCGGTCCTCCTGTGCGGTCTTACGGCCGTTTCGAATGCCTTCACTCTCGACTTTGTCGGATACGAGGGCAGCACGCTTCCACCCAACCCGCTGGTGATTCCGGTTCCCGGATACGGTGATGTTGTGTTCGAAGCGGTTCCGGGTTCATCGCTTGTGGTGAACAATGCATTCCAGAACGACAACGGTTCCGCCGGTCCGACGTTGAGCTTCAACAGCGGAGAAGCGGTGAAGGTCACGTTTGCGGGTTTGCAGCCGCTGAATGTGGACTTCGAATATTCCGGTGTTTCGGTTGGCGAGTTTTTCGTGACCAATCAGGACGCTGTGAATTCGAAGGCGTTTTTGTTGACGCTGAATGGCACGCAGACCGGTGCGGCCGGATTGCAGTCGATCAGCTGGAATGCGGTTCCTGAGCCGACCTCCGCGCTGCTTGGCGTTTTGGGTGGTGCGGTTCTGGTGCTTCGCCGCCGCCGTTGATCCTCAGACAGACCTTTCACTGAAAAAGCGGAATCACCGATGGGTGGTTCCGCTTTTTGTTTTCGGGAAATGAGTTGAGGGATCAGCGTTTGAGGGAGGTTTCGACGAGTTCGTGGGTTTCGCGGAGGAGGAGTTTGCCGCCGCCGTAGCGGACTTTTTCTTCGCGGACGATACCGATGCCGGGGGCGAACCAGAGGGTGCGGCGGAGTTCGATGCCACCGTCCATGCCGGTCATGAGCATGCGGATGGAGGGGTAGGTTCCGGTGGGGACGGTGACGTCTTCGCGGGCGACGATCTGGAGGTTGCGGACGCGGGTTTCGGAGCCGGCGCGGAGTTCGCGGAGGGATTCTCCGGCTTTCATGCCGGCGTAGACGAAGGGGACGGCGGGTTCGAACCAGAGTGGGGCGGTGACATCGGGGCGGACGAGGGTGGATCCGCGCATGAGGATTTTGTCGTCTGTGATGGTGACGAATTCGCGTTCGGTGGTGGTGTTGGGAGCGGTGACTTCGAAGCAATCGACTTCGGGGAGGCCTTCGGCGGGGACGATTTTTCCGATGTATCGGCGGAGGCGTTCGTGTGAGACGTCCATTTCGGCGGAGCCGTCGGCGGTGACGCCTTCCGGGAGTTCCACTCTAACGGAGTAGCGCCAGAAATCGTCCTTTTTGAGGGGGAGGATGGGGATGTCCGGGTTTTGCGCTGCGTTTGGGGCCGGGGTTTCCGGTGCGGGTTTTTCGCATGAAACGGCCATGAGGAGGAGGGGTACGACGGTGGCGAGAGTGGGGAGGAATTTCATGGGTGGGGGGTGTGGGAGTTAGCGTGGGTGGCGGGCGTGGGAGGGTGAGAGATCGATGGATGCGTCGTTTCCGCCGGCGTAGGGTGCGCCGAGGCGCTGGATGACGTGGGGTGTGGGGAAGCGGCGAGGTCCGAGTTTTTTGAGGCTGGAGGTGGTGATGTAGGCGAGGGCGGTGAGAAGGACGATGGAGGCGAGGGCGACGGGGATGAGGAGTTTCATGCGACGGTGCCGTTCCTCGAGTTCGGTTCGCATTTTGAATTGTTCGGTCTTGATGACTTCGCCGCGGTGGATGGTGGCACCCATCCAGATGCGGAGGAGGTCTGCGGATTCGGTGGTGGCGGCGCGGATTTTGCCGACTTCCTTGGGTTCGAGGTTGGCGCGGCGTTTGGCGTCGCGGACGTTTTGCTGGATGAATTCGGGTTTGAGGATTTCGCGGACGATTTTTCCGCCGGGGATGATCCATGGGCTGTCCTTGCGGCCGGGGACGTGGAGGACGATGCAGTTGAGGAGGGGGTCGCACCATGCGTCGGCGAACTGGCGTGCGACGTGTTCGGGTGGGGCATCGCCGATGGTGTTGAGGATGACGACGATGACGTCGATGGATTCGTTGGTTCGGTATTTGGCGAGGGGTTCGGCGATTTGGACGGCGATTTCGGGATCGAGGAAGCTGGTGGGGTCGAAGATGGAGTTGGGTGGGCGGGGTCCGTGTTGGAATTCCGTGGTTTCGGATTCCTGGGCGTGGGAGAGGGTGAGGCCGAGGAGGGCGAGGAGGAGAAGGATGGGGCGCAGGGGCATGGTGGTGGTCAGGCGGGTTTGGGTGCGCCGGCTCTGCGCCAGGAGGATTCGAGGAGGGATTTGGTGGAGTTGAGGAAGGCGAGGATGGCTTTGGTGTGGTTTTCGGCCTGCCAGTGGGGTTTCATGGTTTCCATGGCTTTTTGGCATTGGTCATCGGAGAGCCAGCGTTCGGCGTAGTAGCCGGGGATGACGGTGGCGCGGTGGTTGGCGGTGTTGATGACGAGGAGGATGGTCCATGCGCGGTCATGGGGGGATTCGCCGTCTGCGAGGGGGCAGGCGTTCATGAGCCAGAAGCCGAAGAGGCGGATGCGGGTATCGGGCGGGAGGTGTGCGGAGCAGATGCGGAAGCGGAACTGCGGGAAGCGGGATTGGAGTTTGGTGATGGCTTTGGTGACGGTGTTTGCCTGTTTTGGGTCGAGGATGCTGGCGGCATCGAGGATGGGGAGGAGGGGGGGCGGGGGGCCGGGGAAGAGTGTCATGGTGTCGCCGCCGGTGAATTGGCAGGAGGGGCACCATTGGGGGTTTTTGTCGCTGCGGACGAGGCAGGCCGGGCAGGCGTGCTGATAGAGTGCCGATGGTTCGGCGGCGCGGCGGCGGCGCGATGTGCGGTGATCGTTCATTTTTCCAAGCGGATCGCGGTGGATCGGCCGTGGGCGTCGAGGCCTTCGATGCGAGCGAATTCCTCGACGACGGGGAGGGATTTTCTAACGGATGTGTGGTCGAGGCGGACGATGCTGGTGCGGCGTTGGAATTGGTCGGCGCGGAGGCCGGAGAAGGATCTGCCGGCGCCGCCGGTGGGGAGGGTGTGGCTTGGGCCGGCGAGGAAGTCGCCGACGGCGACCGGGGAGAGGTTTCCGAGGTAGATGGCTCCGGCGGTGCGGATTTTTGGGAGCCATTGTTTTTCGTTTTCGGTGATGAGGGAGAGGTGCTCGGGGCAGAAGTCGTTGGAGATCGCGACGCCGTCGGCGAAGGATTTGAGGTGGAGGAGGAAGGTGCCGCGTTTGAGGACCTCGCGGATGATTTTGGCGCGGGAGAGGGAAGGGAGTTGTTTTTCGATGGATTTGACGACCTGGTTGAGGAGGGTTTTGGAGTCTGTGGCGAAGCCGACGACGCTGTCTCCGCCGTGTTCGGCCTGGGCTAAGAGGTCGGCGGCGATGAAGTCGGGGTTTCCGGATTTGTCGGCGAGGATGAGGATTTCGCTGGGTCCGGGGAGGAGGTCGATGGAGACGGCGCCGACGAGTTGGCGTTTGGCTTCGACGACGAAGCGGTTTCCGGGGCCGAAGATGCGGTCGACGGGTTGGATGGATTTGGTTCCGATGGCGAGGGCGGCGATGGCTTGTGCGCCGCCGATTTTGATGGCTTGGGTGACGCCTGCGGCTTTGAGGGCGTGGAGGAGTGCGGGGTTGATGGTGCCATCGGGTCCGCATGGGGTTGCGGCGATGATTTCGGGGACGCTGGCGGCGCTGGCGAAGCCTGCGGTCATGAGGGCGGTGGAGACGAGGGGTGCTTTGCCGCCGGGGACGTAGACGCCGACGCGGTCGAAGGGTGTGAAGCGTTCGCCGACGGTGGCGCCTTCGGCGTTTTTGGCGGACCAGTCTTTGCGGAGGCTGTTTTTGGCGAAGGAGCGGATGTTGGCGAGGCTGCGTTTGATGGCGTCCTTGGTGGCTGGGGTGACGGCTTTGGCGGCGGCGGAGAACTCGGCGTCGGTGACGAAGAGTTCCTTGGGTTTGAGGGTTGCGCCGTCGAAGCGTTTTGTTAGAGAGACGAGTGCGGCATCGCCGTGGGTGGCGACTTCGCGGATGATTTCGGTGACGAGGTCGCGGACGTCGGGTTCGGGAATGGCGCGCCGGTTGAGGCGTTTGACGAACGAGGGGAAAGCGGGATCTGAGTGGCTGAGGATTTTCATGCCGGTGGCTGGGTGTAGGATGGAGGCGAATGGGGTTTTCGCCAAGACAAGATCACGGGATCAGGGGGTTAGGATCCTGCGGGTGATGGCGGCGGAGACTTGGCGAGCGCTTGGGGTATCGAGGTGGATGCCATCGGTGTAGCCGAGGGAAGTTGGGCGGGAGGTTTTGGGACATGTCCCAGAAGGGGATGGAGTTTTTTGCGGAGAGTTGGGCGGCGATCTGGTGGTCGATGGAGGAGGGGGCGCGGCCGGGGGGGAGCATGACGAGGATGAGGTTGAGGTCGCGTTTTTGGAGGCGGGAGAGGATGGCGGAGAGTTCGGTGGTGAGTTTGTCGGCTTGTGGGGTGATGGATGGGTGAGGGAGGGTGGTGGGGATGTTAGGGGAGTTGGGGAATTGGAGGAGTGGGTTTGGAGGGGTGGTGGTGGGGCCTTCGCCGCGTTTTGCCATGAGCCATGAGTAGGCGAAGGCGGTGGGGCGAGCGGTGGCGCTGAGGTTGGGGATAGATTTTCCGACGGAGAACCATGGGGTGCGGATGGCGTTTGCGATTTCGCGGCCGCGGCCTTCGAGTTCGTAGGAGAGGGTGTTGGTTTCGATGACGAGGGTGGGTGAGGGGGTGATGAGGCCTTGGTCGATGGCGCGGAGGGTGATGACGGCGGTGCCGCCGTCGCAGCCGAGGTTGGCGATGGAGGGGTGGAGGGTTCCGCGGTCGGCGAGGCGTCCTGTTAGAGAGGAGCCGAGGAGCATGGCTTTGGGCTGGGAGGAAGGGTGGGATTGGAGGCGTGCGATGGAGGAGAAGTAGTTGGATTCGGATTTCACGGTGGAGCCGCCGGATTTCCGGATGGCGGTGGATTGAGCGGCGAGGCAGAGTGCGGCCGTGGCGAGGAATCCGATGAGGTAGAGGCGGGTCATCATTTTTTGTTAGAACTGGAAGTAGATGAAGCCGCGTGGTGCGCCGGGGTTGGTGAGGATGAGGAAGACCATGAGGGCGTGGAGTGAGCCTTCGATGAGTGGGTGGGTGAGGCGGTTGGAGAGGTGTGGGCGGTTTTCTCCGAGCCAGCCCCAGAGGTGGTAGGCGATGGCCGCGCCGCCGTAGATGGCGAGGGCGAAGAGGGGTTGGCCGGGGATGGTGATGGGGCCGGAGGTGAGGCCGGTGAAGAAGGCGCGGATGTGTGCGAGGTCCGGCATGAGGAAGGTGAGCCAGAGGAAGGTGACGACGTGGAAGGCGTAGAGGCGGCCGAGGGTGCCGGTGATGAGGGATTTGAGCGGGGTTGGGGAGTTGGTGGAGATGCGGCCGCGGCGTCTGGAGAGGAAGCGTTCGATGGCGAGGAAGGTGCCGTGGAGGGTGCCCCAGATGGCGAATTTCCATTCCGCGCCGTGCCAGAGGCCGCCGAGGAACATGACGAGGAAGAGGTTGATGTAGGTGCGGGTGGGGCCGATGCGGTTTCCGCCGAGGGGGATGTAGAGGTAGTCGCGGAGCCAGGAGGAGAGGGTGAGGTGCCAGCGGCGCCAGAATTCCGTTAGGCTTTTGGAGAGGTAGGGGAAGCGGAAGTTTTCGGGGAGGCGGTAGCCGAAGAGTGCGCCGAGGCCGATGGCGATGAGGGAGGAGCCGGCGAAGTCGGAGAAGATCTGAAGGCCGTAGGCGTAGAGGAGTGCCATGAGGTGGACGGGGCCGGTGGAGGTGAGGGCGGCGGTACCGACGGTGAGCATGGCGGTTTGCTCGGCGAGGTTGTCCGCGACGAAGATTTTGAGGAAGTAGCCGGCGATGAGGGAGCGGCGGACGGTTTTCCAGTCGATGTGGCGCCATTGTTTTGCGCCGATCTGGTCGATGAATTCGTGGGCTTTGACGATGGGTCCGGCGACGAGTTGAGGGAAGAAGGCGATGTAGAATCCGGTGTCGCGGATGGAGGCGGCGCGTTGGGTTCCGCGGGCGGCGAGGCGTTGGGCGGTTTCGGGGCTGATGTCGCGGCGCCAGGTGTCGACGACGAGGCTGATGCCCTGGAACGTGTAGAAGGAGATGCCGACGGGGAGGGGGATGGATTTCGCCCAGTCTCCGAAGGAGTTAGATGTTAGAGAATCGGGCAGGAGTCCGCAGAGGAAGCCGGTGTATTTGAAGAGGGCGAGGAGGAGGAGGTTGGCGATGACGGCGGAGGTCATCCAGCGTTTGGCGAGGGTGGGACGAGTGTTTGCCTGATGGAAGAGGATGCGTTCGGTG
>SYAP01000300.1 GCA_005787565.1 Verrucomicrobiaceae bacterium | reverse complement strand
TCATTGAGCGTTCGGCGGGGTTGCTGGATGTTCCGATTGAGACGGCGGGTGCGCTGGAGGTGGCATCGAGATCGCGCGGGACGCCGCGGGTGGCGAACGCGTTGTTGAGGTGGGTGCGGGATTTCGCGCAGGTGCGGGGTGGGGGGATGATTTCCGGGGAGGTGGCGGATGCGGCGCTGGCGATGATCGAGATTGATGCGGAGGGGTTGGATGAGATGGACAAGCGGTTGTTGGAGGCGCTGATTTACAAGTTCAATGGTGGGCCGGTGGGGGTGGGGTCGTTGGCGGTGGCGGTGGGTGAGGATGCGGCGACGATTGAGGAGGTGCATGAGCCGTTTCTGATCATGCAGGGGTTTTTGCAGCGGACGCCGCGAGGGCGGATGGCATTGCCTGCGGCGTGGAGGAAGATCGGGGCTCCGTTGCCGCCGGCCAGGCCGGAAGATCCGCAGACGAGCTTGTTTTGATTTTGGGATTTCCCTTGGTTGAGGGGCTGACGTAGCTTTGGCCATGAACCCGATCATTCAGGAGACAGTGGAGCGTTGCCGGAAGGCAGGGCTGCGGCGGACGAAGGCGTTGGAGGAGCTGATCCGGACGTTGTTGGAGAGTGCGCGGCCGATGACTTTGGCGGAGCTGGCGGGGTCCGAGCGGTTGGCGGATCAGTGCGACAAGGCGACGGTTTTCCGGTTGTTGCAGCGGCTGACGGAGCATGGGATCGCGCGGCGGCTGGGGCTGCATGAGCGTGCGGCGTATTTCACGCTGCTGGTGCCGGGTCGGCATAGTGACTATCTGATTTGCACGGGGTGCGGGAGCATCGAGGCGATCAAGGCGCCGTGCCCGGTGCATGAGCTGGAGGATGAGATCCGGGAGAAGACGGGGTTCCGGAATCTGTATCACGAGTTGGAGTTTTTCGGGGTTTGTCCGAAGTGTGCTTGAGGGGACGGGTGTCGATGTTTCAGGGAAACAGATCGTGGCGGCGGTCTTTGAGGGGGGTGACGGTGCCGTCGGCGCGGGAGGAGCGGAGGGTGGTGAGGTTGATTTCGGCGATGAGGAGTTCCTCGGTGTTTGGGGTGGCGGTGGCGGCGATGCCGTCGCTGGGGAAGGGGATGTCGATGGGGGTGTAGATGCCGGATTCGGCGTGGTGGAGGTTGGCGGCGGGGACGTTTGTTAGAATGCCGACGCAGCCGGCGGTGGCGACGGCGATCTGGTTTTCGATGGTGCGTGCCATGGCGCAGCGGGTGACGCGGAGGTGGCCGCGGCGGTCATCGGTGCAGTAGGGGACGAGGAGGAGTTCCATGCCGGCATGGGCGAGGTGGCGGGTGGGTTCCGGGAATTCGACGTCGTAGCAGATTTGGATGCCGATTTTGATTTTTCCGAGGTCGATGACTTCGAGGTTGTTGCCGCCCTGGACTTGCCATGCGGATTTTTCCCACGGGGTGATGTGGAGTTTTTCCTGGCGGTGGCGTTGGCCTTCGGGGCCGAAGAGGAAGGCGATGTTGAGGAGGCGGTGGCTTTCGATGACGGGTTGTGAGCCGCCGAGGATCCAGATGCCGTGGCGGATGGCGAGGGTGGCGAGGTGTTGGTTGATGGATTCTGTTAGCCCGGCGAGTTGGTGGATGGAGGTGATGGGATTGGGCGCGGGTGTGAGTGCGGCGAGGGGGAGGGTGAAGTATTCCGGGAAGATCACGATTTCGGCGGCATAGTCCTCTGCGGCGGTGGTGCAGAAGAAGTCGATGCGGTCGAGAAAGGTGGGGAGGCATGCGGGTTTGCGCATGTCCCATTGGACGGAGGCGATGCGGAAGCGATCAGCGGTGCGGCTCATGCCGATGAGGCATAGCGTGTGAGCGCGGGGGTGAGAACCCTTAAAGCCGGAGAAGAGAGGGCGGCTTATTTGTCGGTGGGCTTTGGGGTTTTTGGCGGGTTGAGGGCGGCGCGTTCGATGAATTCGATGATCATGCCGCCGACGTCTTTGCCGGAGCATTGTTCGATGCCTTCGAGGCCGGGGGAGGAATTGACTTCCATGACGACGGGGCCGTGGTTGGAGCGGAGGAGGTCGACACCGGCGACGTTGAGTCCCATGGCTTTTGCGGCGCGGCAGGCGACGGCGCGTTCTTCTGGGGAGATTTTGACTTTTTCGGCTTTGCCGCCGCGGTGGAGGTTTGAGCGGAATTCGCCTTCTGCGGCCTGGCGTTTCATGGAGGCGATGACTTTGCCGCCGACGACGATGCAGCGGATGTCTGCGCCTTTGGCTTCCTTGATGAATTCCTGGACGAGGATGTTTGCGTTGAGGTCCTTGAAGGCTTCGATGACGGACTCGGCGGCTTTGGGGGTTTCGGCGAGGACGACGCCGACGCCCTGGGTGCCTTCTAACAATTTGATGACGAGTGGGGCTCCGCCGCACATTTTGATGAGTTCGCCGGTGGCATCGGTGTGGTGGGCGAAGCCGGTGACGGGGAGGCCGACGCCGCGTT
Source organism: Verrucomicrobiaceae bacterium (assembly GCA_005787565.1). GTDB lineage: Bacteria > Verrucomicrobiota > Verrucomicrobiia > Verrucomicrobiales > Akkermansiaceae > Luteolibacter. The sequence goes on along the minus strand of SYAP01000300.1, from coordinate 2,011 downwards.
TGGCGAGGATTTGGAGGGAGCGGAGTTTGTCGCGGGAGCGTGCGATGGCGACGGATTCGTTGAGGGTGAAGACGTTCATCATCTCGAATTGGCGGACGACGGCGTTTCCGTAGAAGGTGTGGCGTGCGGCGATGCGTGGGATGACGGCATCGGCCTGGAGTTCCTCTCCGTCGACGTAGATGCGCGGTTTGCGGGAGGTGATGTTCATGTAGCAGCGGAGGTAGTCGATGACGCGGACTTCGTGGCCGCGTTTTTGGGCTGCACGCACGAGTGCATCGGTGCTGTAGAGTTGCGCGTTGCGGGAGAGGATGATGATTTTCATGCGGTGCGGGAGGGCGCGCGCCAAGAACGCAGGCGCGCGGGTGTGGTCAATGCGAAAGTGGCGGGAGGGGCGGGAATCGCACGGAGCGCGGTGGACGCTCAGGTGAAGATTGAGGTGAGTTCGTTTGCGATGGCGTTGGTTGCCTGTGGGAGGGTAATGGGGTGGCCGGCTTCGGATTCGAGGCAGGACATGGTGACGCCGTCGATGCCGCAGGGGGTGATGGCGAGGAAAGGTGGGAGGGATTGGCGGGTGATGTTGATGGCGAAGCCGTGCATGGAGATCCATTTGCGGACGCCGACGCCGATGGAGGCGAGTTTGCGGTTTTGGACCCAGACGCCTGTTAGATTTTCACGGCGGTGGGCGTGGACGCCGAAGGTGGAGCAGGCGCGGATGAGCGCGTCTTCGAGGAGGCGGAGGTGTGCGTGGAGGTCTTTGCCGCGGCGGGTGAGGTCGAGGATGGGGTAGCCGACGAGTTGGCCGGGGCCGTGGTAGGTGGCTTGGCCGCCGCGGTTGGTTTCGAACAGGGGGTGGGGGAGGGCGGAGGGATCGCGGAGGGAGGATTGGTCGCGGAGGCGGCCGATGGTGTAGACGGGCTGGTGTTCCAGCAGGTGGATGGTTTCTCCGCCGGTGCCGTCGAGGAGGGAGGCGACGGTGCGTTCCTGGAGATCGAGGCCGTCCTGATAGGTGAGGGGTTGATCGTGGATGACGATGGTCATGCGGGGTGGTTTGTTAGACGAGGCGGCGGTCGAGGAGTTTGGCGCGGATGGGATCGGAGGCTTGGAGGTGCGCGATGGCGATGGCGAGTGCGTCCGCGGCGTCGTGAGGTGGTGTTTCGGCGAGGCCGAGGAGTGCGCGGACCATGAAGGCGACCTGTTGTTTGTCGGCAGTGCCTTTGCCGACGACGGCCATTTTGACTTTGCGCGGTGCGTATTCGTAGATGCGGAGGCCGTGATCGGCTGCGGCGATGAGTGAGGCGGCGCGAGCGGCGCCCATGGTGATGGCGGTTTGGTGGGATTGGACGTAGATGATGCCTTCGACGGCGACTTCGTCTGGCTGATAGGTTTTGATGACGGCCGCGAGGTGGGTGTGGATGGCGGAGAGGGCGGCGGATTGGATGACTTTCTGGGGGATGGAGATGACGTCGAAGGTGAGGACCTTGGGTTTGCGGGGATCGCCTTCGAGGACGGCGTAGCCGGTGTTGCGGATGGCGGGGTCGATGGCGAGGACTCGCATGGTGGGGTGAGGACGAGGAGTTCTTCGTGTCGATCGGTCTCAGTCGAATTGGAAGGGAGATCCGACGGACAGCATCGTTAACGATGTTGATTCCGGGATGACCGCTGGGGGTGCGCTGCCACTTTCGGGTGGCGCTCAGTGATGATCAACGGCGTTTTTTTCCGCCGCCGCCGGTTTTTTTGCGGCGGACGGGTTTGATGGGGGAGTCGTCGAGGAGGGCGGTGTAGATGTAGGCGAAGTCCTCGAGTTTGCGGCGCGGGATTTTTTGGTCGATGAAGATTTCGACGGATTTGGCGTAGTCGAGTTCGTCTGCGGTGAGGATGGTGAAAGCGTCGCCTTCGGCTTCTGCGCGGCCGGTTCGTCCGATGCGGTGGACGTAGTCTTCGGCGTTTTCGGGGACGCGGTAGTTGATGACGTGGGAGACGCCGGAGATGTCGATTCCGCGGGCGGCGACGT
>SYAP01000299.1 GCA_005787565.1 Verrucomicrobiaceae bacterium | reverse complement strand
GCGCCCTCGCACTCAAACCCAAACTCATCGTCTGCGACGAACCCGTCTCCGCTCTCGACGTCTCCGTCCAATCACAAATCCTCAACCTCCTCGTCGAACTCCAACGCGACTTCAACCTCTCCTACCTCTTCATCGCCCACAACCTCTCCGTCGTAAAACACATCAGCGACCGCGTCGCCGTCATGTACCTCGGAAAAATCGTCGAACTCGCCTCCTCCGACGAAATCTATCGAAACCCCCGCCACGCCTACACCAAGGCTCTCCTCTCCGCCATCCCCTCCTCCGATCCACGCATCAAACGCAAAAAAATCCTCCTCGAAGGCGACGTCCCATCCCCCATCGACCCACCCGCCGGCAGCGCCTTCGGCCACCGCATCAGCCACCCGCGCTACCAGGAAACCATCGGCCAAGACCTCCCACTCCGCGAAATCTCACCCGGCCACTGGGTCGCCGCAGACCCCTGCTGCATCTCCCCGGAAGACTACGCCACCATCAGCCGGCCGTCACCCGCCTAACACTTCAGCGTGCCCCAATCTCGTCTGAACCCCGCGCCCGACGATTACCGCAGCAAAGCCCGCTTCGTCGTGAAGCTCGGGATCGCCCTCCATGAATGCGGCGCAACCAGCCAACGCGTCGAACGCCACCTCATCAACGTCACCCGCCAACTCGGCTTCCACGGCAGCTTCCTCATCAGCCCCACCACCTTCACCTGCGCCTTCTGGCAGCACGACGAACTCAACCAGTTCATCCACGTCGAACGCGTCCAACCCGCCGATCACAACCTCGGCCTGCTCTGGGAAATCGATCGCCTCATGGAACGCATCACCCGGGGCGAACTCCACCTCGATGCCGCCATCGACGAACTCCACCGCCTCCGCTCCGCACCCTCCAACTACTCCGCCACCCTCCACGGCATCGCATGGACACTCATCGGCGCATCCTTCGCCGCGCTGCTCTCCTCTAACACATGGGACATCCTCGTCGCCGCACTCCTCTCCGGCCTCATCTTCCTCCTCGCCCGCCGCAACGCCTCCCACGCCCGTTGGGGCCCCGTCCTCCCGCTCCTCGCGCCCTTCTTCTCCGGCATCCTCGCCAGCTTCATCGCCCGCGCCGGCATCCCCATCAACATCCCCTTCGTCATCCTCTCATCCATCGTCATCTTCATCCCCGGCCTCGCTCTAACCGTCGCCATGACCGAAATCTCATCCCGTGATCTCATCTCCGGCACCTCCCGCCTCGTCGATGCCGTCATGCAGCTCCTCAAACTCTTCTTCGGCTCCATCAGCGGCATGGCCGTCGCCGCCGCCATCGCCACACACCTCCCCTTCTTACCCACCCAAGGCCTCGACCTCCCGCCCCTCCCCGACCTCAAAACCTGGCCCGCCGTCGTCGGCCTCTCCCTCGGCATCGGCGTCGCCTTCAACATCCCCACCCACAAACTCGCCATCGGCCTCATCTCCGCCATCATCGCATTCTCCATCGCCGGCTGGGGCGCTTCCACCTTCGGCATGTTCGCCGGAATCTTCCTCGGCGCCCTCGCCGTCGGCCTCTACGCAAACCTCTTCTCCCGCATCACCAGCTGCCCCTCCTCCATCCCCATGATGCAAGGCATCGTCCTGCTCGTCCCAGGCAGCCGCACCTACATGATCCTCAGCGAGTGGGTCTCCGGAAATGCCATCCTCCCCGGCACCACCAGCGGCCACCAGGCACTCATGACATTCCTCTGCCTCCTCGCCGGCCTCATCATCTCAAACGCCCTCCTCCCCACCCGAAAAACCCTCTGAATCCCCGTCCTTTTCCCGAATTTCAGCAATTTCTTGCATCACCCCAGCCCCCCGCCTAGCCTCCGCCCGCCGTGCCGACCAACGCCATTCTCGCCCTAGAAGACGGACGCTGCTTCCAAGGAACCGCCTACGGAGCCACCGGAACCACCACCGGAGAAATCTGTTTCAACACCTCCATGACCGGTTACCAGGAGGTCATCACCGACCCGTCCTACCGAGGACAAATCGTCGCCATGACCTACCCCCAAATCGGAAACTACGGCGTCAACCCCGAAGACTGCGAATCCCGCGAACCCCACATCCGCGCCTTCGTCATCGGCGAACTCTGCGACGTCCCATCCAACTGGCGCTCCTCCGAATCCCTCTCCAGCTACCTCGCACGCCACAACGTCCTCGGCATCGAAGGCATCGACACCCGCGCCCTCACCAAACACCTCCGCTCCCTCGGTGCCATGCGCGCCTGCGTCACCACCGAACTCGACGCCGAAGCCGCCATCGCCGCCGCCAAAGCCTCCCCATCCATGGAAGGCATGGACTACGTCAAGGAAGTCTCCACCCCCCACGCCTTCCACTGGGAAGAGGAATCCCGCAACTGGATCCTCCCCAACGCCATGACCGGCGCCGAAGGCCCCTACGAGGAACTCCCACCCGCACGCCACCGCATCGTCGCCTACGACTTCGGACTCAAATTCAACATCCTCCGCCGCCTCCGTCAGGCAGGCTTCGATGTCGAAGTCGTCCCCTCCACCACCTCCGCCGCAGACGTCCTCGCCAAAAACCCCGACGGCGTCTTCCTCTCCAACGGCCCCGGAGATCCCGCCGCACTCGGCTACATCCACGAGGAACTCCGCCAACTCATCGGCAAAAAACCCATCTTCGGCATCTGCCTCGGCAACCAGTTGTTAGGCCACGCATTCGGCGGAAACACCTTCAAACTCAAATTCGGCCACCGCGGCGGCAACCAACCCGTCAAGGACCTCCGCACCGGACGCATCTCCATCACCTCGCAAAACCACGGCTTCGCCGTCGACCCCGATTCCCTCCCACCCGAAATCGAAGTCACCCACATCAACCTCAACGACGGCACCGTCGAAGGCATGCGCCACCGCGACCTCCCAGTCTTCAGCGTCCAATACCACCCCGAAGCCGCCCCCGGCCCCAACGACGCCGCCTACTTCTTCGAGGAATTCGCCGCCCTGATCGATGCCAACAAAGGATAGCCCCACGAATGGACACCGATGAACGCGAATTACTTGGGAAAGACGAGGTGTATGCCATCGTTTCCTGCGCGTTTGATATCTTGAATGGCATCGGCCACGGATTTCACGAGAAACCCTACGAAAACGCCCTCGCCGTCGAATTCAAGCACCGTAACATTCCGTTCATCCAGCAACCGCGCTTCCCCATCAAGTGGCGGGACGCCCCCGTTGGAGAATTCATCCCGGATCTCATCGCTTACGAGACAGTCATCATCGATACCAAAACGATCGACTGCATCACCCCCTCGAACGCGGGCAAATGCTCAACTACCTCCGCATCACCAGCCTCCAGGTCGGCCTCATCCTCAACTTCAAAAAACCAAAACTCGAATGGGAACGCATCGTCCTAACTTCTCACAAACCCCATCCCTCCCGCGATGAACACCCTCTCATCTCCACCCGATAACCTCTCTAATTCGCGTCCATTCGCGTCTATTCGCGGTTAAACACAAATCATCTTCAGTTAGAAATCCCTCATTCGCGGTTGAATAGAAATTCGCGGTTAAATCACCCAACATGAACACCATCGTCGTAGGTCTCCAATGGGGAGACGAAGGAAAAGGCAAAATCGTCGACTACCTCACCGAATCCGCAGACCTCGTCGTCCGCGGCCAAGGCGGAAACAATGCAGGCCACACTGTCATCGCCAAAGGCGTCCGCTACATCCTCAACCTCCTCCCCTCCGGCATCCTCTGGGACGGAAAAACCAACATCATCGGCAACGGCGTCGTCCTCGACCCCATCGGCCTCGTCGCGGAAATCGAACGCAATGAAGCCCTCGGCGTCTCCATCACCCCCGCCAAACTCCTCATCTCAGACCGCGCACACGTCGTACTCCCCTTCCACAAGGAACTCGACGCCGCCCGCGAAATCTCCCTCGGCGACCAGAAAATCGGCACCACCAAACGCGGCATCGGCCCCACCTACGCCGACAAAGTCAACCGCTGCGGCCTCCGCGTCGCAGACCTCCTCGACGAACCCTTCGCCCGCGCACAAGTCACCCGCCGCGTCGCCGAAGTGAACGAAATCCTCGCCAAATACGACCTCCCTCAATTCACCGCCGACCAGGTCCTCGAAGAAGTCTACACCGCCTTCGAACGCCTCCGCCCCCACGTCACCAACACCATCCCAGTCCTCCACAAAGCCTGGAAAAACGGCGAGTCCATCCTCTTCGAAGGCGCACAAGGCACCCTCCTCGACATCGACTACGGCACCTACCCCTTCGTCACCTCCTCCAACACCACCTCCGGCGGCTCCTGCACCGGCTCCGGCCTCCCACCCAACGCCATCCAACGCGTGATCGGCGTCTGCAAAGCCTACACCACACGCGTCGGCAGCGGCTGGTTCCCCACCGTCGACGAGGGCCTCTCCGAATACCTCCACGGCCTCGGCCGCGAATTCGGCGTCGTCTCCGGCCGCCCTCGCGGCTGCGGCTGGCTCGATACCGTCCTCCTCCGCTTCGCCTGCATGGTCAACGGCGTCACCGGCCTCGCCGTCACCAACGTCGACGGCCTCGACGAATACGAAACCCTCCAAATCTGCACCGCATACGACATCGACGGAACCCTCCACGAACTCCCACCCGCAGGCCGCGGCGAATGGGACAAAGCCACCCCCGTCTACGAATCCCTCCCCGGCTGGAAATGCGACACCACCGCATGCACCCGCTACGAAGACCTCCCCCAAAACGCAAAAGCCTACCTCACCCGCCTCTCCGAACTCTGCGGCGCACCCATCGCCTTCATCGGCGTCGGCCCGGACCGATCGCAAACCCTCGTGGTCTGAACCACTCGTTTTCACAGCAATTTCACGCAGGCACAGGTCCCCACCTGATACTTTCCCAACCGCATGCCGCACAACCACCCCCACATCCCGCGCCACATCGCCATGATCATGGATGGCAACGGGCGATGGGCCAAGGAGCGCGGACTCCCACGCCGCGAAGGACACCGCGCCGGCGCAGAATCCGTCCGCGAAGTCATGGAAGCCTGCAAGGAACTCGGCGTCGAATTCCTCACCCTCTACGCCTTCTCATCCGAAAACTGGTCCCGCCCCGCTGACGAAATCAAGGCCCTCATGGACCTCCTCAACCGCTTCCTCGACGAAAAAGCCAAAGACCTCGACAAACAAAACGTCCGACTCCTCGCCATCGGCCAAATCGACCGACTCCCCGAAAAAACCCGCGACCGCCTCGCCAAAATCATCGAGCGCACCAAAAATCACAGCTCCATGACCCTCGTCCTCGCCCTCTCCTACGGAGCCCGCGAGGAAATCGTCGCCGCCGCACGCTCCCTCGCCGCAGACGCCGCCGCAGGAAACATCTCCCCCGATCAAATCGACTCCTCACTCTTCGCCTCACGCCTCCAAACCGCAGGCATCCCCGACCCCGACCTCCTCGTCCGCACCTCCGGCGAAATGCGCGTCTCCAACTTCCTCCTCTGGCAAATCAGCTACGCCGAAATGGTCATCGTCAAAAAATTCTGGCCCGACTTCCGCCAAGGCGACCTCTTCGACGCCGTCCGCGAATACCAAAGCCGCCACCGCCGCTTCGGCGCTCTTTGATCCCCGAAACCGATCAAACACCGCCCCCCCCGCCCCCAACAATCACTCGCCACCCTCCCACCCCTGTGCTACATCCCTCCTGTGGAGATTAGCCGCAACATCATCAACCTCGAAGAAAACATCGGCAAACAGGTGGGACGCCGCCGCCCTCCCACCAACCCATTGCAAGTCGCCAGTAACCTCAACGTGCTTGCAAACAACCTCATCGCCGCATCCGGCCACAAACTCCCACCCCGCGGCGTCTTCAGATTCCGCACCCACCAGGAAGCAGACCAATGGATGATCACGATGGGCAGGAAGAAGAACTGACTTCCCGGGCCCCAACCCAAGAGGAATTTGTAAATCTTTGCCGCAGGTGGAGTGCCCCCGAAAGTTGATCCACTTCTTATGAGAGTTGTTGGTGGTGTTTCGGTTTGTTAGGTTTGGGTGAAGGCGTCTTCTTGGTGAGATGCTTGGAAATCGGGCGGTTCTTATCAAGGACCGAAGAG
>SYAP01000298.1 GCA_005787565.1 Verrucomicrobiaceae bacterium | reverse complement strand
TCGGAAGCTTCGTCGATTGGCGTGACGCCTACTGGGAAACCAGCATCACCGGAACCGCAGGGTGGAAAATCTTCGATATCCAGGGAACCACCACCGGCTTCGAAAACCTCAATCTCGCCCCAACCGACTGGCTGGACAGCGGCTCCAACACCCTCTCCTCGTTCCGCCCGGACGCCTCCTTCTCCCTATACCAGTCCGAGGACGCCATCTACCTCAACTACAACGCCATCCCGGAACCTTCGGCCGCCCTCCTCCTGGGTGGCGGCATGCTCGGTCTGATGGTCCGCCGCAAGCGCAACGGCTGATCCATCTCATAAAAACCCACGCCGGTGGCAGGAAAGCCGTCGGCGGAAACCCATGCAAGGCGCCCGCAATCATTTGCGGGTGCCTTCATTTTTGAAAACCCATCACTCAATCTTCAAATCAAACACCCGGCACCACTCCCGCCGCATATCCTCGGAGAACCTCACAACGATCCCTACTCCCCAAGCCAGTCAACTTTCCATAACATCAGATAGCAAATCCACACACATCCATCTCTCCAATGAAGATCAATCTATCAATCAATAAACGTCCCCTCCTTCTCCCTCCTTCCTTCGCCACCTCTGCCCTCGTGGGACTAACACTCCTCAACCTCACATCCCCGTCACACGCATCCACCCTCCTCTACTCACGGTCCCAATCTCTCGGTGGATGGCACGAACGCAGTTTCTCCTCAACCTGGTCCGACCTCCAGCCCGATGTCACAAATCTCGTCCAAATCGATGCCAACGGGGATTTCAGGGGCTTCAGTCACCCCACGACCACCGTCTGGCTCCAATCTCCGGAATTCGTCCTCAGTCCCGGTGGCTCCATTTCCATCAGCCAAATCTATCTCATGGAAAACTCCGAGCCGCCTCCACTCTCAACCGCATCTGTCAACCCTTCCAAAAGCCCCACCGGATGGGCCGGAATCGCTTTGATCGATAGCTCCGGAAGCGTCGTCTTCACCTACTCCCAAACCTCCGTGTGGGAACCCGTCATCTTCACCCCCGAATCCCTCGCTCACCTGGCAGGAGAGACTCTCACCCTCAACTTCATCTCCTCCAACAATAGCAGCTCTGATTTCTTCTACGTCAATCGGCCGATTGAAATCGGCGGCACTCTCATCCCTGAACCATCCATCCCTCTTCTCGCGTCACTCGCATGCCTTCCTGCTCTCCGACGCCGGCGTCGCTGACCGTCTCCTCCCACCTGGTCCATCTTGCAAATCAACCACAACGTTTGCCCCCCCTTCGGGGGCAAACGTTGTTTTCTTGCCGCATCCCACTCCAAACTCCCTCGCTTGGGCATCCGCCACCATCGTCAAACCTTCGGCCGCACTGCTCTAGGCTCGCCGCATGCCCGGCCTGATCATCCGCCGTCAGCCAAACCAATCCTCTGCCGTCAGATTGATGCATTCGGTGGAATCATCCGGACTCACTTCCATCCGAAAGCCCCCGCGCGAAAACCAAACCGCCCAACCCATCCCCCCCCACCAACTCCCATCGTCCGCTTTCGACCATTCGGATTTCACACACACTCCAAGTCACCACAATCTCTCGCCTGCGCAACCATTTCACACAATCCCTTCCCCTCTTCCTCCAAATGCAACCATCGCAATAAAATCTACGTTTTTGATGGTTTTTTTCATGATCCGTGAAAAAACTTGCGCGAAAATTCATTAACTCGCGTCAAAATGAGCCCGGACGAGCAAAACAAACTCAAAGTCAAACTTTGGCTCAAACAACATCGCCTCGACCGCAATTGGCTTGCCCGCGCTTGCAACGTCAGCAAACGGACCGTCGATAACTGGCTCTCCACCCCCCTCCCCCTTCCCGCAAAGACCCTGAGGCTCCTCGAGCAAATCATGTCCAATGCCCACCCGGAAAACTCCACAACACACACCCTCCCGATTCCTCCCAGATCCCCATCACCCAGCCAGATCTTCTCGATCGAAATCGATCTCGACCGCTTCCGCGCCTACTCCAAAGCCGCTCTGGCGGAAGGCTTGACCCTCGAAGAATGGGTCATGAAAACCCTCTCCGCCAGCACTTCGGGCCCGATCCCGGCCAAGAGGATCGCAAACGAATAAGACAACCCTCTATCCCCCCATTCATGCACGCACTCCCGTCAACCAAACTCAGCTCCTTGAGCTGGGTCGCATTCACCTCTGCCGCAATCCTCGCCACCTCTTGCAACCAAAACGATTCTAACGCAAAGGAAGTTGCTCGAAATCGCGCAGCTCTCGAAGCCATGGCGCAATCGATCACACACGAACTACTCGAAACCGAGAAAATAACGCAGGAACTTGCCACCCAAATCACCGCACTCTACCCGGACCTCGATGAACGGGCTCGCTCTGCCGACCGCTCGCAATACGAACTCAGACCGAATGGCGTCCTGCACCGCCCGGGTGCCGTCAAAAACAATTTGCCCGCGGTCTTCGTCTCGGGCGTCGTCCCCGTCACTGAATCGGTCTGGAACGTGGTCCTTGGAACCGAAGCCATCGATCCCCTCCTGACCCGGGCCGTAGGCACCGCCGTCGTTCAAGCCTACTACAATGACAAACACAGCTACAACCGCATCTATCCACCCTTCGACGTCCTTCCCCAATACCCCCCGGGAATGGACATTCCCGCATACAATTTCTACTACCTCGCTGACGAAAAACACAATCCCGAAAAACGCGCCGTCTGGGTCAACGAACCCTATGTCGACCCTGCCGGGCGCGGTTGGATGATCTCCTGCATCGCCCCGGTCTATCATCAGGGCCAACTCGTCGGTGTCCCGGGCCTCGATATCACCGTCGAATCCATCATCCGCACATTCGATTTCGAAAACCGGAACCGCTTCTGCATCCTCGTCTCCCCGGCCGGCACAGTCGTCGCAACAGGCGAACCTCTCATGAGAATCCTCAGACTCCCCGATCTCAAATCCCACCGCTATGTCGATACGGTTCGTTCGGACACTTTCCGCTCGTCGGACTACAACATGCTCCATAGCAGATCTCAGGCGGTTCGCACCATGGCAACCCAGCTCCTGATCAACAACCTGCCCTCTTCAACCCTCGATTCTGACCCGGACAGCTGGAAGGTCATCGCAACACCAATCCCGAATCTCAATTGGAAACTGATGGAGTTCCACCGAAATCCATGAAACCAAGCAACGATGAAAACTCACCCCCCCAACCACAAACCACCACGCAGGTAGGAAAATCGACCAAGATCTTCTACAATTGGATCCTCCTCCTTTTCTTCCTTTTTCAGGTCCTCGCGGTCATTCTGTCCATCCGGATCATGAAGCTCGATGTCGAGTCGGCTGCGGATAATCTCGTCTCCCAGGCCGCAGGTGCCTCCCGTAGCCTCGAAACCCAGTTCGACGCAATGCGCGATGACTTCAGGGTCCTCGTCTCAACCGAGGCTTTCGACGCCTTCTCGGATGATTCGCCTACAACCTCCCGCGACGTCGCTTTGGTCAAACGCTTCTTTGCGAGATATCAGGAAATGATCGATCAAATCGATCTTGAACAGTCCGACGGCACTCGTTTGAGCATCCAGCTCCTTCCCGGAAACTACTTGAGGACCCTCCCGCTCATCGATGACCAACACCATGCCCTCCATTCCTCTCCTTCTACCGTCACGCACTCGTTGGACCAGTTGATCCTTCACGAGGAAATCCCTATCGGCGCCCACAGCAGAATTCGGAATGTTAGACTTCGCGTCGACCACAGCAAGTTCTTCAGCGACCGGCTTGCAACCTACCTCATGGGCCAATCCGAACTCTGGATCTGGTCCATCGAACAAAACCGGATCCCCGAACTCATTCACCACCCGTCCAATTTCACCATCCAACAATTCCATGTCCATCCTTCCGTCCTCAACGAAATCTCTTCCAACCTTGAAAACGGCCTCGAAGGAATGATGGAACATGATATCCACACCCCTTCGACTCGCAAGGTAATCAGTGTCTACACTCCTCTCAACCTCGGCGGTGAAAGCATGGGGCTCGTCTTCTCCACCGACCGCGAGGTGCACCTCGCAAGCCTCTACCGCCTCGCCACCTTTCTCGGACTCACTTTCCTCGGCTCTCTAACATGGCTTGCGTCTTGGTTCTCCGTCCACGTCCGGAAGGTCCGAGATTCCGAACGGGAACAGGCAGCCGCCCGAGAACGCGCTGAGATGGCGGACCGTGCGAAAAGCGAGTTCGTCACAACCATGAGTCACGAAATCCGGACTCCTCTCAACGGTGTGCTCGGCTATGCCAACCTGCTGATGACATCACAACTCTCTCCGGAACAGCGGAATCACGTCAATATCATCAGAAACAGCGGCGATCACCTGTTGACCATTCTCAATGACATTCTCGACTTCTCCAAAATCGAATCAGGCACCGTTACCATCAGGAAAGAGAGTTTCTCCGCAATCCGTTGCGCCAACGAGGTGGTCGATATGCTCCAAACTGCGGCCGATGAACGGAAAATCGATCTGTCCATCCAGATCGACCCAATCTTTCCTCAGTCCGTTGTTGGAGACAGCGGAAGACTCCGCCAGGTCCTCTACAACCTCGTGGGAAACGGAATCAAATTCACCGAGTCAGGCTCCGTGTCCCTCAACCTGAGCTCGGAAACCCACGGAGAATCAACCATCCTCCATTTCGAAGTCGCTGACACTGGCATCGGAATCCCCCAGGACAAGATCGACAACCTCTTTGCTCCCTTCTCTCAGGTCGACGACTCCACTTCTCGAAATTACGGCGGAACAGGTCTGGGACTCGCAATCTGCCGCCGCTTGATCGAAATGATGGGCGGAACCATTCAGGTCCGGTCACGCACCGGCGTCGGAAGCGTGTTCAGCTTCTCTATACCGGTATCAACCACTTCAACCTTGGAACAAACCATACAACCGGCACAAACCACGGCTCAAATCCCGCACGGCGCTTTGCCACGATCGGTCGATCCATCCCCTCACCGCCCCACCCTGGAAAGCACCACTCTCCAGCCTTCAGGACCCCAGCAACCTCGCCCGAAATTCAATGTCTTGATCGCTGAAGACAACGAAACGAACAGCCAACTGCTGAAAATCCTCCTAGAGCAACGATCCTGTGACACAACCATCACAACCAACGGATCGGACGCTCTGGCGGAACTGCGCAGGAATCCTTTCGATCTCGTGTTCATGGATGTCGAAATGCCCGGCCTCGATGGACTTGAGGTCACTCGGAGGGTCAGAAACCTTGAACGCTCGAAAAACACCCGTCCCACCCGGATCATCGGCCTCTCGGCCCACGCCTTCAATGAGGCACGGGACGAAGCCATCCAGGCCGGAATGGACGACTACCTAACAAAACCCATCGACATTCTCATGCTCGACAAGGTCATCGAGGCCAATGTTGCTCGTTTGGCAGGACTCCCCGCTTGATCGGATGCTCTCCATCAGCAACATCGCGGAATAAAACCGCGGAAAATGCCGCCACCCGCCTCTTCACCAACCAGCGGGCTTCTCATCCCAATCTCTGAACTCCTTCAGAATGGCCATCACTGCCCGTGATCTCCACATCACGAAAGTGAATGGACTCACCCCCCGTTTCTCCCCGAAGGAGGGATCAACCCCAGTCAGTGCCTCGATCAACAAATCCGCCTTCCTCCGCTCCTCGGAAACCGCCAATCCTTCTCCCTTGCCTTCAATCATGGCATCCGTCCTCATCACGGGCATGGCTGGAGGAAACCTCATGCCATGGCTCCGCCCGGACAGTCCAAACTCCGCTGAAAGTGTAGGCGGAGGCACGGGCACAGCGCTCCGCACCTCCGCCTTTGCCAGCCGTTGACGGCCGGCATCCACCATGCTTTCCCCCCCGGGTCCCATGGTGGAAATCATACCCATACCAACCCTGTGGACCCGGAGGGAGTCTTGTAAAACTCCTTCCGGATCCTGGTGTGCCCCCTTACAGGCTTTCATCCGTTGGTCGGGTGAAATCATAATCTCTTTGGTCTGGTTCGTTCTCAAATCGCCAACTTGGACAACCGGCCCTCAATCTGCTTCATCCACTGGATGATCTCCGGATGGATCGATCCCACATTCCCCTCTCCATTGGAGACACGCTCTGGAGACTTCGTTGGCTCCGGACGGATCACGTCTTCCACCTCCAGAATATCCCCTCCGAACGATGCCACCGGCATCATCGGGATCTTCGTCTGGTTGGTCAGGGCGAAAACGATTCCCTCAAGCGCGCGCTTCTTCCAAATGCTCACCAAGGGCGGGGAAACCCCGTATATCTTTGCGATATCCACCTGCCGCTTCTCGTTCTTAAGCGCTTCCATCACACACATCAATTTCACCCTTGGGCTATGTCTGACTCTCTTGCCCGCAATCTCCTTCCCTCCGATCTCATCACCGGAAAGGTCAACCTGGCTTTCCAAAGCACGCTGCAAAGCCAACCACTTATCTTGCTCTTCGGATGGTTCATTCATAACTTGGATTTCTGATGTTGCCTGTGATCGGGAAAGTCATTCGTGGCTCGCTCAAATCCTCCGCCCTGAGCCTCTCCACAGCATGAAGAAGACAAAGAAGAACGGCAATTCGGCGAAATTGGTAGAAATTCATGATGGATTCGACGCTGCGTTCAACATTCTGAAGTCCACAACAACGTTGGTCGCCCACTTGTGCGAGGGAACCTCTTCAATGGACTCATCTTCGGGCACCACCCCCGGACGGATGAATAAATCGTACTTGCTCCGGGGCATCATGCCGAAACGCATCACAAACGGCCCCAAAGCCTGTCGCAATCCGGAGCTTGGACTATACAGGATCGAGGTCGGCACCGTTGCCACATCCGCAAGCCAAGCCATCACCTGCATGTCAACCTCCCCTTCACCTTCCCAATACATCTCCGCCAAAGGCATGCGGAAATGATTGCAAAATGCCACCAGAAACCCGAGATCCTCCACTTTGCTAGGGGAAACCACCCCCTCGAAGGGAGTCGCCAATTCGAGGAACTTGCTGGCGATCGATTCAAAATCGCCCAGCTCTTCAAGGCTCCTCATGAAATTCTTCATTCGAATTCGATCACTCATCGCCGGATTAAATCTTCACCTCCCAAAGGATAACGCTGAGCCATAGGGCCGCAGGAATGAGAGCGCCGCCTGCCAACACTAGCAGCGCTGGCCTGACCGCATGATGATAAACTCTCATCCGTATCCGCGCCCAAAGAACCAGGTCCGCAGCCAGATAGAGTCCGATCACAACCGGAACCACAAGGGTCGCCTTCAGATAAAACTGATCAACCAACGCCCACACCAGACTGATCTCGGACCCTAACTGCAGGAGGATCCACACCCAGAATCCGAGTCCGAAGATCGCTTCCACATCTCGAAAGGACCGGATCACCCACGGATTTCTGAGCAGCAATCTCTCGTCCACGGAATGGACCTCCTTGGGCTTCGTGACCCCGAACTCCTCGTCAATGGTCAACCCCTGATACGGCTCTTCCGCTTTCAGACAGTTCACGGCATCTGGACGACTCTGTTCACCGTATTGCTTGATTCGGGCATTCACATAGGCTGCGTTGAATTCCGGAGTCCCTGGAACAAGACCATTAAGGAAATTGAAAACAAGGGTCTCGTCATACTCACCATTTCGGATCTCCTGCATGATTCGCCTGCGCACGGCGGGACTACAGTTCAAACCACTTGGTGAACTTCTTTTTGCTTTGGACTCTGGAAAAGTGGATTGGTTTGTCGCAAACGCTGAAGCGCTTCTACCGAATGCAATAGGAACCGATTTCGGGGAGCCTGCCGGATACAATTCATAATCATCAATCTCTCCGTGCAGATCCTCATCGAAATCACCAAGATCGGCGCCCTTGTCAAACAACTCAGGAACCAGTCTGATCACCAGATCGGGCGCAGCTTTTTTAGAATTTTTACTCTCCTTCATTCCAGTGACAGGACTAAGAGTCCTTCCGTTCCCTTGCACACAACGACACCACACGATCAAGAATGGACAACACCGATGCACGCGGACTCTCAGGTGATGCCCTCGCCTGATCCTCATTGAAAGTCTCGGACCCACATGGTACCTCCGTCCGTCAGCAAAGCGGATCACGACCCCTTCACTTGACCATGGAAGGTCGGTTCGTGCTTCGCATTTTTCTGACTTCATCCGGCAATCCCATCCGCTACCTCCATGCCAAGATTAACTTAAATACTCAACAAATTCATTTTCAGCCGATTAAACAAGTTCAAACAACAAGGGGCTTGAATCACCCAAAAAACATCCGGAAAATTTTTCCGCAAAACTCGGCCGATCATGCATTTTTTTCATGATTTTGAAATCATCCAAAGTGAGGCGAACCCATCGACTCCTCCACCGCTTTTGCCATCATCTTGAACCCTCCGGATCCCTTTCCGCGATGACACGGTCGCTCCGAGGCTCCATCCATGCCACTCGATTCATACAAAATCCATTCACTGGGAACTCTTCAACGTTGGCCTTCTCCTCGGCAAGGAAAGCCAGCCTGTCTCCACGTCTGCTGTCCCCGGCGGGCCGATCCTGATGGTGGATGAATCCGGAAACTTCGGATCGTTTGTCTTCCAATTCATCGGCTCCACCTCGCGATCACGGATACCGGCGGAGATCTTGATCAACCGGAACCACAGGCCTTCAGCGCCCTCTGAACGCTCCATGCTCGGGATCCCCACCCGACAAAAGGTAGGCGATCAGATCCTTCACCTCCTCTGCGTTCATCGCCGAAATCATCCCGGGAGGCATCATCGACGTCTGCGAGACCTCGATCTTCTCCACCTGATCAGCTGGCACTTTTGACAGCTCGGCATAATTGAAAGGATTCGGCGCAACCGCGATCTCCTCATCATTGTGATAAAGCAGCCGACCGTAAAGCAAACCCCCGTCCTTCAGGATGATCGAACTGGCGAGGTATTGCTCGGAAATCGAAACGCTGGGCTCAATGATTGCGACAAGGATGTCGCGGATCGCGAACCGGTTGCCAACCGAGCCGAGATCAGGCCCGGAAACACCCCCCATCCCCCCGAAACGATGGCACGCCACACATCTCCCTGCGGAAAACATCTTCTTCCCGTTTTCAAAATCCCTCCCACTCAAGTCAGCCCCGAAAAGCTTCATCGCCGATTCCACCGTCCACGCAACCGGTGGCCCTTTCGGCATCGGTAACGCCGAAAGATCAATCGCTCCGATGTCCTTCAGCAGTTCGGAAACCGCCGCGGCCTCCTCGGCTCCCAATTGCTCGACGGCATCCGCACGGATCGCACGGATGTATCCCGAAAAACTCCTGCCCCCATCCTTGATCAGCGATTCGTTGAGCCAACCGAAATAATATCTCCGGCTTTCCTCACTCCACCCTCTGCTCACTCGGCGCAGGCAGTAAGCATAGTGAATGTTCCGCGTATTGGGAGTATTCGCCATCATGTTCAAAATCGCGTCGCCATACTCATGCCTGTCTAACATATCTTTATCGTAACTCACCGCCTCGGCTCGCGTACGCTTCATCAATCCAATAGTCTTCTCAACAACCGCCGGCGCATCGAGAAATGACAGCACACGGCACAACTCGGCATCCAAGAGATCGTCATCGGCCGGATAGAACGGATCGAGACTGGCGATCACATCAGCAGCTTGGTCCGGACCCGGCCTTCCCAGACGGCTGAAGCAAAGCGAATACGCACGCAACAGTGCCAAACGATCCTCCCCTCCAAGATCCGCCAACGAAAACCGACCAAGCCGGTCTATCACCCGGTCACCAAGAGACTCATCGCCGTGCCGACAAAGCGCGATGATCGCATGGATCGCTGCCCGGGGATTCGTCTCCGCCAACACCCGGTCCCTCCACAACTCCAAACCTTGGTTCTCGATCGCAATCCGCGCCGCATAACGAATGTGACGGTCGTCGTGCGCCAGATATGGCCACGCCATCTCCACCGCCTCGGTTCCTCCCGCCCCTCCATCATGGCATTTCTCCAGCCATCGCCGCAAATCCCTGAGCTTCTGATTGGCAAGAAGCGACCTAACAGGCCCATCAACCTTCTTTCCAGTATGCCGGATGCGGTAAAGCTTCGATGCCGTGGTGCGCCCGCCGGTGACGAAATACATCGCCCCGTCCGGCCCAAATCGCATCGCCGCGATGTTCAGCGGCTTTCCATGCAAGAACTCCTTCTTCCTGCCAGTGTAACTCGCCCCACTCTCCTCAAGCTCCACCGTGCAAATCGTGCCAAACGTCCAATCACAGATGAAGAGCTTGTCCTGATACTCGGCTGGAAAATTCGATCGATGCCCGAAGCTGATGCCCGTTGGCGATCCGGGGCCGACATTGATCACCGCACCCAAACTGTCCGCAAACGTCTCATGCCACTTCGCCGAACTCGAACGCCAACCAAACTCAGCGCCAGAAACAACATGATTCACCCGCGTGGGACGGTACCAAGGCACACCGATGTCGAACTCAAGATCCGAGTCATAAGTGAAAAGCTCGCCCTCTCGATTGAGCGCGATGTCCACCGCATTCCGAAAACCCGAGGCGATCATTTTCCAATCCGATCCATCCGGCGAAATCCGGCAAATCCACCCACCCGGCGCCTTCAACCCAACGGCGTGCCCCATCGGGTCAGGCAGAGGAGATAGCAGCGAGTCCTCCTTCCAAACCGGCGGTTGCAGCGAGGTGGTTCCTTCCGGAGTGCGCGTGAAGTTCCCGCTAACAAGATAAAGCCCCTTCCCATCCGCGGTCTCGATGATGGAATGGGCGGAATGCTCATAGCCATGATTCAGCCGCTTGAGCAGCTTGAACTCATCAAAGGCATCATCACCATTCGTATCGCGAACGCGGTAAAAACCCTTCATCGTGGTCATGTAAAGGCTTTCAAAAGCATAGTGAAAACCCAGCGCCCCGCCGACCTTGCGCTTCCCCCAGTCAATCGGCTCATAAGGAAATCCCGGTAAACCCTCCACTCTCACCCCGCTCGCCCCGTTCTCCGGCAGCGTGACCCGGAACACGCCCTTGTCGTCCTGATCGGAAACAATCAGCCGCCCTTTCGGATCAAACGCCATCGCAACCCACGAGCCTTGGGAAGCCGGAACCTCGTAAAGGATCTCGGCATCAAATCCCTCAGGTAAAGTAATCCCCGTGTCAGGATCGAGCCGGGTCCTCGACTCTCCCCTTGCAAACACATGCAACAGGATCGGCAACAAAAGAAGAAAACGGATTCGCACCATCCCCCAAACCCTAGCGACAAAAAATCCAACCGCAACCCATCGATTCCGCCATGACCTCGACAACGTCAACCATTCCCCAACAAGCCAAAATCCTCCTCTACAAGAAATCGAACATCAATCCGCCTTCAATCATCCCAGCAAAAACACCACAACAAATCCCACAACAAACAACGAATCCCTTTGCTTCACATCCCAATTCTTGTGTAATTGAATGGCGCTGCTGAACTTTTAGTGGGTTGCCAGATGATTATCATCGATTGTTAGTCCACCTGCCATCCAGTATCCCATCGCTTGAAAGTTGCGGAATTTACAGTAGCCCTTGGCTCTGCGGAGTGCGAGTTGTAACAGGCCGTTGACGGCTTCGATCGCTGCTGAGGTCGTGTAATTGTTAAATTATCCCAAGATGCCGTCCATATACCTCCTGAGCGTTTTGCTGAGCTTGATTGTCCCGCCCCAGAGGAACCCGCACTCGGCAAGCGGCCAACACTTGCTCTTGATGGGGTTGACGACCTACTTGAGCTTTGCGCCAAAACATGGCCCACCACACCTTCCATGCAGCATTGATACACATTCGCGCTTTTCACCAAGATAAGAAAGTCGCGATCTTGCCGGCGTGGGCCGAGCAAACTGCAAGAAAACAGGAACACTTGATACCCTCAAAGGCGCTTCTCAATCACCGCGTAGGCATTGTGATTATGGATCGACTCGAAGTTTTCCGCCTCCACTCGATACCAAACAATTGTCTCATGACCATTGGAACGCGCGGCGATGTTTCTCACCAGATCCTCCACAAACACGGGATGATCATAAGCACGCTCCGTCACAGCCTTTTCATCCGGGCGCTTGAGGACGCTATACAGCTCGCAACTTGCGGATCGCTCGACCAACGCGATGAGATCCTCAATCCACACCGGTTCACGAAATCGCACCGAATAAGTCACCAACCCCCGCTGATTGTGCGCTCCACGATCGCTGATCGCTTTTGAACAAGGGCAAAGCGTCGCAACCGGAACCTTCACCGTCACCACAAAATCACTCGATCCATCCGCGTCCGCCACCACCTCGAATTTCACCTCATAATCCAACAAGCCAACAATCCCGCTAACCGGGGCGGCCTTCGCACGGAAAAACGGAAACTCAAACGAAACGTGGGCTTTCCCCGCTTTCAGTCGCCCCAGGATGTCACGCGGCAACGCCAGCATCGAATGAACATCCAGGCACCCGCCATGCGCGTGCAGCGCCTCGACAAACCGGCTCATATGGGTCCCCTTGAAATGCGCGGGCAGGTCCACAGTTAGAGCAACCACCGCCACCGTACGCTGCACATCCCCACCCTTGTCGCGAACCTCCACCGGAAAGCGGAGCCCTTTCACGCCGACCCGATCAATCGGAATCTGGCGCTCATCAAATTCGTTCTGCGTATCTTTCAGCTCAAGCATGGGGTCGTAAAATCAAAAGGAGCCGGCCCGGTTGCGCGGACAGGCTCCCTGTGGAGTGAAATCGAAATAACCTTATGGCAAAAGGTTGATCGCGCGGGACTGCTTGATCGCGTTCGTGATCTTGCGGTGCAGCTTGGCGGAAACTCCGGTCACGCGGCGGGGAAGAATCTTGCCCGTCTCGGTGGTGAACTTGGTGAGCAGATCGGGATTGGTCGCGATGACCTGATCGGCTGGAATATCGTGCCGACGACGCGGCATTTGGCGGTTCGCTTTGCGGAAAGCAATGCGGCGTTCGACAGTTTTTGGCTCTGACATGGGAAAAAAAGTTAGGATTGCGGATCAGCGGAGCTCGCGATGAAGCGTGCGGCGCTTCAGGAAGTGGTTGAACTTCACCTTCTCAAGACGGCCCGGGGTACGAAGGCTTTTCTTGTTGCGCGTGGTGACGTAACGGGAGGTGGGCATACCCTCAGCCTTGGCTTCGGTGCATTCGAGAATGATGATATCGCGTGGCATGACGTGGAAACGTGGGAGGCGGAAACTAGTTCAATCGTCGTCTTCGTCAAGCGAAACCGTCTCGGAATCTTCATCCTCGACATAATTTCCTCCACTGAAGCCAACTTCATTCGACGGCCGGAAACGGCGATTGCCATACTCCTTCTCCCACTGGGCCTGGCACTCAACCGTAAGCCGGGCAAACGGAATCGCCTCCAACCGCGGTTGCGGAATCTTCCGCGACGACATTTCGCAGGTCCCATAAGTTCCCTTGGAGATTCTACGAAGCGCCTGCTCGATTTCGTAAAGCGCATCCTGCTCCTTCGCGAGCACGGAAAGGGCGAAATCGCGATCATACGCATCGCTCCCAGCATCACCCTGGTGCATCCCGCTCCCGGAAGCCTCACTACCTTCGGGTGCGTTGCGAATCGTGTCACGGGTCATCCCGGACATCGCGTCCACGAGCTCATCTCTAAGGTCCAGCAAACGCTGACGCTGCTTCTGAATGAATGCGGGGCTGTGCGTGCCAATCGACCCAGACGCAACCGGACCATCGACCGGAGCCACAGGCTTCGGCGGCACGAACGGCGGCTTCACTGGCGGTGGAGGGACTGGAAAATCAACGAGCGAGGACTTGCGGACCGGCACAGGCTTTTCAGCTGCCTTCTTCACCGGAGCAATAGGGGACTCAACGTTGGCCACCGGGGCAGCCTCGGGCCGAATCGGCTTCGATCCCTTCACTTCCTTTGCCTTGGCCACCGGGGCTGCCACTTTGGGCGCAGGCTTGGCCGCTGGCGCTTTGGAAACAGCCTTTTTCACTGGCGCGGCTGGCTTCTTCGCAGGAACTGAAACTTTCTTCGCGGGAGCTGCCGGCTTCTTGGCCGGAGGCGCTGGCTTCTTTGCTGCCGGTGATGCTTTTTTCGCAGGCGCTGCCGCACCCTTCGCCGGTGCAGCAGGCTTTTTCCCTAGTGCGGGTTTTACCGGAGCGGATACCTTCTTCGCAGGGGCCGGTTTCTTGCCTGTTGCCACAGGCTTTTTCGGCGGAGCCGGTTTCTTCGCTGGCGCGGCTTTCACCGGCTTAGCGGCGGGTTTCTTCGCTTTTCCAGACTTATCGGCCGAGGAGGAGTTAGGTTTCGCAGGCATGTCGCGTCGCTCTCAATTCTGTTAGAATAAGCCCCGTTTCCTCGGCGCCATGAACGCAACGCCATCGGGGAGGGCGCGGTGGATTAGCCCTTGCTCCCGACCCCATCAAGGCGAAAATTCATTCCGCACGAAATAATTCGGTCAAATGCGCTTCGCAGCAGACTTGAAATGCCCCAACACTTCCCTACGCTGCTGCCCCGTCATGCAGCTTAGCGCGATCATCGAAGCACTCCTACTCGCCTCCCAAGACCCTCTCGCCTCTGACGAGATCGCCCGCCTGGTCCGCTCCCGTGTCGCCGAGGCAGATGACGTCCGCCTGCGCGACGCCGAAGACGGAAGCGAACCCAAACCCCTCCCGGACTGGCTCGCTGCCCTCGCAACCACCTCATCCGACCAAATCCAAACCTGCATCTCCGAACTCAACCAAATCTACGCCGACGCCGGCCGCGCCTTCACCATCCTCGAACGCCCGAAAGGCTGGAAACTCTACACCCGCCCCGAATTCGGCGAATTCGTCCGCCAGATGTTCCCCGGCCGCAAACCCGAACGCCTCAGCGGCCCCGCCATGGAAACCCTCGCCATCATCGCCTACCGCCAACCCATCACCAAGGCCGCCATCGAAGCCGTCCGCGGCGTCGCCTGCGACGGCATGATCCAGAAACTCCTCGACCGCGACCTCGTCCGCATCGGCGGCCGCGCCGAACTCCCCGGCCGCCCGCTCCTCTATGAAACCACCGACGTCTTCTTCGAACACTTCGGCATCCGTTCCATCGACGACCTCCCCAACGCCAACGAACTCCGCAAGGTGAAACTCCCGGAACCCACCGAGGAAGCTCCTCACCCCGCCGAAACCGAACAACAGCTCGCCCTATCCTCCGTCGGCACCCCGGCCGCCCCCGCCGGCGATGCCAACGACGAACCCTCCTGACCCAGATCCCCGTGAACCTCGACGACATCCGCGGCCAAATCGACACCATCGATCGCCAACTCCTCGACCTCCTATCTCGCCGAGCCGACCTCGTCCACGAAGTCGGCGTCGTGAAAAAACGCGACGGCCTCCAAATCTACGCCCCAGAACGCGAAGAAGCCCTACTCCGCAAACTCATCGAACTCAACCAAGGCCGCCTCCCCGAAAAATCCATCCGCGCCATCTATCGGGAAATCATGTCCGCCGCCCTCGCCCTCGAAGACGACCTCAAAATCGCTTACCTCGGCCCCGAAGGCACCTGGACACACCAAGCCGCCATCAAGAAATTCGGCCACTCCGTCGGCTACTCCCCACAACCAAACTTCTCCGACGTCTTCGACCAGGTCGCCCGCCGCCGCGCCGACTACGGCGTCGTCCCTATCGAAAACTCCACCGAAGGAGCCGTCTCACACACCCTCGACCTCTTCGTCGATTCCCCACTCCACATCTGCGCCCAAATCCTACTCCGCATCGAAAACGGCCTCATGGCCGCCATCCCGCGCGAACAAATCAAAACCCTCTACTCCCACCCCCAGGTCTTCGGCCAATGCCGCGCCTGGATTCTAACCAATTTCCCCGAGGCCGACCTCGTCGAAGTCTCATCCACCACCAAAGCCGCGCAACTCGCCGTCGATAACGCCAAAGACGGAGCCGCCGCCCTCGGTGGCCCGCTCGCCGCGGAAATGTATGGCCTCACCCTGCTCGAGGAATCCATCCAGGACCGCGCCACCAACACCACACGCTTCCTCGTCATCGGCGAAAAAACCTGCCCGCCCACCGGCAACGACCGCACCTCCATCCTCTTCGCCATCCACGACCGGCCCGGCTCTCTCGTCAACGCACTCAAATCCTTCGACCAGTTCCACATCAACATGTCGAAAATCGAGTCGCGACCCTCCAAACGAAAGGACTGGGAATATATCTTCTACGTCGACCTCGCCGGCCACTGCCAGGACCCGAAAGTCGCAGACGCCCTCGAAGAACTCGGCAAACACTGCTCCATGGTCAAACTCCTCGGCTCCTACCCGGACGCCGGCGAATGATCCTCGCCCGTCGCCACTTTCCCGGTTGACCGGTCGCCATTCCCACCCACCTTCCCCCACACCATGCCCATCGCGCCCAAACCGAATAGCGCCCTCCTCATCGTCGGCCACGGCTCGACCGAAAATCCGGACTCATCCACCCCCTACTTCGATCACGCCGACGAAATCCGCCGCCGCAACCTCTTCGCCGAAGTCCACTGCTGCTTCTGGAAAGAGGAACCCTCCATGCGCGAAGCCCATTACCTCATCGACTCCGATGAAATCTATGTCGTCCCCGACTTCATCAGCGAAGGCTACTTCACCCAGGACGTCATCCCCCGCGAACTCGGCCTCACCGGCCCCACCACCACCCTTCGCGGAAAAACCTGGCACTACTGCCTCCCCGTCGGCGTCCACCCGTCCATGACCGGCCTCATCCTCCGCCGCGCCAAGGAAGTCGCACCAAAAGTCGACCCAGCACAAACCACCCTCATCATCACCGGCCACGGCACAGGCCTCAACCAGAACTCCACCAAAGCCATCAAGGACCAAGCCACCCTCATCGCCAACTCCGGCGCAGGTTACGCCGCCGTCCTCGACGCCTACATGGAGGAACAACCCTTCATCGCCGATTGGGCAACCCTCGCCCAAACCCCGAACGTCGTCGTCGTCCCCTTCTTCATCTCCGATGGCCTCCACTCCTATCAGGACATCCCCGTCCTCTTAGGCATCGAACCCGAAGTCGGCCCCGCCGCCAGCCAGCGCGAAGTCTTCCGCCACAACCCCCACCGCCTCCAAGGAAAAACCCTCTACTACTCCTCCGCCATCGGCACCGAACGCCTCCTCGCCGATGTCATCCTCGACCAAATCCACGACTTCGACCTCCGTCAAACCTCACCGGCATCCCTCCCCGCCTGAACCCACCGCCATGACCCAAGCCCAGTTGCTACGCCAGGCCGTCCGCTCCGGCATCCACCGCATCGGACAAATCGAAATCCAGGAGGACATCTGCGAATTCCACTACCTCCTCTGCCACGTCGACGACTTCGACCTCTCCGGCCAACCCGCCTTCGGCGGACTCGACCACCACCACGGCCCCGATGCCGCACGCGACATCGGAACCTACTCCGAAGACGGCGAATACCGCTTCACAAAAGGCATGACCAACCTCCGCCGCGGTTGGGTCCTCACCCTCGATTCCGAAAAAGACCTCCGCACCGCACTCGACCTCTTCTACCCGGCCGCCGTCGGACTCTGGAAATCCTGGAAAGACAACACCCTCGAAGTCGAAAACCTCCGCGACAAACTCAACCGCCAAACCGGCATGTACCGCTTTGCCCGCTCCATCAGCGACGAAGGCGCACAACAACTCGTCCAAAAAGTCTGCGGCCCAGCCCACCAATGCGCCAAACGCATCCTCTGGAAACTCGACCCTAACACCCCACTATCAGATAGCGAGGCCAGCCGCTACAACGGCATCCCATCCAATCTGTCGGAAACCGAAGCCATTCCCCTCCTCTGCCGCGAAGCCTGCAACCACTTCGTCGCCGAATGTCGCAAGGCCGCAAAAGCCGAGTTCGACGCCAAAAACGCCGGCTGAAAAAAATCGTTACTCCGGCACCGCACTCACATTCAGCCTCATGAAAACGCGGCCCTCCACCAGCGCCGCCATCGGCAGCACCGCCGTTACCGTCTGCTTGCCGGAAATCACCGGACCCACAGTCACCTCCGGAGCCTCCATCCCGAGATCCACCCAGCCATCCAGCCCCGCACCATACTGGATCACCTGCAACGTATCCGTCGCGGACTCCGCATCACGCGTGTAACTGAACACCGCATCCCCGCCCATCACCGCAAACTGCGGCAAAACCTCCCGATCCGATGTTACAGGATCGCCACCCAACACATACTCAAGGAAGTTGCCCATCCCATCCTCATCCGGATCACCATCCACCCCACCCACGCCCACATCCGCAAGGTCCGTTGCATCGAAACGCAACGCCTGCCACCGCTCAAACCCGCCACCCGCAGGAATCCGGATCCCCGTCGCCTCCACACCCGTCGCCAACCCCGTCGTCAGCCCATGCCCATCCGGTGCGACAAATGCCGATATCACCGCCCCGCTCGTCCGGTCGCGCACCTCGAATCTCCGCACCCCAGCCGCCAGCCCGTTCGGAACCAACGTCCCCCAACGCCCCGCCTGACCCGCCACCTCCGTCTGATAAAACGGCGCGTATCCCGCCAGCACCGGCACACCCGTCCCCTCGATCGGCGTCGCCGCCAAAGCCTGCGTCAACCCATCCGCATCCGAATAAAGAACCATTAAATTCTTCGCCGCCGCCTCAGACTCACCATACAAGGCGGACCCTTCGCCCGTCCCAGTCCCGAACACGATCACCTCCGAGGAAACATCCGCTGTTAGAACATGATGAGCCACGTCCCCGCCCTCCCCATCGTTCAGCAGAATCCTCGAAAACACCTCCGCACCCGGAGTGAATCGCACATTCCCCGTCGGCTCCGTGATGAACCATCCCGTGTGGCTGCCATCCGCCTCCGTCGTGAACTCACCATGCCGGACATTCAAATCCTCAGGCAGGAAACGCGGCGAACTACCCGTGCGGATGAAATCCCCGCCGTTGCCCGTTGCGAAAATCATGTTCCCCGCTCCCTCAACCTCCGCCCCATCATCATCCGCCACCATCTGGTTCGCATATCGGTAGGTCGTGGCTGGCATCAAACCCTCAATCCTCAACAACGCCGCATGCGGCACCCGCTGCGAATTCTCCGGGTAAGCCCCCTGGATGAACGCGGGCATCACCAGCTCCGTTAGTCCCGCCACCCGCGTCACAAACGAACTCGCATCGCCAGTTAGACCATCCGCTTCAGCCGTCACCGTGAAAACACCCGCCGTCGGAAACACCAGATCATCGAAACTCGCAACGCCATTCACCGCATTGCGCGTCACCGTCCCGCCAAGCATCCCCGGCTGCCCTTGGATCGCCACCGTCACCGGACCATTGTAACTGTCCGCCATCACACCGTTGCTCCCCAACGCGTGCACCACCACCAACCCCGCCACCGATCCCGCCTGCGCCGTCTGCGGCACACTCGCCAAATTCAAAGACTCCGCCATCACCGGCCCCGCACTGATCTGAATGTCATCCAACCGCAACAACGGCCGCGACCCGCTCCCCCCGCGAAAATGATACCTCCACCTCACCTCAACCAACGGCTGGTTGTCCGCCGCCGCCGGCAACGAAACCGGACCCATCACCTGCGAGTGATTCGCCGAAGCACTTCTAACATACTCCACCGGCTGCCCCCCTGCATCCAACACATCCTGGAATGCCGAAACATTCCCCACCCGGTATTGCAAACGAATCCCATAATCCCTCTCGTTCGGCACAACCGTCCCACCCGTCCACCTCACCCGGATGTCCTGAACCGACTGCGTGTCCAACGAAAGCACCGCAGACCCCACAAAACCCGCGCCCGCTACCGCCTGCGGATTCCCAGTGTTGATGAATCCAACCCCCGCCTCCCCAAGCCCCACAATCCGGCTCCGCGTCGCCAAATCATACCCAAGCTCCCACCGCGCATCCATCGAAGCCGCCAGAACCGGATCCGCCACATCCGTCTGATAGAACGTCAGGTTCGGCGGACCGCTCCCGGCCGGCTCCGCAGCACTCCACTCCGAAAACGCATACGGCCCGGCCGTCGCCAAAGGATACGCAACCTGGAAATCCGCCGAATTCAGCGCACTCCACACCCCACCTGTTAAAAGCCGCGCGTTCACCGTCGAGTTCTCAACAAGCACCACCGAAGGTGACTGACTCTGCGTCAACGACAGATCGAACCGCAGATCACCGCTGCCGGCCGTAACCTGGTGAACCTCCACCGCGATCACATTGTTTCCAGCCACCAGGACTCCCGGAGCAATGCTGAAGGAATTCACCGTCAACTTGTTGTTTCCCTCAATCGCCGAAGACGCAAGCGTCGAATAACCGATCGTGCCCGTTGGCATGTTGGACCGGACAACTTCCGTCCCGTTGATGTAAACCACCGCTCCGTCATCTCGCACCAGACCCAGCGACAATCCGGTGATCGATGCGGGATTGGTCACATTGAACGATTTCCGAAAATACGTCGTGGGATACTTCGATCCGCTGTTAGGTCCGAAACTCACAACGGTCCCTTCATCACCCGTCCCATATCCGAGCGGCGCGTTCCCCGCCGGCCAAGTCGAATCATCATACGCCGGAGAAGCCCAGTTGGCCGCCGGCAGTGAACCAATATCCCGGTATTTCCAGCTCGATCCCACCGGGAACAAGGTCGTCGTAGTCGTCACCGCAGTGGATGCATTCGGTGATACGCCTCCTCCCGGCAACCGCGGATCCGTGCCGTCGACGGTGTAGTAAAGCGTGCCCGCACTACCGGAAATCGTCACCGCCTCCCCAGTCGCCACACTCCCTCCATGCTTCCCGAACACCGGCGCGTTCACCGACGGATAAAACCCCCGAGTCTTGAGCAAGTTCAGCAAATTGGTCGTCCGCTGCGGAAACAACCCCGTCCGGATCGTCTGCGCGGCACTCTCCCAATTCGTTGGTGTCCGGTACCCCCAACGCGCGCATTCCGCGATCAGGCTGTCCTGAATCTCCGCCATCCGCTTGTTCAACCGCGCCAGATTCCTCTCCGGCGTCAACGCACCGCCATTGAAAAAATGCCGGTGAATCCGGTCCGCCAGCAACATCCTGAAATCCGGATGCCCCTCGCTCACCAACGCTCCGAACAACCCGCCAGGCCCGGAATTATTCGTCCGGTCCAACGTCAACGCACTCGTCCGCAAAAACCCGTCCGCATCCGCCAGCCAGAACTTGAAACCCGTCCCCGGAGCATCAGGCCCCGCAGCCCGGAACTCGCTCTCGTTGTTCCCATAGAACCAAACCAGCATGAAATCGATCAAATGCGGAACATCCAACCGATCCCTAACAGCCATATACGAGTTGCGGTTCGCCCGCACCGTCTCCCACGCCGCCCGCTTGTCCGGATCCGGCGTCCCCGTAACGAAATTGTCCCCCACGTTGTCGTTGCCTCGAACCACCAGATAATCGTCATCACTCCCACCCAGATACCCCGCCAGGAAATCATCATCCAACCGCTCATGCGCGTTATACTGCCCCCAATAAACGCCGTTGATGTAAACATGCGCATACCTCCCGTGCGGATTCAGACTCCCCATCTCCAACATCGTGTCCTCAACGAACCGGTTGGACATGTAAAACCCGCGCTCCACCGCATCATGATTCCCCGCCGATAGATCAAGCGTGTCAATCCGGTCCAACGCCGGCATCCCGTTGTCAAAACCGCGAAACAACGGCGACTCCAGCTTCTTCGCCCCATATTCCGACCGGAAACGAACCCGATAGCTCTTCTTCGCGAAAGCCGTCCACGCACCACCAAACCGCGCAAGCCCCGCGTTCACCTGCACCGGCGGAGAACCATCCGGCAAAAACACCTCGATTGACGCGGGACGCTCGATGTAATCATCCGGCAACGTCGGAACTGTTAGAGAAATCGTCGGAATCTGCGTCAGACCATTCCGCAACCTCGTCGATAGCGCCCCCTGCGTGTAGGTCGTATTCATCAGCGGCGAACTCATCACGCTGTCGCGAAACAGATAGGTATGCGTCTCCGTCGCCGGCGAAACATAACCTGCCCGCCTCACTCCCGCTCGCACCGCCACCAATCCGTTCACCGCGATCGGCCCCACATAAGGCACAGACGGCTCCGTCCCGTCGGTCGAATACAACAGCTCGGCCGCAGGATCCGGATGACTCAGCGTCAACGAAAACGCGGCATCATAAAACCCACGCGCATGACTGAAAACCGGGGCCGCCAGCCAACCCTCCACACGCTCCGCCAGATTGTGCCCGCGCGGCGTCGGTGTTAGATAACCCGTCGTCCCATCCAAAGCCCGCCCATAAGCCAGATCATCGCGCTGGGCGGGATAATCATAAACCGCATCCAGAACCTGCCCGCCAGGAGCGGTTAGAACCACCGACTCTCCCAAGGCCGAAAGACTGAAATTCGAATGCAGATTCCCGAACGGATCCACCGAAATCGGATCACCCGAAGCAAAAACAATCAAATGCCCGTTCGCCGGAATCGTCGTCCCGCCCGGGAAAACCCACTTGAACGGATTCCCTGCCGAGTCACTCAACCCGTGCCCAGTCAAATCCACCGCAACCCCGTTCGGATTGTGCAACTCGATCCAATCCGGCTCCTGTCCATACCCGTCTGTTAGCGAGAACTGGTTCGACGCCACAAACTCGCTGACCCTCACCGGCAACATCTGCCCGTCCACCACCACCGTCACCGCCCGCGTCACCTGACCATCATGATTCTCTCCCACTAACAAATACTCCGTCGTCACCGCAGGTGACACCATCACCGATCCCGCTCCCTCAGCATCCACAAACTCCCCCACCGAGCCGAATCCCGGATAAAGCGCAAGCCTCCTCAAATCCTCCTCCTGCCACGTCAGCGTCGTCATCTCACCACCGAGAATCGAAGCCGGTGTCGCCACAAACGATGGAATCCCAATCACCCCTGCATTCACTCCGAACGCCTGCACCTCCCTCAACCGCAACAACCACTCGATCCCGCCATTCGCCGAAGTCCGCTCCTTGTTCTCCAATCCTACACGCACATATCGCGCAGAAACCGGCCCCGGCAAAGCAATGTCGAAATCAGCGGACGTCCCGCTCAGCTTCTTCGAGAAAACCGACTCGTGATTCTCATCAAACAACCGCAACGTCGCATGCGTAAGCCGCTGCTGGTCCGCCCCGCTGTCAAACGCCACCACACGCACGCTGTAAAGCGCCCGCTCCTGCCCCAGATCCGTCTCCCAATACCCGTCCACTGTCGCAGTCGTCGTCTCTGTAAACGTCGCGTGGTTCCCATCGTTCGCCAACGCCGGCGATGGCAACGAATCCGTTAGACGAACCATGTAGGACGGCGTGTTCAGCGCATGATTGATCCCCGTGAAAACATTCACCCCACCCAGCGAAACCACGCGGTCTCCAAATCCGTTCGTCGCGTTGTTCTCCAAACCGATCCGCACAAACTTCACATCCGCTGTGTTGGCCGGAACATCGAAACCCCACGTCCCACCCACGCCGGGGTGACTCACCGTCGCACTTGCCACCGTGTTGGAATCAGCATCCAGCAAACGCATCACCAACCCGCCAACCCGCGTCGAAGTCGTCCCGTTCGGCGCGACAATCTCAATCCTCGTCAATGGCCGCTCCCGATCCAACGTCAGCAACCAGTGACTGTCCGTTAAATTCTGCGTCTGGCTGCTCGTCGCCCAGTTCCCATCAATCGCCAGACTCGCCGCGTTCGCACCGTTCGTCGAAGACTGCGTCACAACCCCGATCGCCGCCAAATTCAACGGACCCGCTTCCGGCGACGGGTCTCCGATCACACGCCAATCCGCCAATCCCAACCGATGATCACCCAAACCATTCAACTGTCCGCTCGGATGATCAATCCGCATCAACCGCGCATCAATCCCCAGCGGCAGGAAAAACGCCCACGTCCCCCCGGGCTCCACCGATGGCACCATCCCCTCATAAAGCAACTGCTCGTCCAATCCATACACCCGCAACCGAGCCCCATCCAGAATCCCATCATACTCCGCACCCATCGGTGCGGTTAGATCGATCCGCGATGTCCTCACCTTCCGATCCAACTCCAACTCGATGTAGGCCCCCTCCACATCCGCAGTCACTCCAAACGTCGCCGCGTTTCCATCGACCAACGATGCCAGCGCCGCCCCGGAACCGGAAACCCTGGCCTCCGCCATCGATGGCAGATTCAACGCCGGATGATTCAGCGTCGTCGCTGGATCCGAAGTATCAAACGTCCAACTCCCAACACCCGTCCGGCTCTCCTGATCCGTCGCCTCCGCCCGCACGCTATAAAACCGGTTCGGCAACAGCGCGAAACTCGAGGTCACCGTCCGGCTCTGCGCCGTTCCGCCGATGCTCAACGTGTTCGTAATCTCCTCCCCGTTCAAAAACAACCGGATGCCACCCGTCCCAACCGTGTTCGGCGAAACCGTCTGAACCGAAAATCCAAGCCCACCCCCCACCGGATGAAACGTCGTCCCAGCCGCGGGAACCAACGAAGTGATCTGTGGTGGCAACTCCGACAACGGAACCAGAATCGAAGACGGACTCGCACCCGACGCCAGCTCCGCGATCTGCAATGAATCCAACGCCGTCGAAAAAATCGCCAGATCATCAATCATCCCCTTCAGCCCTCCCGTTGAAGAACCACCCTGCTGACCTAACAAAACACTCGTCCAGTCACCCAGAAGTGCCGAAACTCCTGAACTCTGCGAAGCCACCATCACCCCATTGATCCAAATCTGCTTCGCTCCACCATTCTTGATCAATGCGACGTGCGTCCAGTTCTGCCAGCTATTGGAAGGATTCACCGACAACCTCTGCGCTGGAACCGCACAACAACCGGACGTATCAAAATAAATGTTATTGTCACCCCATGGAAGATGAACCTGAAATCCACGATTCGTCCCAGTTGCCGACGCAGAATTGAACCAAATCGAGGAGGAATTGCTCACCGCCGTATTCCACCGCTGCCACATCACCACGCTCAACTGGTCACCCGCCAAATTCCGGCTGTTCAACAACGCCATGAACGCTGCATCGCTAATCGTCGCCGAATTGCTCCCGGATGTGCCGAAATTCATCGCCCGATCACCTGCCTGCTCCGAACGCCCGCCACCGTTGGAACTGAAAGTAGTCCCTCCCTGATAGACAATCGGAACCCCCATCAGCAGATCCGCCGATTGCCCGGCAATAGCCGTGCTGTTGAAATCCCATATCCCCAGCGCATCATCAGGATCCACCGGCGTGAATGCGTCAACAGGCAACCTCATCAGCCCGAAAAGGAAACCGATCACGGCCACCACATGAACTCGGAACGAGGGCTTGGAAAAACAATGGGATTTCACCGGTTCACTGGGTTTTGGGATTTCGTTCGCACTTGTCACGCAATCACCGCGCCAATCCTGCGAACACCGGAACAACACACGCGATTCGCTGCCATGGAAAGCAGGAAACATCGGCACCTCAACCGTTCCACTCAAATGCGATGGAAATCAAGGACCGATCAGCGGAATCTGCACGTTGCTGCTGATCTTCCCTACCTTCAGATAGCCGTCCGTCGCCCCGAACAGATAAGTCGGCTCGCCCTCCTCGATCAACAACGCCGGCCGCTCGATCTTGAAATCGCTCAGCCCACCCCCCTCCAATCGAAACCGCCCACCCAACACCGAGGGATGCTTCGCTGGACGCCAATCCAAGCCATCCACCGACTCAAACAGACAGATCCCACCCTCCGCCCCGGTGAAGGTCCCCACCACATCACGCGTCACCGCATAGTAACGGTCCCCATATTTCCGGCTGTGAAAAATGAACGGATCCTCCGCCACCATCCAATGCGCCCCGGGTTTCTCCGCTTCGAAAATCCGACCCGCCCTCTTCTCATAACGCCCCTCCGGATGATCCGCCATCGCAACCCCATACCGGACCTTTCCTCCCATCTCCTTCCCCTCCTGAATCTCCACCGCCTTGTAAACCAACAGAACCCCACCATCCGGCCGCACGCACGCCGCAGGATTCGTCACACACAATGAATCAAAGACCTTCCGATCCGCACTGATACTCACGATCGGCTCATCCAACCTGGTCCACGGACCTACCGGATTCTCCGCCCACGCCACACCAATCCGCTGGTGGTTCCGGTGCATCGGATAACTTTTCCCGTCCCCATGATTTCCCATGTAATAAAGATAATACTTACCCTCGTGGAAAAACGCGTTCGCATTGTGCGTCACGTCCGCATCCCAATACTTCCTACCCGTGGCCGGATTCACCCCTCGCCTCGGCAGCGCCACATTCACATGACGGAAAGGCCCCGCCGGCCCGTCAGACACCGCATACGCAATCTCCGAATGAATCGCCCACCCCGGCGCAAATCCCACCTTCACCGGCCAGCGCGAATAAAACAGATGATACTTCCCATCCGGCCCCTTCACCGGTGCCCCACACCAAACAAAATGGTCGCTCAACTCGAACCGATTCGCCCCCGGCAACGGACGCACCCGATCCCCCAGATTCAAATCCCCACCCGCATCCTGCGCTGCAAGAGATGACAAAAACAAAGCCGCAATGAAAAACAACAAACGCATCATCAAAATCAGGTTAACCCCATCAAACCATCGGGCACACCGCTACAGCCAACAACCCCCGCTTCTATCATTGCAAGATCACCTTTCCCCTCCACCAACCCGCCCCCGTTTGGCGAGTCAATGCTTCGTCTAATCCCAAACCCACCCTTACTGCCCTACCCGCAAGCAGAACCCTCCAACTCTCACGCCAGAATTCCCTTTACCACCCGCGTCCCAGTCTTGGTGATATTGGAAAGCCGCTGCGGAACACCTTGCGCCGGATAGTTCAGCTTCTCGTGATCAAATCCCATCCGGTCGAGAATCGTCGCATGCAAATCATGCACAGAAACCTTATCCTTCATCGCCTCATAACCAATCGGATCGGTCTCACCATAACTCAGACCCGGCTTGATCCCCCCACCCGCCATCCAGATCGTGAAACACCCCGGATTGTGGTCGCGTCCCACAAGCTGCATCTCGCTGCCACCACGGTTCTCACGCATCGGCGTGCGCCCGAACTCACCTCCCCAGATCACCAGCGTATCATCCAGCAACCCGCGCTGCTTGAGATCCTTCAACAGAGCGGTCATCGGTTGATCAACCTCCTTGCATCGGTCGTTGAATCCCGCATTGAGCGCCTCGTTCGCCCCCGCTCCATGTGAATCCCACCCCCAATGGAACAACTGGATATAACGCACCCCTCGCTCCGCCAAACGCCGGGCCAGCAAACAATTGTTCGCAAACGACTCCTTCCCCGGCTCCGTGCCATACATCTGGTGAATACTCTCCGACTCTCCCTTCAGATCAAACGCATCCGTCGCATGCGTCTGCATCCGGAATGCCATCTCATACTGCGCGATCCGCGTCAGCGTCTCAGGATCACCAACCTCCTGCGCGATCCGCTGGTTGATCTTGTCCAGCGCATCAAGCGTCCGCCGCCGCTGCGAACTGGAAACCCCGTCCGGATTCTGCAGATAAAGCACCGGCTCACCCTGCGATCGGCATTGCACACCCTGATAGACCGACGGCAGATACCCCGCCCCCCACACCGATTTCCCCGCATCGGGGTTCTTCCCGCCCGATGTCAGCACGATGAATCCAGGCAAATTCTGGTTCTCGGTTCCTAGCCCGTATGTCGCCCACGCCCCGATTGATGGCGACCCCAAATTCTGCGATCCCGTATGCACCAACAACTGCGCCGGACCATGATTGAACTGGTCCGTGTGCATCGACTTGATGAAACACACATCATCCACCACCGAGCTGAAATGCGGCAACCGGTCCGATACCCAAGCACCGCTCTGCCCATGCTGCTTGAACGGAAACTGCGGACCTAACATCTTCGGAACACCCTGAATGAATGCGAACTGCTTCCCTTCAAGGAATTCCTTCGGGCACTCCTTCCCATCAAGCCGCGCAAGCTCCGGCTTGTAATCAAACAACTCATGCTGCGACGGCGCACCCGCCATGTGCAGATAGATCACCCGCTTCGCCTTCGGCGCGAAATGCGGCATCGCCGGCGCGAACGGATTCGCCGCATCCTTCACCAACGGCCCCGATGCTCCCCAAACCTTGCCCGCCAACGTCGAAAGCCACATCGCACCCAAACCGGTCGAGCACTTCGACAGGAAATGGCGCCGCGTCACATGCTGCAACCGCGTGTATTCAAGTTCCGGAATCATGGTCGTAATATCTATTTGGTTAGGGCGGAATCAAGATTCAGCAGCGTATTGCCTACCAACACCAGTGCCGCTTCATCCGGTGTTGCTCCCAACTTGGCCGACTCCGCTGGCGTCGCGGCATACTCGCTCTGAGCATCAGCATGCAACTTCGCAAGATCATCCAGAATCGCCGGCGTTGCGGACTGCTGCGTGACCACCCGGTATCCAAACGCAAGACGCTCGCGCAAATCCCCGGAATGCCCAGTCATCCGCTTCACCAACGCCTTCGCCGCCTCAAGGTGCGCAGGATCATTCAAAGTCACCAACGCTTGCAATGGCGTGTTGGTGGAAATCCGCCGCGCGGTGCAAAGATCACGGCTCGGCGCATCGAATGTTAGAAACCCGGGAAATCCGCTGGTCCGCCGCGAGTAGGTGTAAATCCCACGCCGATACCGGTCCTCGCCCTGCGACTCGTTCCACGCCATCCCGCTGTAAACAGCATTCCAAACCCCCGCAGGCTGTGGCGGATACACCGGTGGCCCATGCATCTTCGCAGATAGCAATCCTCCCGCTGCCAGCGCCTGATCCCGCACCATCTCCGCCGTCAAACGCAACCGCGGACCCCGCGCCAGCAGCTTGTTCATCGGATCACGCTTCGCCAGATCACCACTCACCCGATGCGACTGCCGGTAAGTCGATGAAAGCGCGATCTCCCGCAAAAACGACTTCATCGACCACTTGTGCTCCCCCTGCAATCTCAACGCCAGATGATCTAACAGCTCTGGATGCGTCGGCGGCGTGCCCGAGGTCCCGAAGTCCTCCGCAGTCTCCACAATCCCGATACCGAACATCTCACCCCACAAGCGGTTGGCCAACACCCGCGCCGTCAGCGGGTTCTCTCCATCCACCAGCCACTTCGCCATATCAAGCCGCGTTGCCGCCGCATCATGCAGCTCCGAACTCAACAACGACGGCAACCCCGGCTTCACCGCATCATCCTTCGTCAACCGGTTGCCCCGGGCAAACACCCGCGTCTCACGCGCCCCCGCGGCAGGCCGCTCCAGCATCACCGGAACATCCATCCCGGGAATCTGCCCATGCCGCTGCCGCATCTGCCCCAACTCCGCCCACTGCGCCGCCCGCGCCGGATCCTGCACCACCGCCGTCCATTCCGGCCTGTTGGAAAAATCCACCGCGAACCGCCTCACCGGTGTCCCTTGATTCCCAGTCGTCGAAAGCCCCTGCCGCATCGAGACCTCCAACCGCACACCCTCCGCCACCACCACCGGTGCCGCAGGCACAAACACGAACCATCGCGGCGAATGCAGTTTCGGATAATCCCCAACATTCCCGCCCGCATTCGGCTCATGCGGCCCTGCCAGGAAGTCCGCAAATACCTCCTTCATCTCCACCTTCGTCGCCACTCCCGCGGCATCCACTAAATTCACCGTAAACTCATTCACGAACGACCCCCGCTCAGGCCACTTCTTCGGATCATCACTCTCCGGCAAAATCTGCAATCTCAATGCCGTGAAACCCTGCGCCGGCCCGGAAACCTTGTGGATATTCCCCGCAGGAAACGTCCCCTCCGCACGAACAATCCCATCATCACCAGCAATCAACTTCCCATGCGTCGGCGCGAACTGATCCGCCTTGAACCGCCACCAATCCGCCGTCGATGCCGCCAGCGAACTCCCACCCTCATTGATCTGCTGCCGCAACGCCCGCGACCGCACCTCCAACGACGATGCCTCATCCCTCAACGCAGGATCATTCGCGATCCGCATCTTCGGAAAATCATCATCCAGATCCGTATCCTCGCTGCTGTTGAAAAACGCCGCGAACCGATAGAAATCCTCGTGCGGAATCGGATCATACGGATGCGAATGACACTGCACACATCCGAAAGTCGTCGCCTGCCACGTCGTCCACGTCGTGCTCACCCGGTCGATCACAGCCGCCACCCGGAACTCCTCATCGTCCGTCCCACCCTCCGTATTCGTCTGCGTGTTGCGATGAAACGCCGTCGCCAACCGCTGGTCCGCCGTCGGATTCGGCAGCAAGTCCCCCGCCAACTGCTCGATCGTGAACTGATCGTAAGGCATGTCCGCATTGAACGCCCGGATCACCCAATCCCGGAACGGCCAGATATCACGGTGCGGGTCCTTCTCAAACCCATACGTGTCGGAATAACGCGCCAGATCCAACCACATCGCCGCCCAACGCTCGCCAAACCGCGGCGAACCTAACAAACGATCCACCACCGCCACCCGCGCGCCATTCGCATCCGCCGCAAAGGCCGCCTCGAAGGCCGCAAGCTCCTCCATCGACGGCGGCACTCCTGTTAGATCGAACGAAACCCGCCGCAACCACTCCGCCGGCGGCGCCTCCGGGGACGGAGCAAGCTTCTCCCGCTCCAACCGACCGAGAACATGCGCGTCAAACGGCACCGAAACCCACCCGCTGTTGGAAACCTTCGGCGCACCCGAATCCACCGGTGGCATGAACGCCCAATGATCCTGCCACTTCGCACCCTCGCGAATCCACTGCTCCACCAGCGCGATCTCCTCCTTCGAAAGCGGCGGCCCGTGCTTCGGCTGCGGCATCACCTCATCCGGATCGCTGCTCTTGATCCGCCGAACCATCTCCGACAACTCCGGCTTTCCCGGAACAATCGTCGCATTCCCCGACTCACCCTTCCCCAAGGCCTTCTCACGGAAAATGAAAGACACATCCCCCGCCTCCTTCACCCCGCCATGGCACGCCGTGCAATGCTTCGTCAAAAGCGGCCGAATGTCGCGGTTGAACCGAACCTCCTCCGCGAAACACAAAGCAGGAAAAACCACCGCAACCAATGCGAAAAATGCCAATCGAGGAAACATCATGAAATCTTGACCCGATACGTCACCAAAGCCCCCGATTGTTTCACCCGCAAGGGCGAATCACCCACCCCACTCCGAACTCGCCGAAACATCCACCGCCCATTCACCGTTTTCACCCAATGCGCCATCTGCTCCACCTCCCGCTCGGCTTCCTCGTCCTCCCGCTCACCGCCGCCCCAGTCTTCATCGGCACCGGCGGTGGCGATGCCAAAGGCATCTACCGCGCGGACTTCGACGCCGCCTCCGGCAAACTCACCGCCCCCACCCTCGCCGCCGAATACAACTCCCCTGGCTTCCTTGCCCTCCATCCGGAAAAACCCATCCTCTACTCCATCGGCAACCCCAAAAAACCCTTCCCTAACGGCTCCGGCTCCGTCGCCGCCTTCTCCATCGCCGACGACCACTCGCTGAAATTCCTCGCCGATGCCTCATGCGGCGGACGCGGCCCCTGCCACCTCGTCGTCGATGCCACCGGAAAAACCCTCGCCGTCGCCAACTACGGCGATGGCAGCATCGTCACCATCACCCTCGACAAGGACGGACTCCCCGGCAAAGCCGCCAGCATCATCCTCAACAAGGGAGAAGGCCCCAACACCCAACGCCAGGACGGCCCCCACGCCCACGGCCTCTACTTCGACAAAGCCAACAAACACCTCTTCGTCCCCGACCTCGGTCTCGACACCACCCTCGTCTATCAGTTCGACGCCGGAACCTCCGTCATCCGCCCACACAACCCCGTCGGCCTCAAATCCGCACCCGGTGCCGGACCCCGCCACATGGACTTCTCACCCGACGAAAAACACGCCTACGTCATCAACGAACTCGACAACACCATACTCGCCGCATCCTACAACGCGGAAAAGGGCACACTAACAGAAATTCAGACCGTCCCCACACTCCCCGCCGATTTCAAAGGCCAGAACACCACCGCCGAAATCGAAGTCCACTCCAACGGAAAATTCGTCTACGGCTCCAACCGCGGCCACGACTCCATCGTCGTCTACGCCCGCGATCCGGAAACCGGCAAACTCACCTTTGTCCAACACGCCCCCTGCGGCGGAAAAACCCCGCGCCACTTCGCCATCGACCCCTCCGGCAAATGGCTCCTCTGCGGCCATCAAGGATCCAACACCATCAGCGTGCTCCCCCTCGATCCCGCCACCGGCAAACTCGGAGCCCCAACCTCAACCGTCGATTGCCCGGCTCCCATCTGCATCCTCTTCCCACGCTGACCGATCACACATCAGCGTTTCGCCACCCACTTCACCGCGTTCGCGATCACCTTCTGATAGGCCGGATTGTCATGCGCCTCAGCCGCGTGGCCATGCGTGATGCAGACAATCTTCGCCTTCTCATCCTTCACCACCCACACGCTCGCATGCGGCACCTTCGTGCGATCATCCGCAGCATTCTCAGCCAGAATCTCCACCTTCGCCCCCTCACCGAACTGGTGGTGATAACTCTCATCCGTGATCTTGAAAGTCGCCGGCACCCCCGCCATCACCGGATGCTCCGCATTCTTCACCGTCACCTC
This sequence comes from Verrucomicrobiaceae bacterium, assembly GCA_005787565.1. Taxonomy (GTDB): domain Bacteria; phylum Verrucomicrobiota; class Verrucomicrobiia; order Verrucomicrobiales; family Akkermansiaceae; genus Luteolibacter. Next base: position 1,636 of record SYAP01000298.1, on the reverse strand, counting down.
GATCTCACCATAACCGTGCCCCGCCGAGCCGCCCGCCACAAAGCGCTGATTGTATCCCTCCCACGGATGCACCCACGCCCCCGCATGCAAAATCACCAATCCCTTCCCAGCATCCGCATGATCATTCAGCGCCTTCTGAAATGGCGCACGCCCCCACTGCGGATGATTCCCTGAGAAAACAATCACGTCCGCCTCCGGAGCCAACTTCAACGCCTCATCCAGATTCGGCGTGGCGGCCACATCCATCCCTCCCGCTGCCTTCAACGTCTGCAAATCCGTCCCCAGGAAATACTTCGGGAAATCATGCGAACTCCCCGAGCCCACCAACAACACCCGCAGCTGATCCGCCTTCTTTTCCCCGAAACTCAAGCCCATCGGCTCGATGCTATCCGGCGCTGCAGCAAAAATCAGAAGCGATCCGAAAATGGCCGCGCCGATCGTGACGGCGCCCTTTGAAATGGGTGATGGAGTCTTCATGAGTTGGCGGAATCTTCCACCTACTTCCGGCCCCGTCACGTTCTTTCTTCAAGCCCTCAGCGAACACCACGGCTCCTCCGCACTCACATCCACCAGAAACGGTCCCTCGCACGCCGCAGGCGCCAAAATAGCCAAAATCACCGAATCACCATCCCACGCGTTGAACGTCGCATGCACCACCCCAGCCGGAATATGCGCCACCTCTCCCGCTTTCATTACCCGCTTTTCACGATCCACCCACTGCTCCACCTCGCCCTCCAACACATAAATCACCTCCTCCAACTCCGGATGATGATGAAAGTGATGCCCCTCCCCCGCGGGCAATATCGCCCGGCAAATCTGCAAACCCTTCGTCTCCGCAATCTCCGGACGGCAAACCCAATGGTTCGTCCGCCCCTTGAAATCCTCCTTGATCGACTCGTTCTCCGTGATGAATGCGTGCTTTTTCATAAAGTTTGTTAGATCAAAAACCCTTCATCGCCCGCTCCACCTGCTCCGCAAGCAAGTCCCCCGCCCTCGCGATCAAAACCTCCAGCGGCAATCCCGTATCAGCCAACGCATGAATCGACCGGAAAATCCCACTCCCCCTCGCCGCCTCATCCGCCTGCCCGCAAAACGCCATCGCCACCACCCCGCGCCGTTGCGCCAACTTCGCCAACCCCACCGGCCCCTTCCCGGAAAGACTCTGGATATCCAGCGATCCCTCACCCGTCAGCAAACCATCACAACTCCCCAACCGCTCCTCCAACCCTAACAAATCCGCCACCAGATCAAATCCCGACTCCAGCCTCGCCCGCGTGAAATGCATCAGCCCGAACCCCAATCCACCCGCAGCCCCCGCTCCCGGCATCGCCGCCACCCCTTCGCCACCGCTCAGCTCCACCACCCGCGCCATCGCCGCCTCCAATCCCGTTAGATCATCCTCCCGCGCACCCTTCTGCCTTGAAAACACCGCCGTCGCCCCGCGTTCACCTAACAGCGGATTGTCCACATCGCACGCCGCCACCATCTCCGGCAGCTTGATCATGCCGGAAACATCCACCCGCACCACCTCACCCATCCGCGCCGGACACGGCTCCACCTCGTTCCCCACTCCAGCGAAAAACCGCACACCCAACGCCGCCGCCCGCCCGCACCCGCCCTCAGTCGTCGCACTCCC